>JBOHGX010000001.1:0-4733 GCA_050700255.1 Pseudonocardiaceae bacterium
GAGTGGTCAAAAGATACCGCGCTCACAGCCACCGCATCAAACACACCACCGACCACGGTCAACTCCACAACGGCCCACCAAAGATCCACATCTTCAAGGTCCCATGCCTAACTTAACGGCATTGGGGTCTGGGCCGCCGTCGCCGTCGCGCTCTCGCCGGTCGGGATGCCCACCTTTACTTCCGCCTTCGTCATCGTCACCTGGCTCATGATCATGGCCAAGGGCGGCGTGGGTGCGCTGACCGCAGTACCACCCGACGAAGCCACCACCCCCGAAGACAATCTCCGCCGCTGGCGAACATCCATCGCCAGCTAGTCCAGAAAGGGTCATCCCGCAACGGAGGCCGATCCGCTGGAGTCGCTGAGCATCCCCACGGACATTGCCAAGGCACTGGCGAGAGTCTGGTAGACGACGCAGTACCGCTCGGTGAGCCGTAGCAAGGTGGCCAGCTGCTCCTCACTGGCTGTGGTGTCGAGGGCGAAACGCAGCCGGATCGCCCGGAAGCCGACCGGTGCGTCCTCAGCGACCCCGAGGGTGCCGCGGAAGTCCAGGTCACCTTCGGCATGCACGGTGCCGCCCGAGACCGGGACCTCCAACGCGGTGGCCACCGCCCGCAGGGTCACCCCGGCGCAGGCCACCAGCGCCTGCAGAAGCATGTCCCCCGAGCACACCGCGACCCCGTCGCCGCCAGTCGCCGAGTGCAGGCCGGCCTCGACCAGGACTCGCCCGGTATCCACCGAGCAGGTTATCGACTCGGTGCCGAGCTCACCGTCGGCCCGTAGAGTGATCACGGCCGATCCCGGCTCGGCGCGGTAGCGCTGCTTGAATGGCTCCTGCAGAGCACGCAGTGCGGTGCTGTCCATCGGAGAAGTCTCTCTGCCGTGCAACAAACATGCCAGTCACACCAACTGGCCGGACGCCTTGCCGAAGTGGCTGCGGCACATCAGCACGAGGTGGCCAGCCGGTGAGCTCAAAACCCGACCGCAGCGGCGTGTCCTCTTAGGCCGCGTCCAGGTGCGTCTGCTATCTCACGCTGAGTAGCGCGCTGGTACGTGCCGTGAGTCCTGCGACTCGCTCGATAACCGAAGGAGACAGGTTGATGGCCGAGCGAGGACTGATCCCGATGCCGGTTCTAGGGATCGCCCTTGCTGGCGCGGTGAGCATCCCGGCCACCGGTACCACGGGATCGACGCCAGCGGCGCACCCAGCGGCGTCGAGAACGTCCGTGGCATGGCTGTCGACGCGTCGCGTGGACCGGCGATACCTGCGCTTCTTCGGGGAGCCGGCGTGAGCTGGCGGCCGGTCTCGCCGTGTGGCCCGGGATGCCTGCCCCGTCCCAGCGCCCGGCCCGCTGCTGGACCTTGGTCGTGGTGGCCAGGTTGGTGGCGCTGGTCGCCGTCGTGCTGGGAGGGGTCGGCCTCGCCGCGGTGCTCCCGCTGTTGCCCGGCTTTATCCGAGAGCGCTCCGTGCGCCAGTGGTTCGCCGCTGTGCTCGCCATTCTGGGCGTGCGGCTGACCCGGTACGGCCCGGCGCGCTTCGGATCGGGCGTGCTCGTCGTCGCCAACCACGTCTCGTGGCTGGACGTCGTGGCGATTGGAGCCGTGCAGCCCGTCCGCATGCTCGCCAAGCGCGAGGTCGGGGACTGGCCCGTGGTCGGCGCGCTGGCGGTGCGAGCCGGCGCTATCTTTCTCGACCGCGACCGGCTTTGCGGCCTGCCCGCCGTCGTTGCCGAACTGGCTGCCGCGTTACGCGCCGGCGCCGCCGTTGGCGTCTTCCCGGAGGGCACGACGTGGTGCGGGACGAGCGGCGGCAGCTTTCGCCCGGCGGTGTTCCAAGCCGCGCTGGACGCTGGCGCGGCGGTCCGCCCGGTGGCGCTGCGCTACCGACTCTCCGACGGGCGGGCGACGACCGCCGCGGCTTTCGTGGGAACGGAGACGCTGGGATCCTCGCTGCGGCGGATCGCCCGGCTCCGCGGCATGGTCGTCGAGCTCAACGTGTTGCCGCTGCTGCGTCCCGGTCCCGGCGAAGGGCGCCGCGAACTCGCCCGCACCACCTGCCGCGCAGTGCGACAGACACTGCCCGCCACCGGCAGCAAAACAACCTCGCACCGGGATTCGGATCGTCAGCGAAGGCTGGGGCTGGTCTGCGCTCCCGCGATCAATCCTGCAAGAGCATAGAGCGTCCGTCTGGTGTTCATAAGATGTCGGTGATGCACGCCCTACGCCGGTCGATAAGACGACGCTTGTCGGTATCCGACGAGAGGCTGATATCAGTGTCGGGGGCTGTGATGATCAGTCGGGCCACCGCCTTTTCCTGGGGCGCCTGGCGATGTAGACGCGAGCAGGGGGCACATTGCGCCAGATCGTTTCGCCGATCACAACCTCTTCGAAGCTGGCTTGAAGCTGTCGCAGTTGTCGACGGGCCGGTGAAGCCCACCGCGTCCAGGCCTACGCAGCCTGGGTATAGGCGCCGCCGCTGGCCAACGACTCGACGAGAGTGGCGAGCAACGGCCTCCGCGTCGCTGATGGAGCGAAGGCCACCCACGGCAGTGTGCTGATGATCAGGTCCGCGGATGGTGAACCCCGATCGGCCAAGAACTTCGGCAGGTCCCCCGCGTCGCCGCACACGACCTCGGCGTGGGGGCACCGCCCCGTCAGCAGATCCGCCAAGATCGGGTTAGCCTCGACCGCAATGTGGCGGCCCCGTCCGCCGAGGCGATGCTGGATCACGGCGGTGCACGCTCCGGTGCCCGCGCCGAGCTCGACAATCACCGGTTCACCGCTCTCGGGTATCGGCATGCCCAGCACCGTAGCCATCGCGACGGAACTAGGCATCACTGCCGCGATCGCCCTGGGGTCGCGGATGAACTCGCGCAGCAGCGGGGTGTCCACCGCAGGAACTATTCTGCCAACTTCCTCCGTGATGGCCTGACGAAGCTCACCCATCTGATGGACCTCCTCAAAGCTCTCGGGGATCAAACTCAACAGCTGGACCTGCACTCCGCTCGGTGGTTCTACGGCGCTTTCACGGCCCGTCATACGTGCTTTTTCCGCTTGGGGGCGGGATGGCTTGCCCGGGCGGCTGGCGGGCATGGTTGTCACTCAGTTCGCCATTCCCAGGTGGTAGTATGGTGATATCTAGACTGAGAACGCTCTTCGCATAGGTAGCTTGGGCGGTACGGATCGTTTGGTGAGTCGAGCAGATAGCAACCGCTAATACTGTACCACCCTTTTGGTATGCATCGCACTCCAACATCTACACGTTTGAGAGGATGCGGGGACACGCCACCTGTGTACGAGCGCGTACTGTATGTGATCACTACGCTCGATGAGAAGGTGATCGGTAGATTCGACGGCCGGTGCGCCCGACGGGAGCGTACGGACGCCGAGTGGACTCTGCCCGGTGCTTACCCGACGGCTTGTCGGTGCCGGATTCGTGGTCCGCCGAGCGCGGCATCTGGGCCGCTGGCGCCAACGCGCACCACAGGCGGTAGATGTCGTCAGTGATCGTCATGGCCGCCTTCCTTTAGCTAGGACCTGGCTGACCCCTCGGCTTCCCACTTTGTCTCGAATTGTGAAGCGTGAAGCTTTCTCGGGAGTAAACAGAGGATGTACAAACTGAACGGAGGAGCAGGACTAACCGTGGCCGACTCACGACTTCGGCGCGCCGGACCATGGATGTCGGACTGTGGGTGATCAACGACGCACGGCGATTCCCGATGAGCCCGGTCGTGGCGCTGCACCGCGCAGTCGCGGTCGCCGAAGTCGAGGGACCAGCTGCAGCGCTCACCCTCGTTGAGGCCATCAACCTCGATGGGTACTACCTGTTCCACGCCATCCGCGCCGAGCTGCTGCGACGCCTGCGCCGCAACGCCGAGGCCGTGCTGGCCTACGACGCGGCGATCACCCGAGCTTGAGGTGGCTGTGCCGTCCCGTCCCCGAACGGTGGGACGGTAGCCGGCATGAGGGAGCTCGACGGCCGAGGGCTAGGGGCGTCCGCTAGGAGCCATACATGAGAAAAGCCCCATGACGCTGCCGGGTAGGGGGTCCAACAGCATCACGGGGCTCTACCCGTCCTATCGCTGGAGCCTACGGCGATGTTGCACACCTTCCCACAATTCACCCATCAGACGGGCACAGCCTCCGCATAGTTACTGAGCGCAACCATCGCCCGAACAGCAGCCAACAGAACGTGGATCGGATCCGCACACTTGCCGCAGCCATCAGCAAGGACGGAAGTTGTATACGCGTACTTCGAGTCGAAAAACGCCATGTTCGGTGTGTTCCAGCACTCGGTCCCCGGATTCACCCCGTCACCGGATTCCTACGCGCCGGCCATGCGCGCCCTAGAACTCACCCGTGAGCAGCTCGCGCGAAACGGTGTGCGAGACCCCCGACACATCGACGTCTGGACAGCGCTGATGACCGGCCTAGTCGGTCAGCAGATCTCCAACGACCCCGGCGGTGACCGGTGGAGCGGGCTGATCGACGACGTCGTGCACATGTTTCTTGCCTCGGGCGGGTGTAGCTTGCGGTCCGTCCGCTCCACTTCCACCCGCCGACACCACGTCTGACCAGCCACTTTCGACTGGCATACCGGTCGCGACAGCGGCCCGCCCTTGGCGCAGCGGCCAGCAGCCGTCGGTCTGCCCGACGGGTCGCAGTGCCCTGCGTGAGCTTGCCTGAAGCCGGCCGCCACGGGGCGCCATTCGGAGCCGAATAGAGGTTCACGGC
>JBOHGX010000002.1:0-1787 GCA_050700255.1 Pseudonocardiaceae bacterium
CCTCCACAGCGGGTTGCGGCTGGGATGCGGCCAGCTCGGCCGCTTGGCGGGCGAGCGTGACGGCCTCGCTGACCGAGCCCTCGGTGGCGGCGACCCACGCACGGGTAAGCAGTAGCTCCGGTTCCAGGTAGACCAAACCCTGATGGCGAGCAGCGGTCAGCTCGTCGAGGGCCTGACGGGCCGAGGTGGCGTCTCCGGCCATCCCCAGTGCGCCGGGCAGATCCACCAGCAGCGTGAACGCCTCGAGGCTGGTGTCCGCGCCGCCGGCCAGGGACTGACGGAACCACCGCGCTGCGGTCTTGATCTGCCCGCGGGAGGTTGACACCGCCCCGCACATGGCGCTGGTGATCACATCCCCGGGTCCAGGGGTGTCCTGGCAACGCTCCCGATACCGCCGCGAGACGTGGTCAGCCTGGTCCAGCAGGCCAGCCAGCAGCAGCCCACGGACCCACGACGATCCGATGACGGCCGCCTGGTGCAGCCCGGTCTCGAACGCGTCGGCGCGGGCGTCGATCCAGTGGATTCTTGTGTCCAGCCCGTCGAGGCGGCCCAGCCCGGCAGATGCCCCGGCGAGACCCCACGTCGCCAACTGGGCCGCCGTCGGGGAGCAGTGTGGATGGGCGAGCACCCCAGCGGCCGCGTCGGCGGCCTGGACGGTCCGGCCACGGAAGCTATCGATGACCGACCAGCCGGCGGCCAATTCCAATGCGGCAGCGTCGTCGGACACAGCACTCGTGACGGCCTGAACCAGTGCCTCGACCTCGGCGACGCGGCCCAGCCAAGCCAGCGTGAACATCCGGGGAATGGCGACTTGGGCGCGTTCAGTGTCGGTGCGGGTCAGGGCCCCCAGCGCGGCCAGCTCGGTGTCGGCCTCGACCGCGCGGCCAGCCCAGTGCAGCGCGTTGCCCAGCAGCAGCCGCGGCTCGAAGCCGCCACCGGCGGCCACCGCAGCCCGCGCAACGCGTTCGGCCAGCGCGAGGTCGCCCAGCTCGGTAGCTCGCCTGGCGGCGTGGGTGAGCAACAGCGGATCGGGTTGCAGGTCGGACTCCAGAGCCAACAGCGCCCGGCGCAGGGTGTCGCCGGCCCTGCGGCCGCCGGCAGCGCCCAGCGCGCACGCGATCCGACCGCGCACCCGGCCGGCGTGCAGCCGGCCCATCCGCGCCCGCTGCACCTCACCGTAGAGCGGGTGGGCCAGCCGGGCCTGCAACCGCCGCCCGTCCGGGTATACCTCCACCAGACCCCGCGTCTCGGCCTGTTCCACCGCGTCCGCATCAGTCAACTCCACCAGCAGCGGCACGCCCAGTGGCTCACCGAAGGCAAGCACCTCCACGACGTCTCGCTGGGCATCGGGTAATCGGCCGATCCGGGCCGACAGCAGCTCCTTGAGTCCTGGCGACAGCTCAAGCTCCCCCGACCACCGCCATACCCCAGCAACCTGACGCAAGCGGCTCGCTTCCAGCTCACCGTCGACCAGCTGCCGTAGATACAGCGCATTGCCCCGGGTGATCGACCACAACCGCCGCGCTGCGGCGGAATGCAGTGGCCCGCCGAGCCTGGCTTCCACCAGGGCGGCGGTCTCATCCTGGGACAGTGGCTGCAGTTCCAGCCGGGTCAGGTGCCCGTCTTTCCACAACGCCGTCACCGCATCCGGCGCCGTTTCCCCGCTGCGCAAGGTGAGCACCACACTCGCGGCCCGGCGCAGCACCATCTGGTGGACCAGTGTCGCGGACAGCTCATCGAGCAGATGCGCATCGTCCACCCCGATGACCACACCGGCCTTGCCGGCA
>JBOHGX010000003.1:0-14607 GCA_050700255.1 Pseudonocardiaceae bacterium
GCTCAGTACACCTACGCCGCGCCCTGATCGAACTGGGCATCGGCCTATGGCAACGCGACTGCGGCTCCCGCGGCTACGCCCACGCCCTGCGCGAGCGCGGCAAGCCCGGCGGCATCATCTCCTGCGCGCTGGCTCACCGCGCCAACAAGATCGCTTATGCGATGGTCCGTGACCAGGTTCCCTTCGACCCGACCCGCTGGAGCTAAACCGCTTCCTTCCCAACCCGGCTGGCCGGTGGCATGCTGCCGGGCAGGAAGGCCGGATCAGACGCCGTGATCGCTATGACGGACCCACAGGTCACGTCGCTGCTAGCTTGGCGCCCGGCCTTCCGCCACGAGTGGAGCTCGAACGACGCCAGATGACCCGCGCCCACACCCGTGAGGTCGCATAAGTCAGCGTGAGCCCACGGCACCCGCCACCATTCCCCGGCCAACCCACACATGATCACACAGCCTCGTGCGACACGAGGCCCCTCAGCATGGGCACGCACTAACTTGACAAGACCTACAGCCAGCTAGAGACCGAAGATCGTTAGCTGGACGGGCGGGTCGCATTCACCGCTACCAACACCCCTGCCCCGTCGGGACAGTACAAGATCAGCTTCCATCACGAACTGTTCACCGGTGCTGGGTTCCCCGCAGCCGGGACTCGCTGAATACCCAGCGCCCTGTTGAATGGTATGTGTTCGCGCCCTGATCAGTATGGACAAACTTAGCGCCATCACCTATTCTGCTGGTGTTTTCAAAAGGAGGTGAATGCCGCCCCTCGCTGCGGTGACTCAGGCCGATGCAACCTTGGCGAAGAAGGACAACCTTCGATGTGTCACTCCGTGAATGCCCGCCCGCCGGCTGGTGACAAGCCGACATCCACGTTGGCTGCGGCCATCGAGAGATTTCATGCTGCCTACGTGAACGGAATGCCAGGGCCATCGCGGCGTCAGTCGGCTCACCTATCCGCGTTCGACGACCAAATTCAAGAGTTACTCGCGGCGCGATGTACTCATGAGGAGCTCCTACACTACATTCGCTTCAAAAATCAACGCCGCGAAGGATTAAAGGCTGCCAGGCAAGGCAGCTTTTCGGCCGCCCGAGTTGACTTCAACTTGGCTCGCCACTGTCTACGGAAAATCGATACGGCTGAGGTGAGACTTGCTGGGGCATCCTCGTATCTTGCGGCTATAGCTTATCTTCGATATCGACAGCTGAGGCCTGCTCAGGCGCGACGATTGGTTGAGCAAGCACTTGCGATCGATGTGCGGCTGGAGAATGAGTTTGAACTTGGAATAATGTACGCCCATCGCATTCAGCTTGTACATAATCTTGTGCGCGTCGAGGCCCGCTTCGGCACCGCGCGGCGCGCGATCGAGCTGGGCGTTGTCCTCTTGGAGCAGCTGGAGGGTCGGATTAACACCAGCCCGACCAGCCATCCATGGGATCAATGCGATCACAGAAAAGTTGATTCAACCCAGCGACGCCTTCTGTTCAATCTGGTAATCTCCGATATCGCACTTTTGCACTTGCAGGCTGGCCCGCATGTGACTGAGGAAGCATCAAATATCTATCAACGGCATCTTGCGCACTGTTCCGAAGAGCAGCGGCAGCTGTTTGTGGATGGCCATGCGTGGCTTACCCTAAGAGCAAACCTGAAGAGCTGTACGGTTCCGGAGTCATTAAACCTCGTATCTGCGTACTTAGAAAGGGGCGCCCAAGACATTCCCATACTCTGGTATGAGGCAGCCATGTCTGCCGCGCTACAGCTGTGCAATTCCGACAAGACAGAGGCGCGTGACTTGGGAGAAGATATTCTCGAAGAAGGCGCACGGCTGCCTCTCGCACCGAAAGATATTCGTGCCCGCGGCTTCCCCCGGTAGGTCCGCCGCAGGCAGGCCGACTCGTAGAGCGAACCCGGTCGGTTTTATCCACCTAGCCCGACTTCGAACTCTGGCTACACGCACCGCCCCGGATTCCCCGCTCACGGTCGAGACGTGAGCGCCCAACCCTGCCGAAACCCGGCCCGGTACGCCGAATGACTACCTTCTCCGAAGGGAACCAGCCGAACCCGCAGGCTAAAAGCACAGGGGCGCGCAGAGTTACCGCAACTTCGGACTAGCCGGAATCAAGCCAGGTTGCCAGTGCCCTACCAGGTCGCGGTAAAGCGCGGAGCAGGTCAACAACTCCTGGTGGGTGCCCAGCAGAGCCCGGCTGCTGTCCAGGACGAGGACTCTCCTGGCGTGCAACGCCGAGCTGATGCGGTGAGCCACGACCACGAGCGTGCCGGGTCGTTGAGCGAAGGCTCGCTCGACCTGGGAATCTGCCACCGGGTCCAAGTGGCAGGTGGCCTCATCCAGAATCACCAGCCGCGCTGGGGAGAGGTAGGCGCGGGTGAGGGTGATGAGCTGGCGCTCACCTGCGGAGAGCGCCGCAGGCTCCAGGTATGCGCCGCATCCGCCGACGCGTTCGACGAGCTCCCTAGCCCCGACGGCGTCAATGGCCTCGTCTATCTCAGCCAATGCCGCATCGTTGCGCAGATAGGTCAGGTTCTCTTCGACCGTGCCGGTGAAGACGTAGGCCTCCTGCGGGATCAGCACTCGATGCCGGACGAGGTCCTGGCTCCCCCACTCACGCAGCTCGACCCCGCCCAGGAGCACCTGCCCGGTCTGCGGCTGGAGCAGACCGGCCATGACTCCGGCGAGGGTCGACTTGCCCACCCCACTCGGGCCAACCACCGCCAGATGGTCGTCATCAGGCAATGTCAGGTCCAGGTCGCGGATCACCGGGTCGGCCTGGCCGCCGTAAGCGAAGGAGACGCCGCGTAGCTCCAGGACTGTTCCGTTGGTACGGGGACGGTGCGGCGGTTCATAGCCCAGCGGTTCGAGATGCGCCCCGCCGCCGCCAGCGGTGGCAGGAGGGTCGGCAGCTTCGACGATGCGACGCAAGGCGACCAACAGCCACAGTCCGCTGCCGCCAACACCCCGGATCAAGATCTGCAGCGCCGGCCGAAGTCCCATCGATACGTAGGTCACTGCACCGAGCACCGTGCCGGTGGTTGCACCGTGCGAAATGAGCCACGGTGACCCCGCAAGGATGAGCACGAGCGGAACCCACGCGCCGATGCCCAGCGCCGTGGTCCGCAACGTCGTGACCTTAGCCAGTCGGGTCGCCGCGTTCTCCTGGATGTCGATGGTGCGGCTTGCCGTGGCGCGCACCTGGTCCTCGGCGCCACATGCAACGACGTCCCGCAACCCGCTGGCCATCGTGTTAACCGCCTCGGCGATACCCTCGTCCGCCACGATCGCGGCACGCTGGTAGGAGGCCATGGTCCGCAGCGCGACAAGGAACAGCCCGAGCCCGATCAGCAGCGGAGGCGCGACCAGCACGACGGCGAGCGGAGCGAGGGTGAACAGACCGAGCAGTGCGCTCGTCGTGATCACCAGGAACGCCTGCGTCACCATGATCACATTGGCGAACGACTCCCGGACCATCTCCACCTGGCGAGTTAGCCTCGCCACTCCGGCTGTGTCGGCCGCTTCCCCTCCGACGGTGCAGCGGCGCAGCACACCGCTCACCACCAGGTCAACGAGCTCGTCACGAAACGGCTCAACGAGCTCCGCGAGTCGCAGGTAGGTCTGGCGGGTCCCGACCGCCCCAACCAGTGCGCTCAGCGCCATCGCCCCTAGCCAGCCGAAACCGGCCGCAGGCCGACCGGCCAGGAAGCCGTCGTCGATCGCGGCGGCGACCAGGCGGCCCGACAAGAAGGCCGGCGCCGCCTGGGCAGCCGACCAGGCGAATAGCCGGGACAGCAACCCGCGCCGCCTCCGAAGCACGCTGACCAGCAGTCGCCAGTGGGCGCGCTGTGGATGCCCGGGCACTGGCGGTGTCACTCCGTCTCCCCCGCCCGCGGGCCGCCCGGCGGGAGGCCCTGATCGAACACAGCGCGGTAGGCCGGCTCGGTCCACAGCTCGTGGTGCGGCGCGACGCGGCGCACCCTGTCGTCGGCGAGCCAGACGACGAGGTCTGCGTGGGCTGCTGTCGACGCCCGGTGCGCGACGATGAGGCGAGTGCGATCGGCCAGCACGCCGGTCAGTACCCGACTGATGTGGTGCTCGGTGACCGTGTCCAGACTTGCAGCGACGTCATCCAGCACGAGCACTCGTCCGGCGTGCGCGAAGGCGCGGGCGAGACCGATCCGCTGCACCTCGCCGCCGGACATCGGCGCGTCTGCCAGCTTCGTCTGGTAACCCTGCGGCATCCGCCGGATGAAGTCATCGGCGCGCGCCGCCTGAGCTGCGGCGGCCAGCTCAGGTTCGGCGGGAACGTGCGCGCCGAAAGCGATCGCGTCGAAGAGGGTGTTCCCCAGGAGCCTCGGGCGCTCAAAGCCGTAGCCAACGGCGCGCCGCAGGTCACACCGGTCCAGTGCGGGCAGCGGTACTCCGTCGAGCAGCACCTCACCCTCGTCGGGGTCAACCAGGCGACCAACGAGCGCGGCCAGTAGGGACTTGCCGCTGCCGCTGCGCCCGACCACCGCCACGAGTGCACCACCCGGTACCACCAGATCGAGGTCGTGCAGCACCGGCACACCCTGACGCCGAAGTGTCACAGCACGGAACTCCACTTGTCCGCGACCCGCAGGCAGGCGTTCGGTGCCGTACTGCGCCGCAGGCTCGGCGAAGACTTCTGCGGTCCGTCCGACGGCCGCCCTGGACTGGGCGAATCGCGACACCAAGGTCACAGCCGAGCCCACCCCTGCGGCCAACGCAACATACTGGGTAGCCGCCAGCACCTCCCCCACGCTGATCACGCCTCGACCCAGCTCAATGCCGGCGACTGCGAGCACCGCAATCTGCAGCAGCGGAATCAGCAGTGCCTGCTGGGCAGCGCTCCGGGTCTGCACACGCCACATGCCCAACCCGGCGTCATGCAGTTCGGGCAGTGGTGCGAGCACGCGCTGGCGCTCCCGGGCCGTGGTCCGCGCGGCGGCGATGGTGCGTGCCCCGGCCAGTGCGTCCACCAGGCGGGTGGCGACGCGTCCCTGCGCCCGCAAGTAGCGGTTGGCCAGCTCTGAAGCGTCGCGGAGGTTGCCGCGCACCAGGAGCAACAGCATCGGGGCTCCGACGAGAAACGTCAGGCACAGCCAGGGGTCGATGAGCGCGAGCGCAACGATGCCGCCCAGCGCAGGCACTACAGCCGTGACCGCCCGCACCAGCACGATGCCCACCCGCCCGGCGTCGGCGGCATTGCCGACCATGCGGGCAGTCAAGTCCCCCACCCCGAACCGGCGCCCCGAGCGCGTGCCCAGCGCCAGGACGTGGTCGAGTAAGGATCTTCGTAGCCACGCCGTCGCCCGCGCAGTGCTCGTGCCCGCAGCGAGACCGATGAACGCATCGCTGACGATGAGAAGCCCCACCAACAGCCCGCAGCCCACCAGCCACGGCACGGAGTTCTGACCGCCGAGCACGGCGTCGACTGCCCGACCGAGCACCGCCGGGAACACCGTCTGGACACCGGCGAAGGTGAGCGATGCGCCCAACAGCAGGCAGATCCAGCCCCCGCCACGCTGGACAATCCGCAGGATCAACCGCTCGGACGATGCCCAAGACCCCGCTCCGGCTGGTGGCTGGAGCGGGGCGTCATCCTGACGGTGCGGATGCGCCGGACGAATATCCTCACCAGTACGGCTCAGCACAGCAGCAGGCTGAGTGAACTCCCGTCGTCGTCGCAATCGCTGCTGTCCCAGCCGAGCTTGCCGCTGGGGGCTTCGGGCGTCTCCATACCCTGCAGATCGAGCAGTGCCATGTGATTTCACCTCCTTTGCCGGATAGATGGTGCCGCGGCCCTGGCTCGAGCCGGGACCGGCTGTGGGGGAACCAGGAACGGCAAGTGCACCGGCGCTGAGTGCAGGGCGGCGCCGACAGCGAGCAGCACCCCGGCGGTGCCGGTGGCGAGGTCCATGGACAGCCGGAGCAGCTGCTCGCCGGGGAACGCGGCGCAGCCCTGGTAGCCGACCGCGTGCCAGGCCAACCGCCGGATCTGATCGACAACGGAGTGATCGTGCGGCTGGCGCCCATGGCTGAGATACAGGATCATGCTGGCCCGGCCGTGGAAGAGGCCAGACTGGACGTAGAACGGGTAACGCGCTGCGCGGCGGATTCGGGCGGCGGCCTCGGCGAACTGGTCGTCGTTACGGTGGGCGAGATACTGGTCGAGGACCAGCCCGATGCCGACGCCGCCGTCAGCCAGGTAGGGCATGCTCCGCCAGCCCTCGTTGACCTCCATGCTCCCGTCGTCGCGGACCAGGCAGCGTCGTAGGTCCTGCCGCAGCGCGGTCCGCGCCACGTCAAGCAGGACCGGCTGGCCCAGCTGCTCGTACAGGCGCAGAAACAGCAGAGCCGGACCGGCGGAGCCGCGCATGAGCCCGGCGTAGGGATGGGAACCACCGCTCACCTCGCCGACCGAGTCCTGGTTTCCCAGCCGGTCCGCGACTGCCTGCGCCACGGCGAAGGCCGCGCTGCGCAACGACGGGTCCCCGGTGATCGCGGCGAAATGCGCCAAGTTGAGGCCGATACCGGCCAGCCCGCCGTGCAGATCCAGACCGAGCCGATCCAGCTTGCCATCCAGCTCAGTAGCGCACAGGTCGAGGACCTTCAACGCCTCGGCCCTGAGCCCCAGGTGGTCAAGCACGTAGGCCAAACCGTGCAGGCCGTCGTAGAAGCCCAGCCGCGTCGTCCCCGAAGCCGGATGGACAGCCCGCCGCAGCATCCACTCCTCGTGGTCCGGGTAGCGACCGGCACCGGTCACGTCCAGCGCGTAGAGCACCCCCGCCGCCCCATGCGCGATGTTCAGACCGCCGGTCCGGAACTGCTCGATATCGCCGGGAAACAGCCGATCGTCGCGGTCCGGGGTGGCGCTGGCGAGGATGGCCCCCGCCAACGACGCACGGATCTGTTCCCAGCCATCACGCTCCGGGTCCAGCGGAAGTCGAGGATGAGACGACCCGGCGCCCGGCGCGCGCACGATGACCTGCACCGCCTCGTCGAGGAAGGCCGCCGGAACGGGGAACGACTCGGAAATCACGGCGGCGAGGTCGACCGCCTTGGTCCGGTCTATCGCGATCAAGGGGGTCAGCGGGAGGAACAAGAACATGCGCAGGCAGGCCAGCGCGTAGCGGTCAACGTCAAAGCCGGCACGGTCCCGCGGCGCGACGAAACCTGGAGCGGCGAGAGTCTGCCTGCGCCCTTCCTCGATGCCCGCCGATGTCTCGAAGTCGATCAGTACTACCCGGCCGTCTGGCCGCAGCAGGACGTTGAACGGGTGCAGGTCCCCAATGACGACACCCCGCTCGTGCAGCGAATCGACTGCCCGTTCGAGTTTGGCTTGCACGTCGAGCGCCCACGACGTGTACTCGGCGATGGCTCGCTCGTCGGCGTCAAGCTTGACCAGCGGGTACCGCTCGACGATGACAGACCGCAGCGGGCTGGCGTCGACGAACTCGAGCGCCAGGAAGTGATGCTCTCCCAGGGTGAATGAGCCGTGCACCGCCGGCACGACGTCCAACCCGTGGAGCCGCTCGAGAATGCCTTGTTCGCGGTGCAGCCTGGCTACCGCGTCTGTGCCATCACGATCCAGGCCAGCGTGCGGCCGGGCTTCCTTGAGCACGACCTGCACATCGGTCTGAAGGTGCCGGCCCACGTAGAGACCGCCCCCGTTGGAAAAGTGCAGCGCCCGCTCGATCCGGTACGGCAGGCTGTCCACCTTGACACTATTCCGCGATGCCAAGTGCGGCTCGAGGAACACCGGCAGGCGGATCCAGTCGGGAAACTGGAAGGTCGGGCCCCGCCGGTCGGGCACCAATCGGCCTTCCGCGTCCTCGATCGCCAGTTCCAACGAGCCGGTCTCTGACAGGCAGTACCGCTGGGCGAAACCCCCGTAGCGCACATACAGCGGTCCGTTGCCCCACCGCAGGTCACTGAGGACGTACGGCCCGGGGCTACCGTCCAGCATCTCGCCCAGCTCGGTGAGCACAGTCTCCAGCTGCGCCTCGCTCGCCGGATATATCGTGACAAATTTTCCGCTGGATCCACGGTTTGCGTACTTGGCGTTCGCCAGCAACAGTGCATCGGGACTGCGCCGGAACTTAAAGGCGATTCGCCCCTTCCGGCAGTAGTCCGCGACCACGGCCAGAACCCGCTCGGCATTGTCGAGGCACGCCGAGACATGCACCTTCCACCCCTGCACAGGCAACGTCACGTCGATCGGACGCTGGACATGCCAGTCCTCAAGTTCGCTGGCTACCCAGCCGTCGGGCACCTGAGCGTGGCCGAGCTCGAAGTCCCTGGGCTGCTTGCCTAACCGGGATGTCGAGTCATAGAAGAGTGAGTCGACCAGGCAGTAGAGCTCATAGCGCTTGTCCACCACGCCCCCCAGTGTCGCTAGGGCTTCTCGTTACCCCTTAGCCCGTTCGTGGCGACCCTTAGTGGAGAGTAAACCGCCCCCTGCCCACCGCGAAAGACTCCGTCTGGGCTAGCGGAAGCTACTAAATGCGAGTCTTCCTTAACGACAATTCGCCAGTAAAGGACATTTCTTCCAGCAGAACAGAGACACTTAGCCCAGTGCAACGGTGGCGGTGGCCTTGCCGAGCACGGTCTGGCCGCCGGCCCGGGCGGTGATCGCGATCAGGACGGTGCCGTCGTCACGCCGTTGCGACACCGTGCCGGACAGCTCCACTAGCGCTCCTTCACCGTCGTCGGGCACCACGACCGGACGGGTGAAACGCACCCCGCACTCCACAATGGCGCCGGGATCCCCGGCCCATCCCGTCACCAGGCGGTTGGCCAGCGCCATGGTGAGCATGCCGTGCGCGACGACGTCGGGTAGGCCGACCTCCCGGGCGAACCGCTCGTTCCAGTGGATCGGGTTGAAGTCCCCGGAAGCTCCGGCGTAGCGGATCAGCGCAGCTCGGGTTACCCGCACCTGCAGGACCGGCAGCTGGTCGCCTTCGGCGACCTCGGTGCGGTGGCGCCGAGTCACCGGTCCTGCCTCCCGGCTGGGTCGGCGTTCGAGCCCCTGACGACGAGCATGGACCGGGCCGTGGTTACCGGGTCACCCGCGCCGTCGGTGATCTCGCAGCGCACGGTGAGCAGATCGTTGCCACCCATGGTCCGCACGCCGTCGACGTGCAAGGCGGTGGCGAGCTCGTCGTCGGCTCGGATTGGCCGGTGGTGGGTGAACGACTGATCACCGTGCACCATCCGGCTGTAGTCCAGCCCGAGATCGGTGTCGCTGATCAGCGCCTGCTGCGCTCGCAGGGCCAGGATGATCGCGAACGTGGGAGGGGCGATCACATCGGGGTAGCCGAAGGTTCGGGCGGCACCGGGATCCCGGTAGACCGGGTTGTCGTCCCCGATGGCGTCGGCGAACTCCCGGATCTTTTCGCGTCCCACCTGGTAGGCGTCCGCTGTGGGATAAGACCTTCCCACGAAGGAGGGATCAAGTGCCACCGGCGCAGGCTACCCGGGCACGCGACGTGGCTCAGCGGGTTTCGCGGTGCGCCCGGTGCTTGTTGCAGTTCGGGCAGTACTTGCGGATGGTGAGCCGGTCGGGGTCGTTGCGCCGGTTCTTGTTGGTGATGTAGTTGCGGTGCTTGCACTCCTCGCACGCCAACGTGATCTTGGGCCGAATGTCGGTGGCGGCCACGGGTGCCTCTCTCTCACGAAACTGTCATTCGCTGCGGTCTGGGACTGCGGTAACCAGCGCGTGGTGCGCCGGGCCGGTGGTAGCGGTGGCCGGACTCGAACCGGCGACACAGCGATTATGAGCCGCTTGCTCTTCCGACTGAGCTACACCGCCTCCGAGGACAACGCCGAGAACTCCGACATGATGGCCAGAGCACGTTCGCCCAGTACCTTGACCGAGCCCCAATACGGAATCGAACCGTAGACCTTCTCCTTACCATGGAGACGCTCTGCCGTCTGAGCTATTGGGGCAGCACTCGAGTGAGCGAGCGACGACGACTCTACACAACACCGGCGCGGGCCGTGACAGTGTGGTCGGTGACAGGCGGTCGGTGACAGACGGTCGGTGACAGGCGGTCGGTGACAGGCGGTCGGTGACAGGGCGGCGAGCGATCACCGGACCAGGGTCAGCACGGTCTCTTCATGCGCCCCGGGGGCGCAGACGGTGCGGGCCGCCAACCAGGCGTCGAACCGGTCCGCCCGGAGCGGGCGGGAGATCAGGAAACCCTGGGCGACGTCGCAGCCCATCTCCGCCAGTTGGTCTCGGGTGACATCCTGCTCGACACCCTCGGCGATGACGATCAATCCGAGCGAGTGCCCGAGGTCGACGATGGCGCGGACCACTGCGAGGTCACCGAGATCACTGGCCAGTCCGAGTACGAAACTCTTGTCGATCTTGACTTCATCCACCGGAAGGCGCCGCAGGTAGGCCAGCGACGAGTACCCGGTACCGAAGTCGTCCACCGCGATACGGACGCCCAAACCGTGCAACCCGCGCAGCACCGGCATCGCACGCTCTGGATCACTCATCACCGCCGACTCGGTGAGCTCCAAACACAGCAAAGCTGGGGACACCTGGTGGCGCGCCAGAGCGTCGGCCACCCGGCTGGGGAATGCGGTGTCGGCCAGGTTGCGCACCGAAAGGTTGACCGCCACTGACAGTGACAGCCCACGGTCCAGCCAGCTCCGGCACTGCTGCAGCGAACGGTCGAGCACGAAGTCGGTGAGCGGGTCGATCAGGCCGGTGGCCTCGACGATGGCGACGAACTCTTCAGGGTCGAGCATCCCTAACTCCGGATGGTGCCAGCGCACCAGCGCCTCCACCCCGGTCACCTGACGGCTGGCTAACGCCAGCTGGGGTTGGAAGTGCACGTCGAACTGCCCAGCGTCCAACGCGTGCCGGAACTGCGTGACGAGCTGGAAACGGCGCAGCAGAAGCTGGCCCATGCTGGGTACGTAGCAGCGGACGGTCTCATCGGCACAGCGCGCTGCACGCAGCGCCATGTCAGCCCGTTGCAGCAAAGTGTCCGCGTCGCGGGTGGATTCGATCTCGGTAAGTGCCACGCCGGCTACCGCGCTGCACTCCACGGCGAGCTTGTCGACCGGATACGGCTTGCTCAGCACCGCCCGCACCTGCTCGGCGACCTGCATCGCCCGTTGCGAGTCGACGTCCACCAGCAGCGCGGCGAACGTGTCCCCCTCAAGCCGGGCGGTCAGCGCCCAGGCCGGCAGGGTGCGGCGGAGCCGCTCTCCCGCACCGACGATGACGCGGTCGCCCCAGACGTGGCCCAGCGCATCATTCACCGACGACACCAGCTGGAGATCGATGACGATCACCGCGCACGATCCTGAATCGCGACACAGCACCTCGGTCGCGGCCTCCCGGAAGCCGAGCCGGCTACAGAGGTTGGTGAGGCTGTCGTGGTAGGCGTCGTGCCGGAGCCTGGCGAGCAACCGGCGATTGTCCAGCGCGGTGGTGAGGTGGCTGGCCAGCGTCTCGACCAACCGCACATCCGCCGCCCCGAAGCCGCGCAGCCGACTCTGCCGGTCATGCACCTCGATGATGCCGAGCAGCCGGTTGGCGCCCCGCAGCGGGACCACCAGCACCTCAGCCGCTGACCTAGCAGTCAGCGCGTGACAGATGGCCGGGTCACAACCACGTTCCAGTAGGTGAAGCACCTGCCCGGTGCCAGCCTGCCGGTCGGCGGGCGTCAGGACGGCGACGTCGGATTGCGACAGTGGACGGGGCAGCGGCCGACCGGCAACCACAATGTGTGGCCGGCCCTCGTCCGATGTCCAGTGCAACACCACGCGGGTGGCGTTGAGCTGCTCACGAGCCAGCTCCATGGCGGCGCTCCAGCCGTCCTCATCGGGTTTCGGCTGGCCGTCGTCCTCACCCTTTCCCGCCGCCGCCACCCGCAGGCTGAGGTCGTTGAGCACACCGAGGTCACGCTGGTCGCGCAGCAGCCCGTAATAGGCGCGGTACACCGCGATCACGATCACCACCAGCAGGCCTACCAACAGGGCACCCCAGGGCACCGTCAGCACTATCTCCGCCGCGGCCAGGCCGAGCGCCGCGTTGAGTAGACCGGTGAGATAGATGTGCACCACGGGCCGCGCACTTTCACCGGGACGCCTGCGGTCAAGCAACACGAAGAAAGCCCAGGCCAAACACGCGGTGACGGCGTGTGCGATGACGAATCCGGCGAGTACCGCGCTCCACTGCGGCATCCCGGGCCACGCCGACTGGAAGACCAGGCGGGCCGACAGGTCGGTCAACGCGACGGTGAGGGTCGCATAGGAGATGTTGAACAGCAGTTTGGGCCAGGTGTCGCGGCGGATGAGCCGGGCGATGACGACAACACCGACATAGGCCGCCAGCACAACCGGGCCCGGGAGGAACAGCAGGCCGATGACCAGGGGAATCTCAGTGGGCGCGATCCGTGCGGTATCGCGACGAACCTCGACCTCGATCGCCAGGCGCCGGGCGACCTCGAATGCCGTCGCCAGCCCGAGACCCCCGAGTAGCGTGCCGAGATCTGGCGTCACGGGCGCGGTGTGCACGACGGCGGCACCGGCCATCCCGGCGACGAGTACCAGGCCGGCGACGAAGGAGCCCGACGCCACCGATCGCCCGCGGGTCAGTAAGGAACCCGACGAGCGCCATCTCGCGTGCACACAGGCCTCCACCCGGAGCGATGGCAAGCTGGATCTTCTCCCAGCCGGACGCCGAACCAACTCAGGTGGTCGGCTGCTCGGGCTGGGTACTGGATCGATCTCTAGCCGTGCCGGCCGATCTCGACCCCTTCGGGGGAGAGGGCGGGAGCATGCGCCATGGTGTGGTGGAGAGCCATTGTTACCTCCAGAGTGCTCGGCTGCGCGTTTTTACCCGTCTAACTACTTTAAGTTAGAAAGAGGGTAACTCACACGAGTGGACAGTAGTCGCTATGGGGTGCTTTCACCACTTTGGTAATACCTTGCGCGACCAGTGGTCGATCCGAAGACGCGAGCGGCAAGCCGCCGCTGCGTGGCTTGTCACCCCCATGCGACACATGATGAGCACTGTGTGAAGGCCTGCCACACCGATGGCGGGATGACTGGATCCCCCGGCAGCCGTAGCGTCCCGGTCCTGGCGCGGCTTCAACCCACGCGGCTGGTGGGCGTCCACCACCGCCGGGATCGGTTGCGTGTCGGCCTGCGTCCACCGACTGGGGGAGCAGCCGGTGTAGTCGTCCCACCCGTCTGACCGCTGTAGCGGCAGCCGGTGTGGGCAAACCCGCCCGGCTGCCCACCCCCCAGCAGCGGCAGCCGGGCGGGCGCCTGTTGCGGCACACTCCTGGCGGCCAGATGGTCTTCGGCGAGTCAGCCGCGCAGCCGGAGGTTCAGGCACCACCCGATTCGTTACCCGGGCTTTGTGCCGTTAGACCGTTGCTGCGGGACCAGCCAACACGCGTGCCGCGACAGCTCGAGGATCCTGATGACGTATCGATGAGCTCGCCACGGCCTAACTCCCCTCCTGCTCATCACGGAGGAAGCGCTCAAGCTCAGCGGCGAGCTCGTCACCTGACGGCAGGCCCGAAAAGTCAGGTGGCGGAGTCACTTCGACGTCAAACACGGACTCCAGACCGCGCACCAGCGCGCGATGCTCCTCACTCGTGGCGAGGACGTCGTCGATCTGGGTCAGCACGCTGGCAGCCGCGGCATGCAACTCCCCAGCGTCGAGCTTCAGCCCGCCCACGGTGGCCAGCGCGTCGACAAGTGCGGCGCTGGCCGCCGGGTAGGGCAATGCTGCCAAGTAGTGGGGCACCCGTGCCCAGATCCCGATGGCGGGGATGTCCGCGGCTGCGAAGCCTTCCTGCAGCGCGGTCTGTATTCCAGCCGGCACCTCGATGGCGCCAGGTACCACACCCACCGGCGCCGCCAGTTCGGCCATGGTGGCGATCGCCGTCAGACGGACCGGCCGAGTGTGCGGCACAGCGGCGGCGTAGGCCCCGAGGCTGACCACGAGCCGCACTCCCAGCTCCTTGGCCAGGCCCACGACGGCCCGCACGAAAGCGTGCCAGGCCATGTCCGGCTCGGGCCCGACCAAGACCACGACACTCTTACCCGCACCGTCCTGACCTGACCGCAGCTGGATCTCAGGCCAGTTCAAGCCGGCCAGAACACCGTCAGAGATCTGGGCGGTGGGACGGCGAGCCCGGAAATCGATGAACTCGTCCGCGGTGAAGGTGACCAGCACCTCGGTCGGGATCGTCTCGAGAATCGCAGCTATGGCGCCTTGTGCCCCGAACCCAGCATCGAGCCAGCTGTCGGTGGCCAGCAGCAGCACCGGCGTCTCCAGTGCGCGGTGAGCGCGCAACTCGTAGTGGGTCGCCATCATCGGACGGTGGGAAGCTGCACCGGGATGCTCATAGCGTCAAGTCTCCTGCTCAAGCGAGCTGGTGTCTTCGGAGTGCCACTCCTCTGTTCTAGAAGCCCCTCGGTCCCTAGTAGAAGCTCGACACTTGAGCAGAGTTTTCGGGCGGGTGTAGCTTGCGGTCCGTCCGCTCCACTTCCACCCGCCGACACCACGTCTGACCAGCCACTTTCGAGTGGCATAC
>JBOHGX010000004.1:0-1827 GCA_050700255.1 Pseudonocardiaceae bacterium
CGCCCGGCCCGCTCGCTGTCCAGCAGCGCGGCGAAGCACGCCGGCGAGTCGAAACGCGGCAGGCACAGCCAGTCGATCGACGCGTCCCGGCCGACCAGCGCCGCCGTCTGCAGGTCGCCGATCAGCCCGTAGTCCTCTATCAAACCCGGCACTCCCGGACCCCTCACGTCTCGATGATCTCGGCAGGTCCAGCCGGAGATCCCCTCCCGGCCTGTCTACCAGAGCACAGCGGCCGATACCTGGTGTGCGGCTGGCTTGCTGGCCTTGCTGGCCTTGGTGTCACCACCCGCCCACGGCACCGATTACTGGCAGGCTGTGCCGATGGGACCCCTCTCGCTCGACCGGCTCCGGGAGACCGTCCGGTCGTCCTTCTGCCTGATCCCCGCGGTCTGCGCGCTCGGCGCCATCGGGCTCGCGCTGGGCCTGGAGGCGGTGGACCGGCGGATCGGCGACACCGGCATCGCGTTCCTACTGTTCCCGGGCCCGCCCGAGGGTGCCCGCAGCTTCCTGAGCGCGATCATCGGTTCGATGATCTCGTTCACCGGATTGGTGTTCTCGATCACCGTTGTGGTGCTGGTGCTGACCAGCGGCCAGTTCTCACCGCGGGTGTTGCGGGGGTTCCTGCGTGACCGCACCATCCAGTGGTCGCTGGGCGTCTTCGTCGCGACCTTCCTCTACGCGATGACCATCATTCGCACCGTGCTCGGCACCAACGGAGTGGGCGCCTACGTCCCGCGGCTGGCGGTGACCGTGGCCTTCCTTCTGGTCCTGCTCAGTGTCGGCCTGTTCGTCTACTACATCCATCACATGGCGAACATGATCCGCATCTCGTCGATCATCGCCCGCATCGGCGAGGAAGCCCGACGGCTACTCGAGGCGCGCTATCCGACCGAGCCCCCACCGGTGGCACCGGAGCCGCTGGCCTGCGCGCCGGGCACCATCGTGCCCGCACCGCGGCCGGGTGTGGTCGTGTCGGTGAACGAGGCCGCGATCGCCAACCGGGCAGGCCGTGAGGAGTGCGTGGTGGTGCTGGTGCCGCGGGTCGGTGACTTCGTCCCCGCGGGTGGGCCACTGTTCACCGTGCACGGCGGTGCCGCCCCGCCAGACTGGGTCTGCGATTGCGTCGCGCTCGACAGTGAGCGGACCATGGAGCAGGACCTGGCGTTCGGCTTTCGCCAGCTCGTCGACATCGCCGAAAAGGCGTTGTCACCGAGCGTGAACGATCCCACCACGGCGTGCCAGACCATCGACGCCCTGCACGACCTGCTGCGGCGTCTGGCGACTCGGCCACCACCCACCGGCTACCACTCCGATGGCGACGGCCAGATCCGCCTGGT
Source organism: Pseudonocardiaceae bacterium (assembly GCA_050700255.1). Classification (GTDB taxonomy): domain Bacteria; phylum Actinomycetota; class Actinomycetes; order Mycobacteriales; family Pseudonocardiaceae. Next base: position 1,338 of record JBOHGX010000004.1, read on the forward strand.
GGTGCCGCAATACGACTTCGCTGATCTGCTCGCGGTCGCCGTAGCCGAGATCTGGCACTACGGCCACAGTTCGACCCAGGTGCCGGAGCGGCTGGCGGTGCTGCTGCGCGACCTGCGGTCGGCGGTCCTTCCCGAGTACCTGCCCGCGGTGGCGCACTGGGAAGGCGTCGTCGGCGTCGATGCTCGTTCCGGGAATCAGCCGGCTGCGTCCACTGTCTGAGTTCCTAACGTGACCGGAACCGTCCGTTGATCCGAACCGTCAGGACCGCCGACCGCCACCTGGACCTGTGAGCCGGGCAGGTAGGAGCGGATCGTCGCTATCAGTTCGTCACCGTTGGCGATCAACCGGTCGTCGACCTTCGTGATCACCTCTCCGGGCCGGATGCTGGCCGCTGCGGCGGCACCATCGCGCGTCACGTCCTGCACGACCGCACCGCGAATCTCAGCGACTTGGCGGTCCGGAATGATGACTCCCAGCTCCGCTCGGGTC
>JBOHGX010000005.1:0-3204 GCA_050700255.1 Pseudonocardiaceae bacterium
GCTCACCCTGGAGGCGGGGCGGGCCATGGAAGGCCGAGATCGAGGAGTTCGGCACTGGGCAGTTCGATGCCGAGCTTCGCGCACTGGTCCACCACCTGTACTGCGCGCTCGGCGGCGTAGTCCGGGGGGAGTATTCCAGCAGGGTTTCGCTTCCGCCGTCGCGGCACTCGTACAAGCCAAGCAGAATGCCCACCGCGAGTTCGATAGCTGCGGTTCTCATGCCGAGCGCGGCTCGGCGTTCGAGGTCCTGCCGGAAGGGTTCCAGCGCCTCGTCAAGGATCTCGTCGGCAGCCTCGACCGGATGGACGTAGCCGCGGCCTGGCCGGTATCCGGCGTGGCCGTTCAGTTCCTCGATGTCCTGACCCCGCAATGTGTCTGCGACATCGCTTGCGACCGCGGAACGGTCTTCATTCGACATGAGACGGGCGGCACAGGTTTCGGCGAGCCCTTGAAGGTCTGGTCGAGCGGCGAGCAGCTCATCGAGCACGGTCGCCTTCTCGGCGACGGACAGGGCCGCCATGGCGGATGTCATACGGCTCACGCGTCCCCCATGCTCGGATGCTCTTTGCGGGTTCCGCCGGTCACGTTGCCGTCAGTCCAGAGTGCCCAGGCTATGCGGGCGGCAGCACTGCTTGTACTTGCGCCCTGAGCCGCACCAGCACACAGCGGTACGTCCCGGTGGCCAGCGGACCATGACGGGTTGGGTCCGCAGATCAGGATAGGCGAGCAGATCTTGCGCGGAAGGTTGTGGTGACGCGCCTGTCCTTGAGAAACGACTCAAGGCCGGACACGTCGCCGGACACTTGGTTGACCGCGTGTCCGGTTCGCTCGACGAGCGCGCAGTGTCGCTCGATCTGTTGCCGGTGCTCGTCCCAGGTCGCTCCCACCTCGGTGGCCAGGCGCGGCCACCGAGCGATCAGCCTCCCGTGCTCGGCCTCCGGCCAGAAAACCGACAGCGTCGCTGCGGAGTAACGGTACGTGTCGTCCCCTCCGATGGGACGCCAGCTTGCGTCGTTCACCGGCGACATGCGCACGACTATAGGCCGGAGGGGGAGGGCTGCTACCAGCGCCCGGGCAGGCTGGGTGCGTGGTGAACGCGGATCTGGTCGGCAGGCATTGTGTACGCGATCGGGCGGGTGAACTTCCTGTCCGATCTGAGTCAACTACGGTGAGGCCACTATCTTGCTGGTTTGTCGCGCGGAGGCGTTGGCTTGGAGCGGCGGCGACGGAACAACGCTGCTGGAATCAGGGTGCTGTGCGTATCCGCGGCACCGAGCGTGCACCGACCAGCTCCGCAAGGCCCTGGCCCGGCCCTGGCCCGGCCCTGGCCCGCTCGGCGAAGATGACCGCCGCCACCGGAGGAGTCCTGTGAAGGAACTCGACGACCTGATCGCCGAGATCGTCGTGGACTGCCACGACGAAGACGAGTGCATGATGGCCTTCTGCGCAGCGCTCGGTGACGAGATCCCAGTGCCCTTCGAAACGGTCTTTCTGGGCATACCTGTCGACGTGATCGCCATCGGTGCGGGCCGAGCACCCGGGGTGGTGGCCACTTGCCGCCGCGGTAAGGAGACCGGCGATGTCGACTTGACGTCGCTGACGTTCCCGGGCGGCAGCATCGCGGCGTGGTTGCAAGCGGCCTACCTCCGGTACTTGGGCCACGACCTGGTGAGCAGCGTTGGCCCACCACCCGGGTGGCGCCTGCGATCCTGGGACCAGTGGTGATCCCGCGGGTCGTGAGACCGGATCACAGTGCCGCACCTACCGGACGAACTCGATCGTGTTGACACCTGATTTCACCCGACGCGACCTGCAGAACGTCACGACGCCGAAGGCGCTGGCGCACGGTCGGGAACTCGCCGCGCAGGTCGAGGACCTTGACTGGGACGAGTATTCGCTGTGGGGCTGCATATCGTGCGAGGGGATCGGCGTCGGGGATCTGATGATCCACTACACGGGTAGACCATGGACCGGCGAATGTCCATGCCCGGACGCTCGTGCCGCGGAACTGTGTGCGCACATGGCGGCCCTGGCGTTGGCATACCTTGGTGACGACACCGAGCTCGCTGATCGGCTCGTCGCCATGCCACACGGCGAACTGGTGGCGCTCGCCGTAGATGTGGCCGACCGTTCGGCCTGGGTGCGCCAGGTAATCTGGTCGCGACTTGCGCGCTGACGTGAGTGGCCTGCGGTGGTGACCGGCATGAGGATTCCAGCGGATATGCCGGCCATCCAGGTCGGAGGCGATGCCTCGCAGCGCGGTCCTGGCCGCCTCGCCCGTCACGGCGGCGGTTGCCACCTGCGGCGTGGCCGGCGGCCGCCGGCCCAGTACTTCTCTTCATGCACCAAGACGCCAACCAGCGCCTTGAGTACCTCCCGGCCCGTGACGGCAGGAAGCGACCGGCTCATGCAGAGAGGTGCAGATCGACCGTAGTGACCACCGGCCGGCTGAAGTGATCGGGTACAGGGGCGTCCTCGAACCACAGTTCCAGCGCCTCGGTCACCATCGCCAGTGCTTGCACGTGTCTTGATCTGGGGTTTCGGTGATTCGTAGGGTTCACCTGCAACCTCATGTGGACGGGGCGCTGGATTCGAACCTGCGCGCTCGTGCGGTATGGTCGGCGACGGTCGTCGCGGGGTGCGAGGTGGGGTCAGCCCACCGCCTGTTACCTGAGAGGTGACACGACGGCTTCGAGTCGCCAGGTTTGTGTTCGCGGCCCGCTGGTCCATTCACGGTGTTGACCGCCACTCTGGGTGAGAACGACCGCGTCAACCTGCGATGATCACCGTGGCTGGTTGGGGGTGTGATCGGTGGGTCGTTGTCGGCGGTGGTGTGCGACGCCGAGGTGAGGATGTCCTGAGATAGGCGACGGCCCTTCCGCATGTCTTGGCGACACCCCCGTGATGGTGACCTGACCGGGTTGGACGCCGGCCCGATCAGAGTTGGCAGCGGGCTCACCGCGTGAGCATGCCGTAGCGGTACCGTTGTGACATGTCCAGGCTGGATCGCATCGTGTCGGACCCGGCGGTCTGTCACGGCCAACCGACGGTTCGTGGTCTGCGGTATCCCGTCGAGAACCTTCTCGAGCTCTTGTCATCGGGCATGGCGATCGAGGAAGTGCTCGCCGACTACCCGGACCTCGAGCGTGATGATCTCCTCGCCGCGCTGGAGTTCGGCGCTCTTGCCTCCGGTCGTCGCAGGGT
>JBOHGX010000006.1:0-3046 GCA_050700255.1 Pseudonocardiaceae bacterium
CGTTGCCACCGGGCACCGGGCGCACACCGTCTTCGCTGCCGCGATCTGCACTAACGCCGGACCGTCATCGCCGACCGGGAAGAACAACTCCGGGTCCTCGTCCCGGCACGCCGCCGAGTGTCGCCAATCCCGATCGAGAACGCCCGGACCCGAGCGGGGGGTAGACCAGCCATTGTGGACAGTCGCAGAAGTATCGACCTGTACCATTCGAATCTCCTCAGTTACTTGCGAGTGGTTGGGGAACCCGGCCCGGCGGACGTTCTTGGCGGAGTGACCGCCGGGTCGGGGCATGTGTCGCTACAGGCTTGCTGCTGCGTGGTGAATTGATCCGCAACGACCGGCCATTCGGTGGTGGCCAGCTGCGCAATCCACGTCCACCCACCGCAGCGCGGACAGCCGGTGTTGCCCGTACCGAAATCGTCTAGATCAGGCTCGTAGACCAGCTGACACGCGGTGCACGCCAGTGTGATGAATGGAAGCCGGCGACGGAGGTGGACAAAGTGGCGCCCGCACTGCCCGGTCATGGCGCCCCGTCAGGGATGGCCAAGTGGTCGGTAAGGGGACAACCGGAGAGAGCCCTCATGAGCTTGCACCTCCAGCTGCCCAGAGGGCGGCGTCGACCAGGCGGCCGGTGTCGACCGCTGCGTGTTCCAGGGCGTCGAGCGCGCTCGCCGGGATGACATACCGGCCGCGCACCTTGACGGCTGGGAACTCGCCGCTGCGGATTGCCCGGTACAACGTCACTTCGGATACGGCGAGGACTCGCGCGACCGCCGCGATGGAGAGGAACCGTGGCCCCGTGCTGGTCGGGGCCCGGAGTGGTGGCGCCATCTGGCCTCCTTGTGGCTCATGGCGTCCGGGATGCTCCGGGCCGCCGCTGCATCACCTAACAGTACTCGCAGTTTTTCTACGAGTCCATAGTTTTCTTGCTAGTTCATAGTTGTCCTATCCGTCAGAGGGAGATGCCGTGAGCGATAGGTTTGGCCTTGTTGTGAAGTTCACCCTCCTGCCTGGCCACGAGGAGGTGTTTGATCAACTGGTCAGCGAGACTCTGCGGGGGATCCGGGACCGCGAGCCCGGGACTCTGATCTACACCGCTCACCGGGTGCGTGATGCGCCCAGCGAGCGGCTGTTTTACGAGCTGTACCGAGACCGGGAAGCGTTCGACGCGCACCAGGAGGAGCCGCACGTTCGGCGCTTCCTCACTGAGCGGGAGCAGCACCTGGAACGCGTCGAAGTCGACTTCCTGACGGTGGCAGCCGACAAGGGTCTCCCACCCAGCAACTCATAACCGGGCGGAGACACATTTCGTCTGGATCGCAGAAGAGAACGGAAGGTGAGGCGGCCGTGGACACCGGGTCTGGCGGGACTCTCGGTGAGCGAGTTGCCGAGCTACGCCGCCGGCTCGGTATGTCGCAGAAGGACCTCGCCACTGAGGTTGGCAGGTCCGAGAGCTGGGTGTCACAGGTGGAGCGCGACGTCCTGCCGGTCGAGCGCGTTTCGGTACTCCAGGTACTAGCTGACGTACTCGGTACCTCCGTGCGCAGTTTGCGCCCGGAAGCGGCCGCTGACGGTTCCACGGCTACCGAAGGTGCGCCGGATGAGCTGGCAGCGCTGCGACTGGCCATGACAGGGCACCCCGCCCTGAGCACGCTGCTCGGCACGTCTGGAGCCTCGTTCCGCGACTTGAACGAGATGCGGGCTGATGTGGACGAGGCGTGGCGGTTGAGTCATGCGTCGCAGTACGGCGCACTGACCGCTCTGCTCATCCCACTACTAGCTGATCTCGAAGCCTCGGCACGGATAGCTCGCGGCCGTCGCCGCACGGAGGTCGCGCAGCTGCTCACCACTGCCTACCAGGCCGCGGCAGCCACATTCGCCAGGCAGGATGAGGCGGACGCGTCTTGGCTGGCTGCTGATCGAGCAACGCGCTGGGCCGAAGATGCAGGAGACCCGCTCGGCGCGGTCGCCGGCGGGTTCCGCATGGGGCATGCTTTCATCACCCTGCGGCGCCTTGATCAGGCCGAGCACGTCGCTAACCAGGCGATTACCGCCCTCACGCCCTTGGCGGCGTCGCCGGACTGTGCTCCCGAAGTGTTGTCGTTGTACGGCGCGATGCACCTGCTCCTCGCGGTCGTTTACGCACGCGAGGGCGACCGCAGTGGCAACCGGCAAGCCATCGCGGAAGCTCGAAGGATCGCCAGCGTGGTCGGGGCCGACCGCAACGACTACAACACCGAATTCGGGCCGACCAACGTAGAGCTTCATGCAGTATCTACGGCGGTGGACCTCGGCGACGCAGGCGAGGCAGTAGACCTAGCCAAAGGCATCGACGCCAGCGGTCTGTCCCCCGAACGTCAAGCGAGGCTGCTCATCGACCTCGCCCGGGCGCATGTTCAACGTCGCCATGTTGGCGAAGCCATCGCTGCGCTGCTCGAGGCGGAGCGTCTGACGCCGGAGCAGGTGCAGCACCACAGCCTCGTACGGCAGGCCGTGCACGACTTACTCAACATTGCTGGCCGGAGAGCAACCCCCGACTTGCTCAGCCTGGCTCGACGTATCGGGGCGTGAGGGGCGCGGGCGTAGAAGGTCAGCCTCTTCGGACGACCGCGCGCCGGCCGCGGCTGACGTCGATCAGACCTTCGTCCCGCAGCAGGGTGAAAGCGCGATGAGCCGTAGCAATCGAGACGCTGTGCGCTGCGGCGAGCTCGGCCGTGGTGGGTGCCAGGTCGCCTGGTGCGAGGCGGCCATCCTGGATCTGTTCCCGCAGGGTTGCGGCGATTACCTCGTAGGGGCCTCGTGGGGGTCGGGGCACCGGGGTTAGCAGCTGCGGCATGATGCTTGCCATGGCGGTAGCCGCCCGCTGGCCGGCTTCGTCCACCCAGGCCGCGTAGATCTTCAACGTCGTAGCCCCACCGCTTCCGTGCCCCAGGCGACCGGCGACGGTGCGAATGTCCACTCCTGCGGCAAAACTGGTAGAGAGCAATGTTCCGACCGTGTGAGTAGGTCATCGTGATCATGATGAGGTTGGGGTTATTCGCAGGGT
>JBOHGX010000007.1:0-1545 GCA_050700255.1 Pseudonocardiaceae bacterium
GCGCAGCGCCGACGAGTTCGGCCCGCCCTCGGAGGTGTATCCCCACCCCAGCACAGTCGCGGCAGCACCGGGCCGGTAGGCACTCGGGTCGGTCTCCAACGGCAGCGTGCGGTAGGGCAACGCCCGATCGAGGAACAGCACCGCCACGTCCGCACCCTGCACTGGAGAGCGGTAGCCCGGGTGGAGCCAGAAACCCCGCACCCGGCGCTGTTCGCCGTCGTTGCCGCGGAGATCGGTTCGGCCTCCGATGACCCGGACGTTGCCGAGCCGGTAACCCCGGATGCAATGCGCGGCGGTCACCACGCGATCGGGGGCGACCAGCGCGCCACCGCAATAGGCCGAGCTGCTGGCCACCGTGGTCAAGGCGACCATCCAGGGGTGTTGGGCGGTGGCGGTCAAGGCACCCCCGACGATCTGCGGCCGCACCGGTGTGGCGGGCCCTGCTAGCGCGGCCGGTGTGCCCAACCCGAGTGCGCCCAACCCGAGTGTGCCCAAACCCGGTGTGCCCAGCACAGCGAGCAGCGCCACGATCAGCACTGCCACCCGTCCGATCACCCGCATTCCACCGACCTCCTGCCGCTCCTTGCCAGCGCGCCGCGCCACTCCATCAGGTGGCGCTGAGAGATATCACGCCGGGGGGGCCAGGGACCGCTGGAGCGGTCTGACATGGTGTCGGCGTGGCGTTGCGCTCACGACACCTGCTTTTGCTGATCACTGGCGTCCTGCTGCTGGTTTCCGTCACAGCCGCAGAGCAGATCCCCGGCGCATCATCACGGGTCCCGACCAAGCAGGTCAGACAGCCGGCGAGCCCTACCGCCGAACCCGCTCCGGTCTGGGTGGTCGGTGCTCAGCCGCTACCGCTGCGTCCGGACGGATACGGCGTGGTGCGGTCTACGCCCGATGCGCTGGTGGACCGGCGGCTGCCCACTGTCGACCGCGAGGAGCCGCCTGTTTCGGACGCCTTCGAGTCGACGATCGATCCGGTACCGCCCCCGGTGCTGGCCCGCAGCACCTGGAAGCCGATCTGCCCGGTGCGGGTCGACCAGCTGCGCTACCTCACGATGTCCTTCCACGGCTTCGACGGCCGCATGCATACCGGCGAGATGCTGGTGAACGCGGAAGTCGCGCAGCCCGTGGTGGATGTCTTCAAGCAGCTCTTCGATACGGGTTTCCCGATCGAGGAGATGCGGGTGACGGCCGCGCCTGAGCTGGACCTGCCGCCTACCGGGGACGGCAACAACACCTCGGCCTTCGTCTGCCGCCAGATCGTGGGTCAAGTCCGCTGGTCGGCGCACTCCTATGGGTTGGCCATCGACCTCAACCCGTTCCACAACCCTTACGTCCGGGGTGACCTGGTGGTGCCTGAGCTGGCCTCGAGCTACCTCGACCGGGATTGGCAGCGCCCGGGCATGGTGCTACCCGGTAGCCCGGCGGTGACCGCGTTCGAGGCGGCGGGCTGGACCTGGGGCGGTCGGTGGTCTGCGCCAGTGGACTTCATGCATTTCAGTGCCACCGGGCACTGAAATGCTCGTGAGTGGGTAACAG
>JBOHGX010000008.1:0-1745 GCA_050700255.1 Pseudonocardiaceae bacterium
TCGGCGCGCTCCCGGAACCCGCCGAACATGGTGTCGAAGGCCTGCACGAACGCCGAGGCGTCAGCCAGCAGCTGTCCGCCGAGAATCGCCGACACCGCCCTGGCGAACAGCCCGAATCCGGCGCCCACCAGCCGTCGTACGCCGCGCCCGCCGGCCCGTACTGGTCCGGACAGCAGCCGGATCATCCGCCCGTCGAGGAACGATGAGAGGCGCTGCGGGGCGTCCAGGAAATCCAGCGCAGAGCGTGAGGGTGGGGTATCGACCACGACGAGGTCCCAGGTACCGGCCGTCACCAGCTGCCCCAGCTTTTCCATTGCCATGTACTCCTGCGTGCCGGAGAACGACGAGGAAATGGTCTGGTAGAAGGGATTGGCGATGATTTGGACGGCCCGCTCGGGGCTGGCATGTGCCTGCACCATCTCGTCGAAGGTGCGTCGCATGTCCAACATCATCGCGTGCAGCTGCCCGCCTGCCGTCTCGATCTCCTCGGTCGGTGCCACCTGGCGGGGGTTGTTGGTCAGCTCCCGCAGCCCCAGCGATTGCGCCAGTCGTCGCGCGGGGTCGATGGTGAGCGCCACCACCGACCGGCCTCGTTCGGCTGCGCGCAGTGCGAGCGCCGCGGCCGTCGTCGTCTTGCCCACCCCACCTGCGCCGCAGCACACCACCACGCGGGTGGAACGGTTATCGAGCAGCGCGTCGATGTTGAGTCGTGGTGGCGGCAGCGTACTCACCGCACTCCCTGGGCGCGCAACACGTCGGCGAGCTCGTAGACACCCCCGAGGTCGACCCCGTCCACCCCGACTTCGGTGAGCTCGGGCAGCTCGATCAGCGGCATGCCGGCTTCGGCCAGCTTGGCGCGAGCTTGCTGCTCGGCATCCACCCGCACCGCATGCTCCACGGTTTCGGCGACCAGGCCGTCGAGCACGGCCGGGTCCAGGTCCAGGCCGGCGGCGAGCAACCCGGCGCGGACCCGGTCGGCATCGACCCGGCCGTTGGCTGCCGCATTCACCGAACGATTGGGCAACCGGGATGGCCCAGCCCGGTTGACCAGCACGGCACCTGGGCGCAGATCCGCCAGATCCAGCTCTGCCACGGTCTCCAAGGTCTCGGCTACCGGCAGGTCCTCGAGCAGGGTGACCACGTGAACCGCGGTATCCGCCGAGTGCAGCAGCCGCACCACCCCTTCGCTCTGGTTGTGGATCGGGCCCGCCTTTGCCAGGTCGGCCATCGCCCTGGTGACGTCGAGGAACTTCACTACCCGCCCGGTCGGTGGGGCATCCAGTACCACCGCATCGTAGATATGGATGCCCTTGTTCGCCCGCGTGGTCGCCTCCTTCACCTTGCCGGTGAGCAGCACATCTCGCAGCCCCGGCGCCAGCGTCGTGGCGAATTCGATCGCGCCCATCCGGCGCAGTGTCCGGCCCGCGAAACCCAAGTTGTAGAACATCGCGAAGTACTCCAGGAGAGCCTCCTCGGCGTCCACCGCCAGGGCCCGGACCTCGCCGCCACCGGGGGCGACGGCGATGCGCCGCTCCTGATAAGGCAGCGGGGGTGCGTCGAAAAGGTGCGCGATGCCCTGCCGCCCCTCGACCTCTACCAGCAGCGTCCGCCCGCCTCCGGTGGCCAGCGCCACTGCCAGCGCAGCCGCCACCGTTGTCTTGCCGGTCCCACCCTTGCCGGTGACGACATGCAGGCGGGCCCGCGCCAGCTCCTCGGGCCACATGCCGTGAGCCTAGGCTGCCCAT
>JBOHGX010000009.1:0-2348 GCA_050700255.1 Pseudonocardiaceae bacterium
GTGGGAACACTGTTACCCACTCACGACCTAGCCCTCGAGGTCCCCCTCCAGGGCTAGGTAGATCGCCCGCAGCGCATCGAGGTCGGCCGCGTCGGGCTCTGCCCACAGGCCCCGGTCAGCAGCCTCGAGTAGCCGCTCGGTCATCCCGCGCAGCGCCCATGGGTTGGACTGCCGGAGGAACTGCTGCACGCCGGAGTCGAAGATGTAGGACTCCGCGAGCTGGTGGTACATCCAGTCCTCCACCACGCCTGCGGTGGCGTCGAAGCCGAACAGGTAGTCGACGGTGGCGGCCAGCTCGAAGGCGCCCTTGTAGCCGTGCCGTTGCATCGCGGTGATCCACCGTGGGTTGACCACCCGGGAGCGAAAGACGCGGCGGGTCTCCTCGGCCAGCGACCGGGTCTTCACGGCATGGGGCACCGCGGAGTCACCCACACAGGCTGCCGGACTCCGCCCAGTCAAGGAACGCACCATGGCGACCATCCCGCCGTGGTACTGGAAGTAGTCGTCGGAATCGGCGATGTCATGCTCGCGGGTGTCGACGTTCTTGGCAGCCACCGCGATACGGCGGAAGGCGTGCTCCATATCGCCACGCGCCGCGGCACCGTCCAGGCCCCGCCCGTAGGCGTAACCACCCCAGGTGGCGTAGACCTCGGCGAGGTCGGCGTCGGTGCGCCACTGCCGGCTGTCGATCAGCGGCAGCAGCCCAGCGCCGTAGGCGCCCGGCTTGGAACCGAAAATCCGGGTACGGGCCCGCCGGTCGTCACCGTGCGTGGCGAGATCGGCGTGGTAGTGCGCGGCGACGTAGTTGTCCTGGGCGCCCTCGTCCAGCCGCGCAACGATGTCGATCGCATCGTCGATCAAAGCGACCACGTGCGGAAAAGCATCACGGAAGAAGCCGGAGATGCGCAGCACGACGTCGATGCGGGGCCTGCCGAGCTCAGCCAGGCCTACCACCTCCAGACCGGTCACCCGGCGTGAGGCGTCGTCCCAGGTCGGGCGGACACCGAGCAGCCCCAGTACCTCCGCGATATCGTCACCCTGCGTACGCATCGCAGACGTGCCCCACACGGTGAGGCCCACCGAGGCGGGCCAGACACCGGTGTCCGCGCGGTGCCGGGCGAGCAGCGAATCGGCCAGCGCAGCACCCACCTCGAAGGCGTTGCGCGACGGGATGGCCTTGGGATCCACCGCGTAGAAGTTGCGCCCAGTGGGCAGCACGGAGATCAGCCCACGGGTGGGTGATCCGGACGGTCCGGGCTCGACGTACCGGCCGTCCAGGGCGCGCAACACGTTGGTGATCTCAGCGGGCGTACCGGCCAGCCGGGGCACCAGCTCGGTGCAGCCGAACCGCAGCACCGAGATGACCCCGGCGTCCGGTTTCCCCCGCGCCTCAGGCCCCAGCACCTCAGCGACCAGCACCTCAGCGACCACGGCCGGCACCTTCGACACATCCCAGTCAGCCGCGTGGACCCCGTGCACCAGCGCGCGAGCCAGCGCTTCCAGGCGGTCGACGTCGGCCAGCGAACCCTGCTCGTCCAGGCCGATGCACTCAGCGATGACCGCCCGCAATCCGGGCAGGGCCGCACCGGAGCCGAACACCTGGCGGGCGCGCAGCACTGCGAGCACGTCGTTGACCAGCTCATCACCCTCAGGCACTCGGCCCAGCACGTGCAGCCCGTCGCGGATCTGCACGTCCTTGATCTCGCAGAGGTACCCGTCGAGGTGCAGCACGAAATCGTCGAAGTCCTCCTCCCCAGGCGCGGCGTCGGCACCCAGATCACGATGCAGCTGGGCGCTCTGGATCAGCGTCCAGATCTGCCCGCGCAGCGTGGCGAGCTTGTCCGGATCCAGCGCCGCCACCGTGGCGTACTCGTCGAGCAGCTGCTCAAGGCGCGCGAGGTCGCCGTAGCTGTCGGCCCGGGCCATCGGCGGGATCAAGTGATCGACGATGGTGGCATGCGCCCGGCGCTTGGCTTGGGTGCCCTCACCGGGATCATTGACGATGAACGGGTACACCAGCGGCAGATTGCCGAGCACCGCATCCGGCGCGTCCTGCGCGGCAAGTCCCAACCCCTTGCCCGGCAGCCACTCCAGGTTGCCGTGCTTGCCCAGATGCACCACGGCGTGCGCGCCGAAGGAGTTCTCCAGCCAGCGGTAGGCGGCCAGGTACTGATGTGACGGGGGTAGCTCCGGGTCGTGATAGATCGCCACCGGGTTCTCACCGAATCCGCGCGGCGGCTGGATGAGCAGCACCACGTTGCCGAACCGCAGCGAGCCGACGTAGATAGCCCCGTCGGATACGTAGAGCTGTCCCGGGGGATCGCCCCAGGCTGCGACGACGGACTCGC
>JBOHGX010000010.1:0-15090 GCA_050700255.1 Pseudonocardiaceae bacterium
GATCGATGCGGCGTCTCAGCTACATCGTCGGCAGCGCGGGTCCGGCCGACGTGGAATGAGGAGGCCTCGATGACGGCATCAGCACAGTTGAGCAATCGGCCCACGACATGCGGTGGAAAGGTCGTACCGAGGGATGCCAGGCCGAGGCGACCACCGGCGCGTGCTCGGCCCCTTCCCACACGTCCGGCACCCGTGCCGGCTGCCACTGCTGCCGTGCGGCGCCGAGGTGTGGCATGTCCAGCGCGGCTACTGACGCCAGCAGTGGCGGAGGCAGACAGAGCGCCCCCAGTAGCGTTGCGGTCCGGCCGGGTGGCCAGCGTGGTGGCGTCTGCCACGGTGATGTTGGCCGTCGTCGGCGGCCTCGATTGGGCCGGGTCGGAGGCGCCTCCAGCGATCCCGGCGGATACGGCAGTGACCCGAGTGGGCGCGGGCGAAACCGTCTGGGATGTGGCGCGGCGGGTAGCGCCAAGGTCCGAGCAACGCGCCGTGGTGCAGCGGATTCGGCAGCTGAACGGCATTGTGGGCTCCGCCGTTGTTCCTGGCCAGCAGCTGCGGGTACCCCGGATTGCAGGAGGTGCACCATGACCAACGATGACGCAAGTTCCCCTCCGTACTGCGCGCCGGTGCCGGACACCGCGATGGCGACGGGCAGTGAGGACGGCGAGCCTGGCGAGCAGCCCGACGAGGGCCCGTTGCGTCGGACGAGCGTGCCGCCCTGGCGGATTTCGCGGGATCGGTGGACGGGACCAAGGCTGTTGAAGACTCGCCGGCCGCGGCAAGAGCGGCGAAGGACGATTCAGTGCTGCCAATCGACGCGGGCAGTCGCGGCGACGACGATGACCCGTTGACGCCGGAGTTCCGCGCCCTTCCGCACGGCTGACCAACGTCCATCGGTTGATCTATGCGTGGTCAGTGTCCGACGTCGACGGGGCGTCGAAGGTGACCGTAACGTCGGTGAAGCCCAGTGAGCGGGCCAGCGTGGTGAGCATCCGGCGAGTGTTCTCCTCGCCGCGCTGGGTCAGGCCGCTCGCCGTGGCGACGTTGTTCATCTTGACCTGGGCGAGCTGGTAGAGCTGCTGCTCGCTGGTCGGGCTGTCCTCGAATGCGGCCGCAATCCGATTGACGAGGCCACGCTCGCGGCCGACCACGCGGCTCGCGGCCGGGTCCACCACGGCGGGCGCCAGTTGCGGGGCCGGCAGGGCGATGGTGACCGAGCGCCGATCCGGGGACACCCTCACCCGGTCCGCGCCGACATTGGTGAAGTCGACTGTTGCGTTGACCGAGCCGATGCCAAGGAACGTCGTCCGCTCGCCGCTGATCAGTGACGGCACATTGGGCGTGTCGCGCTCGACGTCTACCACCACCTGAAAAGTGCCGGCGGCGGCATGGTACTGCGACAGGTCCTGTAGTGCCAGCAGCAATGGCGCTGGACTGTGATCCACGATCTGCGGCGTGAATGGGTTGTTCCAGTCCGGAAACACGTCCACGAACTGCGTGGTGATCGGCACCAGGACCGCGATCCCGACGGCGGCGGCCAGCAGCTTTCGGCGTGGCCGCCTGTGGTTGTCCGACCGGACCGAGTAGTCGACCGTGTCGCGCTCAAGCAGCTGGGTCATCGCAATCTCCAACGGTTGGTCCGGCGCTCGGCAGTGGCACGCCAATGGGACCCACCGTAGACAACCTCGGCCTCTTCAGGCGGGCATTTGTGCCATTCTCCCCGATCGGGAAACAGTCGCTGCCTGCCTGAGAGCTAGCGCAGCACGTTGCCAGACATGGTTGACGAGCGTCCTCAGCCCTCGCGAGGTTTGGCGGGCGAACGACAGAGACTGCGCCCGGACGATCGCTGTTGATCGCCGCTCAGCCAGGCGGCTGCGGCGATCCCGTCGGTGCGTTGGTGCCGGCGTCCACGCCGGTCACGTCCTGGCACTCGGGCGTCTGGTTGATGGCCGCGCGCAGTTGCGGCTCGATGGCCAGGTCGCTGAGCACCTGGGCGCGGTTACCGAACGCGCCCAGAACATTGCCGGCCGAGCCGAGGGCCAGTCCGATCGCCGCCACGTCGTTGGGGTCAGCCTGCTTGAGTTGCGCCAACGCTTGGTCAAGATCTTCGCGCACCTGGGTGAGCTGGTTGCGCATGTTGTTGAGGACTTCCTGCCCGTTGTCCACCGGTGGGGCTCCGACTGCCGAGAGCTGTTCGTCCGCCTGTTGTGCGGCGTTTCGCGCATCGGTCAGGTAGTCGATGTAGGCCTGCCGAGTCGCGGCGAGGTTGCCAAGGTCGAGCTGGGGTGGTGCGCCGAGCTGGTCGAAGGCGGGGTCGAGCGACTGGCACATCGACCTGGCCCAATCGACAGTCGCCGACTGCGGGCTGGCCTGCGGCGCTGAACTCACCGCGGGCGCCGACGGCGCGCTGGGTGCTTCAGCGGTGCAACCCGCGATTGCCAGCCCCGCGGCGGAGACGAGTACAGCAAGCGGACGGCGCAGCGCCGCGCCCCAAGCGACTTTCGCGGTCTGTTTCACGAGTGCTCCTGCGCATCTGTGAGATCCGGGCTTGCGCCACGGCCGACCTTGTGGGGATTCCCGATTGTGCGGACAGCAATCTCGCGAGCGCCTCCCGGATCGGGTGATTCATCACGCTGAGCGGCGGACCGTGGGAAGTTCAGCCTGGCGTGGTCCGGCCAACCGTGGGAAGTTCAGCCTGCCGTGGTCCGGCCAACCGTTTTCCCGGCCAGCCGCTGGCTCGGCCGATCAGCGAGATCAGCGCGGGCACGAGCAGTGACCGGACTATGAAGGCGTCGATCAGGACGCCGACCGCCATCGCGAAGGCGAGCTCGCGAAACGGCGTCAGCGGGATCAGTGCGAGTAGCGCGAAGCTTGCCGCGAGTGTTATCCCGGCGGCGTTGATCGCGCGGGTGGAGCGGGGCACGGCGACGGTGAGCGCCTCGCGCAGCGGTCGACGGCGGGCCTCCTGCCAGATATAGCCGACGCTGAAGACGGTGTAGTCGCTACCCAGGGAGACCAGCAACACGGCCGCGGTGAACGGCACGAAGAAGATGAGGCCGTCCTGGCCGAGTTGGCCCTGGAACAACGCCACGGTCAACCCGAGGGTCGCCCCCACCGCAAGCACGTTGATGACCAGCAAGTACAACGGGGCGACCAGGGCGCGCAGGAACAGCACGAGCAGCACCAGGTTGACCAGTCCGACCGCGACCGCGATTCGCACCAGGTCGGCTCTGGCCTGGTCTGCCAGTGACAGCCCGATCGTGGTGTCACCGAGGTAGGACACTTCAGCGCCGGCCAGTCCAGCCGTGGCAAGCAGACGCGGCATCGCGTTACGCAGCTCGCGCAGGTGCCCCACCGCGGTGGCGCCGAGCGGGTCGCTGTCGAACACGACGAGGAAGCGGGCCGCACCGCCCCCCGGGGCGAGGAACAGCCCGAACTGTTCGGGCAGCGCTTGGCCCAGTAGCGGTTGGTCCGGTAGCGGCGGGTCACCTGGGCCGAAGACGATGTCCACTCCGGGCTGACGCTTGAGCTGGCCGGCCAGTGTGGTCAGCGCCGCGCGGCGGTCGGTGATGCCGGGGTCGGACACGATCAGCCCGGTCGGTGACAAAATGCCCGGTGCGAACCCGGCGGCGGCCGCCGCTGCGGCATCTCGCACCTGATTACCAGCGGGAAGCGTATCCACTGGTGATACCGCGCTGCGCAATTCAGACAGCGGGACGCTGGCGACCGCTAGCCCCGCGATCACACCGGCCGCGACGACCGCGGATATCCAGCGGTTACCGAGGCGCCGGATCAGGCGCGCCGTACCGGTGGGCCTGACGGCCGCGACCGGGGAGGCCGGAACCGCACTTGTTGCCGGATCGACGGACTCGGACCCGCCCGTGCCTCGCACTTCGGGCCCGGAAGCGCCGGGCAGCCCGTAGGGCCAGAACGCCCAGCGGCCCAGCACGGCCAGCATCGCGGGTACCAGGACCACCGCCACCACCAGCCCGACCAGCACGGTAACCGCGAGTCCGGGCCCGAAGGCACGGAACACATCGGATTCGGCGACCACCAGTGCGGTGACCCCGGCCGCCACGATCACTCCAGCGGCCAGCACGATGGCCAGGTACTCGGCCACGGCGTCTCTGGTGGCCGTCGGGTTGGTCTGCCCGGCCTGCAACCTTCTCCGTAGGCCGGACAGGAAGAAGATGCTGTAGTCCGTGGTGATCCCCAACATCAGGGCGACCACGATCGGTTGGATCTCCACGGGCACGGTGAACTCGGCGACCCCGGCCAGCCACCCGATGACCCGGTCCGCCAGCAGATACCCGATTGCGGCGGTGACCAGGGTGACCAACGGCGCCACCACCGAGCGGAAGGTCAGCCCGACGATGAGCGCGATCGCGATCAGGGTGGCGACCTCCACCAGCGGTAGCGTCCGGTCGAGGATCATCCTTGCTTGGACCTGGGCCGGGATGGTGCCGGCTACCCCGACCAGCGCGTCGTCCGGTCGGTCGAATCGTGCCGCGTACTCATCGGCCACCCGAGCCTGCGCGTTGAACCCCAGGGTGGGATCGGCGAACAGGTAGGTCACGATGGTCGTGTTCTGCTCGCCCGCGGCAGGTACCAGCCGCGGACTATTGACCAGCGGCAGCGCCAGGAATAGGTCCCGGCCCGGCTGAAGACCGGTGTTGAGCGTGCGCCGGTCGATCTCAAGAGCCCGCAGCACGGCACGCTGGGTAGCCTGCGGATCCAGGCCGCCCGGGTCGCGCTGCACCACCGCGGTCCTGGCGAGCAGCGGCAGACCGAAACGCTGTACCGCGTCGAGTTGGGCCTGGACTGCCGGCCCGCCACCACCGGCAATGCCGGCCAGCTCACCGCCGACCGACGCCACCCCCGGCAGCATGGTCAGCGCCGCCCAGCTACCCACCCCCACGGCAAGCAGGACCAGCCAGCGCAGTCGCACCACGAGTTTCGCGTAGCGCTCGGCGAGCCGCATGCCATGAGCATCGCCGCAGCGGCAGCGAGGCGCCAGAACACGGGCGGCGGATTTACCGTCGTGTCGGCGTTCCTGGGAGTACAGCCGTCAACGTGACGTTGAAGGTAACCGACTTGCCGCGCGCGATGGGGTTAACCTGGAGGCACCTACTCTCCAAGGAGCCGTGATGCCCTCGATCCTCAGCAAGATCCGGCGCTTCCTGAGCAGCCCGCAGGGACGGCGGGCGATCGACCAGGGACGGCGGTATGCGAGCAACCCGCGAAACCGCGCGAAGCTGCGCGGCCTGCTGTCCCGCCGCCGCAGGTACTGACCGAGTGCGCCGAGGAGCTTCCGACGCGGCCTGGACGTGGGAAACGGGCTGTCGAGCGCTACAGCTGGAGCGGCGACGACCCGTCCTCGGTCCGCGGCGAGACACAATCGACGGTGAGCTTCGCCCGTGGGGAATGGCAAGTGCAGGCCGTCACCCGCGCCGTGCTGACGTCCACGCCCACCGACTTTCAGGTGCATGCGCAACTCGACGCCTACGAGGGTGCCCTGCGAGTGCACTCAGCCAACTGGCAGCGAGTGATTCCCCGCGATCACGTCTGACGTAGCTGGCGCCCCAATGACACCCATGAGACCCATGACAGAGGAAGACCCCGTGAGGCTGCCGGGTCGGGGGTCCAACAGCCTCACGGGGGCTACCCGTGTCATCGCTCCGAGCACTGGCGTCGTTACACCCCTGCCCCCACTCATCACCCGATCCGGGCATCCGGTGCGCTGGGCTCGTGCAGTCTGAGCCGGCAAACCTCGTGCCAAGTCGCGGCCTCCTTGTTGTTCACGGACGGTGAAGACAAGCGCAGCCGTGCTGCCCCTGTTATTGACTGCCGTGCCGGACAACATTCTTTTTGTCGTGAATACTCAACACGCCAGATGCAGGCAGTGTGATCGTCATCCCGATGGCCGCCGTCATAAGGCGCTGTTCTCACGCACCTAGTCTCGTTTGAGAGGATTTCCTCGTTTGGGGGCAATTAACCCATTGCCGCCGCGACGCCCTGGACCGCGTGCGAGCTTGCACAAGCCCCGAGCGACCATTGCACGGCGCCGGCGTCGCGGCCACCGGCTGTGCGTAGGCCGTGACTCCGTCGCTGGGTATGGCTCTAGCCTGATACGTCGCGTAGCACACCCGGACGCCCTACGGGCAGGCATTACGGCAAAAATGTGAACTGCTCGGCCGTATCGCTGACGTTCGGCGGCATCTCCGCTGCTCAGCGCGATGAGGGCAATCAGCGGACCACCCGGAAGGAGTATCCCGGTGCGTGCGGTCCCCTTGCCCGACTCGGCGAGTTCACTTAAAGTTAACGATGCCGGTTATGCAATGTGATTAGCCGATTCTGCCCCTTTGAACATGTGCTCACCGGCAGGCTGACGTGGCTGGGCGCATTGTGCGGATCGGCATCAGGTTGGAGAACGACGAGTTCGTGAGGTGACATGATGAAAGATGCCGCCCTGACCAACGCCCGAATCCCGCCGAGCGACGACGAATCGCAGGTGGCCGCCCCTGAGGCTGATGACCAGCAGGACTTCGGCGACAGCCCGACCGAGATGCGTGAGTCCGACCACTACGTCGATGAGTACGTCACTAGCTTCGTCGAGAAGTGGGACGAGCTGATCGACTGGAGGCGCCGCGCGGAAAGCGAGGGCTCGTTCTTCGTCGACCAGCTCAAGGCCCGAGGCGTCCGCGAGGTGCTCGATGTCGCCACCGGTACCGGGTACCACTCAGTGCGGCTGCTCGAAGCGGGCTTCGACGTGGTCAGCGCCGACGGCAGCCCGCACATGCTGGCCAAGGCATTTGAGAACGGCAGAACCTTCGGCGGCTACATCCTGCGCGTCGTGGAGGCCGACTGGCGGTGGCTCAACCGTGATGTGCACGGCACTTACGACGCGATCGTCTGCCTAGGGAACTCGTTCACTCACTTATTCTCCGAGCGTGACCGGCGCAAGACGCTCGCCGAGTTCTACGCGATGCTCAAGCACGACGGCGTGCTGATCATCGACCAACGCAACTATGACAGCGTCCTCGACGAAGGCTTCTCGTCCAAGCAGACCTACTACTACTGCGGTGAGAAAGTCAAGGCTGAACCTGAGTACGTCGATGATGGGCTGGCCCGCTTCCGCTACACGTTCCCGGACGAGTCCGTCTACCACCTCAACATGTTCCCGCTGCGCAAGGACTACACGCGACGCCTGCTGCGCGAGGTTGGCTTCCAGCGGATCGAGACCTACGGTGACTTCCAGTCGACCTACTCAGACGACGACCCGGACTTCTTCATCCACATCGCAGAGAAGGTCTACCGTTCCGAGGAGCAGGCAGTGGATCTGTACTCGAATGCTGTCAACACGGCCCGGGAGTACTACAACTCCGAGGACGCCGACACCTTCTACGCCGTCGTCTGGGGCGGTGAGGATATCCACGTCGGCATGTACGCCGACGAGTCCGAGGAGATCAGCGCTGCCAGCCGCCGCACCGTTGAGACCATGGCTGACTTCGGCGATCTCAGCCGGGAGTCCACCGTGCTCGACCTCGGCGCCGGATACGGGGGAGCCGCCCGTTATCTGGCCAGTACCTACGGGTGCCGGATCACCTGCCTGAACCTCTCCGAGGTCGAGAACGCGCGCAACCGGCGGCTCAACGTCGAGCAGGGACTCGAGAAGTTGATCGAGGTAGTCGACGGCTCGTTCGAGGATGTCCCGTTCCAGGACAACGCCTTCGACGTGGTCTGGTCGCAGGACTCCCTGCTGCACAGCGGGGATCGGGCACGGGTGCTGGAGGAGGCGGTGCGGGTGCTCCGGCCCGGTGGTCAGATGATCTTCACGGACCCGATGGCTACCGACAGCGCCAGCAAGGAGGACCTCAAGCCGATTCTGCAGCGAATCCAGCTCGACACGCTGGCCACCCCGTCGTTTTACCGGCGTGAGCTGTTGCGGCTAGGGATGCGCTCGGTGGAGTTCCACGATCACTCCGAGCAGCTACCCCGGCACTACCAGCGCGTGTATGACGAACTCGTGCGGCGCAAGGCCGAGCTCGCAGACCAAGTCAGCGACCAGTACTGCACGCGGATGCAGACCGGTCTGCAGGACTGGGTGCAGGGTAGCAACGCCGGCAACCTGGCGTGGGGCATCTTCCACGCGCGCAGCTGACGCTTCTGCATCCGAGGCCGCCGACCAGAGCGAACGGACCTCGATGGCCACGGGTGCTCCCCCAATCGGGGGTCACCTGGGTATCCTTTTGAGGTCAAGGGCCGACACACTAGGTATTGGTAGCCAGAGCGTGACCCGTTGTCGCGGGGTTACGGAGAGGAGAGGGCGCATCCCGGGCGCCCGCACAGGTCATGCCTCCAGAGCCGACGTCCGCAGAGTACAACGGTCAGCCGTACCACACGGAGCTGTCGGGTAGCGCCTCCAAGGCGGGGGCCGCGGCCGCCACCGACCCCCCTCAGTCCAGCTGGCGGCTGACCGACTGGGTGGTGTTCGGCATCGCCGCGGTGATCGCATGCGGCATTGTGGTGTGGGGTGTCGGCTGGACTGATTCTCTCACCAGGGTCGCCACCGCGGTGCTGCAGTGGCTGGTGAATAACCTCGGCTGGCTGTTCGTGCTTGCCGCCACCGGCTTCGTGGTGTTCGCGCTGTGGGCGGCCCTGTGCCGCTACGGCAGGATCCCGCTGGGTCGCGACGGCGAGCCCCCCGAGTTCCGCACGGTGTCCTGGGTCGCGATGATGTTCAGCGCGGGAATGGGCATCGGGCTGATGTTCTACGGGGTCAGCGAGCCCCTGACGCACTTCGTCGAGCCACCGCCGGGGGCCGATCCGGGCATCGGCTCGGCGATGGCCACCACGCTGTTCCACTGGACCCTGCACCCCTGGGCGATGTATGCCGTGATGGGGCTCGCCCTGGCCTACGGGACCTACCGGCGCGGCCGGCCGCAGCTGATCAGCGCCGCGTTCTGGCCACTGCTCGGGCGGACCACAGCCCAGGGCCCGGTGGGCAAGGCCATCGACATCATGGCGATCTTCGCCACGCTGTTCGGCTCGGCGGCCTCGCTGGGACTCGGTGCGCTGCAGATCGGCGCCGGGTTCGAGGCCAACGGTTGGCTGTACAGTCCCGGCAATGCCCTGCTGGTGACGATTATCGTTGTGCTCACCGTGGCGTTCGTCGTCTCGGCGGTCTCCGGGGTGGCCAAGGGCATCCAGTGGCTGTCCAACACCAACATGGTGCTCGCGCTGGTGCTCGCGGCGTTCGTGTTCGTGGTCGGCCCGACGGTGCTGATCCTCAACGTGATCCCGACCGCGGTCGGCGACTACTTCCGCGACATGGCCGGCATGTCAGCCCGCACGGCAGCCGCGGGTGGAGACGCGACCAACGAGTGGCTGTCCAGTTGGACGATCTTCTACTGGGCGTGGTGGATCTCCTGGACCCCGTTCGTGGGCATGTTCATCGCCCGGATCAGCCGGGGACGGACGATCCGCCAGTTCGTCGCCGGGGTGATCGCGGTGCCCAGCGTGGTGAGCCTGGTGTGGTTCGCCATCTTCGGGGGGGCCGCGATCAACGCGCAGCGCGGTGGCACTGATATCGCCGGCCAGGGTGGCGTCGAGGCGCAGCTGTTCGGACTGCTGGACACCTTCCCGCTTGCCGGGGCGGCCAGCGTGCTGGTGATGGCGCTGGTCGCGATCTTCTTCGTGTCCGGTGCGGATGCCGCTTCGGTGGTGCTCGGCACGCTGTCGCAGCGCGGCAGCCAGGATCCCCAGCGGTGGAACGTGATCTTCTGGGGCGCCGCGACCGGCGCGGTGGCGGTGGTCATGTTGCTGGTCGGCGGGGCAACCGCGCTGGACGGCCTACAAACGCTCACGATCATCGCGGCGGCTCCGTTCGCCCTGCTCATGATCGCCCTGTGTGTCTCGTTGGCCCGCGATTTGCGGACCGACCCGATGATCGTCGCGGATCACGCGATCGAGCGGCAGCTGCGCGAGCAGCACCACAACGGCAAAGGTGGCTCGGCCGAGACCCGCAAAGCCGTTTCCTCCGCGGTGGACCGGCCCATCAGTGGCGAGTGACTAGCAGCCGCTCGTCGTAGGCGTCCGCCAGGTCGCGCAGCGCCTGCACGCAGTCCCCGGCATAGGTCGGACCGTGCATCAGGCCGAGTGTGAGCGGCCGCAGGTCTGCCAGTGCCCGAATCGTCGGGCCGGTCGCCGTGGTCAGGCAGGTAGCACCGAAGACGTCCTCAGCCCGCAACGCCGGGTCGACGATCTCCTGTTCGGTCACGGCCGGGCTCTTGCCGATCATGGTGAACAGATCCCCGCACAGCAAAGTGCCGGTGGTCTCCTCGAAGAACAGGCCGGCGTCCCAGCCATGCGGTACGTGCGGGGTTTCGAGGCGACGCACCTGCTTATCACCCAAGTCGATGACTTCCCCATCGTGAAGCGGGCGCGGCAAGCGGTCGGCCAGATCGTTCACGGAGACCACGCAGCCCATCGCGCCGTGCGCGACTTGGGCGTGGGGAGCAGCGGATAGCCAGGAGTTCATCGACCCGCACTCATCGGCCTCCAGGTGCCCGAAGGTGATCCACCGCAGCCGCTCGACAGGGGTCACGCGGGCGACCGCAGCCGAGATGAGTGGGAACAGCGAGCGCAATCCGGTGTGGAACAGCAGCGGTTGCTCCGCGTCGATCAAGAACTGGTTGAGCATGAAATCTGCGTCACTGAGGTAGGTGGACAGCCGGTAGATGTCCGGCGCGATCTCGGTCACCTGTGTGTCCATCGTGCACCTTCTTGCCTGGTGAATGCGGTGCTGCCGGCAACAGTATGCCCGCCTGCCTGGCCTGCGAACTAACACCGGGAACTAACGCCGGGAACTAACGCCGCAGTGCAGCCGACTACACCTGGGGAAGGCGGTGCGGGGGCCGACGAGATGCGGGAAGAGGCGGATGTGGCTGCAGCGGCAGGAGCGGTGTGGGTGAGTGGGATCTGCGGCGCGCTGTTCGCTGGGTTAGCCCTCTTCTTCGCGGTGCGGCTGCTCGCCTGTCGGCAGGACACCTCGGGAGCCGGTGGTGGCATTGACCGCGGCGCGGATGCGTCGCACGGGGTGATGAGCCTCGGCATGGCCGCGATGTTCTGGCCCTGGGGTAATCCGGTGCCTGCGCTGTACTGGCAGGTGCTGTTCAGCGTCATCGCCGCGTGGTTCGCGGTTCGGCTACTCCGGCGAGCAGCGCAGTCCGTCGCGATCCCGCAACCTGGCCCGGACCGGGCCGCTGACCTGCACCACGTGCTGGGCAGCCTGGCGATGGTGTACATGCTGGCCGGGATTCCGGGGGGCCATCACATGACCCATGGCATGGCGATGGCCGGTCCTGGCCTTGCGCTACCGGTGCTGGCCTGGGCGTTTGTCGTGTACTTCCTGGTGTTCGCGGTGTGGCTGGGCGCTCGGCTCGTCACGCCGGTGAACACCGTGGCCGGTGCTGCCGTGCTCGGCGATGGACCGCGCGGTGTGGCCGCCTCGCCTCACCTGCTCGGCTCCAGCCGGATCGTCATGGGTATCGGGATGAGCTACATGCTCGTGACGATGCTGTGACTGCCAGTTGTGACTGCCGCCTAGCCCACCTACGCCGTTGTGTTCGCCTCTGCATGGAGCGTGCCGTCATGTCGAAAATCACCTGGCGACTGGGAGGTCGCGCCGTCGTGGTCGGCGCCGTCAGTGTCGTGGTGCTACTCACCCTGGCGGGCGTCGCGTCGGCGCACGTCACGGTGAATCCCCGTAGCGCCGAACAAGGCGGCTATACCAAGGTTGCCTTCCGGGTGCCCAACGAGCGCGACACCGCATCCACCACTGTGCTGGAGATCAACTTCCCGACCGACCATCCCATCGTGTCGGTGTCTACCCGTGCGGTCCCCGGTTGGACCGCGACCGTGCAGAAGACAGCGCTGGCACAGCCGATCACCACCGAAGGCGGCGAGCAGGTCACCGAAACGGTGTCCAAGATCACCTGGACCGGCGGCAAGATTGCGCCCGGCACGTTCGAGGAGTTCGACGTGTCGCTGGGCCCGTTGCCAACCGACACCGATCAGCTGGTCTTCAAGGCGTTGCAGACTTATGACAACGGCGAGGTGGTGCGGTGGATCGACACGCCTGCCCCGGGTGCTGCCGAGCCCGAGCATCCCGCGCCGGTGCTCAAGCTGACACCGGCTAGCGCCAGCGTGACGACGGCCACCACCAGCGGGGACGCGGATTCTTCGAACAGCGCGGGCGTGCTGCTCGGCATCGTGGGCATCGTGCTGGGGACTATCGGGATCGGCTTGAGTCTGCTGAGCCGAAGAAAGAGACCCGGTACCACCGCGGGCTGACCATGCGGCCAGTGCGCTGCCGGCCAGTGCTGCAAGCGGGCGTGGTGACGGTGGTCTGCGCGGTGCTCGGAGCGCTCGTCGGTGCCGGTTCGGCGGTGGCCCATGCGGTGCTGCTCTCGAGCGATCCTGGGCAGGGCGCGGTGGTCGCCACCGCACCCACCACGGTGTCGCTGACCTTCAGCGAACCCGTGGTGGTGGCAGCCGATGGGATCCGCGTCTTCGGTCCGGACGGTGCGCAGCTGGACACCGGTCGTGCCGCTGCACTCGGTCGCGCCTCCACCGTAGGAGTGGGTCTGTCCACTGACAGACCCAGTGCTCAGCAGGGCACCTACACCGTGGCCTGGCGGGTGATGTCGGCCGACTCGCACCCGGTGGCGGGCGGCTTCACCTTCTCGGTGGGTCACCCCTCGGCCTCCCGGGCCGCCGGGGCCGCACAGTCCAGCGGGAGCGCAGCGATCGGCGTGATCTACGGAATCGCTCGGGTCGCAGCGTTCGCGTCGTTCGCGCTGCTGGTGGGCTCGATCGCCTTCGTGTTGCTCTGCTGGCCCGGCGCCATCGCCCGGGGTGACGTCCGCCACATCAT
Organism: Pseudonocardiaceae bacterium; assembly: GCA_050700255.1. Classification (GTDB taxonomy): domain Bacteria; phylum Actinomycetota; class Actinomycetes; order Mycobacteriales; family Pseudonocardiaceae. Next base: position 12,935 of record JBOHGX010000010.1, read on the forward strand.
GCTGGTCGGCTGGGCCGGCCTGCTGGCAACCACGATGGTGGGCCTGCTGTTGCAGGGTCCTTACGGTTACGGGCTGGGTGCTCATCGCATCTTCGACTCGGCGGTCTTCTCCGCGACCGTGGACAGCCGGTTCGGCGCAGCGTTGACCGGCCGGCTTGTGTTGCTGGCTCTGGCCGGCGGGTACCTTGTGTTGTTGTGCGCCTGGCTGGGGCACTTCGCGCGGCGCGGCCACGCGTGGTTCGGCGCGCTCGGTGTGGGTCTGGCCGTGGGCCTCGCCTGGACGTGGGCAGCGGCAGGTCACGCCGCCGTGGGGCGCCAATCAGCACTGGCGCTACCGGTGGATGTCGTGCATCTGCTGGCGATGGGCGGGTGGCTAGGTGGTCTGGTCACGCTTGCCGTCATCTTGCGTGCGGCGGCCGCGAGTGCCGAGCTGCCGGCAGCGGTGTACCGGTTCTCGTCGATCGCGACCGGATCGGTGGTGCTGCTCATCAGCACCGGCAGCTACCAGTCGTGGCGCCAGCTTGGTAGCTGGGCAGCGTTCGGATCCACCGGCTACGGTCGGTTGCTGCTGGCGAAGCTCGTGATTGTCGCGCTCCTGCTCGGCGTCGCGGTGAGGTCGCGCAAGTGGGTCGCCCGGCATCGGCGAGCGCCCGTCGGTATCGGTGTCGGTGTGGCATCGCGATCGTCCCCCGCGGTATCGACACTGCGGCGCAGCGTGCTGCGTGAAGCCGTGCTCGGTGCGCTCGTGCTCGGCGTCACCGCGCTGCTGGTCAACGCCGAACCCGGTCGAACCGCGACTGCTGCGTCGCCAGGCCCAGCACACCAGGTCATCAGCTATGACACCGGGGCGCCTGGCGGCCAGGGCCGGCTCACCGTCGACATTGATCCTGCCGTCACCGGACCTGCCATGATCAGTGTCACTGTGCAGGATTCCACCGCAGGCCCACGTGACGTGGCCGAGCTCAACGCCACCTTGACCCTCACCTCCGAGCAGCTCGGCCCATTCCCGGTTCCCCTGCAGCGCACCGGACCAGGGCGTTATGTCGCTACCGGGTTCCAGATTCCGGTCGACGGAACCTGGCAGCTGGCAGTGACCGTGCGCACCTCCGACATCGACCAAACCACCGTGACCACACCGGTCGACATCGGCTAGCCGGTAACGTGAGGCTCCGTGCTTCGGACAGCTGTGATCGTGATGATGTCGGCCGTGTTGGCTGGATGCGGGGGTGCGCAGCAGGCGGGCACGCCGGCTCGCGACGTGGTCCGTTCGGCCGATCCGCTCCTCGCGCCGCCGCTGGCCGGTGAGCAGCCGCGGGCCTTGACCGAGCCTAGCGGGGTGGCCCGGCAGATCACCGTCGCTGAGACCGCCGTGCGGGACCGGGCGACTTCGCCGGAGCTGGTCGCCGCTGCCGGCCGGACCGCGCAGGTGGCCTATCTCGCTCTTCTCGACCGGCCAGACTGGGACGCCGCTGTGCTGGCCGACGTTCCGGCGCCATTGCAGGACCCGGTTCGACGCAACGTCGCGGCGGGACGTGAGTTCCAGGCGATGGCCAGCCGGTTGCCGACGACCGTGCCGGCCTGGCGGATCGTCGAGCCGCTCCCCGTACCCGAGCTGCGGGCGTACTACGCGCAGGCTCAGCAGCGTTTCGGCGTGCCGTGGTCGGTACTGGCCGCGGTGCACCTGGTCGAAACCAGGATGGGTCGAATCGTCGGGCTGTCCAGCGCCGGCGCGCAGGGACCAATGCAGTTTCTCCCGGCCACCTGGGCGCGTTACGGCCTGGGCGGCGATGTATGGAACACCCGCGACGCGATTTTCGGTGCGGCCAACTACCTGGCCGCCAACGGTGCCGATGATGGCACCGACGCCCGTCTGGACAATGCCCTGTATCGCTACAACAACGACAACCGCTACGTCCAGGGGGTGCGGCACTACGCCGCCCTGATGCAAGCTGACGAGCGCGCCTACCTTGGCTATCACGCCTGGCAGGTCTACTACCGCACCCACCTCGGCGGCTTCATACTCCCGACCGGTTATGAGTTGCCCCGGAGTATGCCGGTGGAGGAATGGCTGGCTATCCGGCCCCGATGAGCAACACGGTGAGCGTGCGCTGCCGCGTTGACTACATTGAAGGGCCCCGGCGTCACGGGGGCAACGT
>JBOHGX010000011.1:0-2784 GCA_050700255.1 Pseudonocardiaceae bacterium
GGGTAGCACCTGGCCGGAACCGGCGGGACCGGCCGGCTCGAGCACCGCGCGGCGCAGCCCGGCTACGTCCAACCACCCGTGCAGCAACTCGTCGGGATCGGTGCGGCCGTGTTCCAGCCGCACCGAGGCCGGCCGTAGGAAGTCCGCCGCTGATACCCGCAGCACCGGCCGGCCGCGCAGCCGCAACACCTCGACCAGGGCGTCGGCCAGCGCGACCGGCTCGGTCGGCGCAGCGCCGTCGATGATGACCCGCGCACGGCCGGGGAACCGCGTGACCCGTTCGGCCAGCTCGTCGAGCAGTGCGGGCTCACGGACGGGTTGGACCCACACCCTCACACAGTCCTCCCGGTTCCGTTTCGACTCAAGCGTGGTGCCGGCTGCCGCTGGCCAAGCCGTAATACTGCGCCGGTGAATGACACCGTGCGCTACCAGCTCGACGGCCATGTCGCGACGATCACGTATCACCGCCCGGAGCGGCTCAACGCAATCGACGGCGCTATGCGGCGCGGACTGAACGAGGCGTTCAGCCGGTTCCGCGACGACGAGGACGCGTGGGTGGGCATCGTCACCGGCGCCGGCCGGGCGTTCTGCGCAGGGGCGGACCTACGCGGTGAGGGCGACCCGACCGGTGAGTTCCGGGGCACATTCTGGGAACGCCCGACGGCGAACTCGTTCGAGAGCGGCTGGGAGATCTTCAAGCCGGTCATCGCGGCGGTCAACGGGTTCTGCCTCGGCTACGGGTTGACGCTGGTCACCTGGTGTGACTTCGTGATCGCCAGCGAGCGGGCGGAGTTCGGCTTCCCCGAGGTCGGGATCGGGGTACCGACGATCGTCGGCGCGATCCGGCTGCCTCGAAAGATCAACTGGCAGTACGCGATGGAGCTGTTGCTCACGGGGGAACGCATCGACGCCGCACGTGCCCACGAGATCGGTCTGGCGGGGTGGGTGGTGCCGCACGGGGAGTTGATGGACGCTGCCCGATCGTTGGCTGATCGGCTGGTCCGTGGTGCCCCGCTGGCCGCACGGGCGATTAAGGAGGTCGCGGTGCGCACCGCTGACTTGCCGATGACTGATGCCATCCGCTTCGGCGAGACGATGCGCCGGGTGGTCGCCGCAACTGAGGACGCCGCCGAGGGCCGGGCGGCCGTGCTGGAGCGGCGGGATCCGGTGTGGCGAGGGCGGTAGGCGGCCCGGTGTGTCGGGCCTGAGCGCCTGACACACCGGGCATGAGAGGCGGACACGCGGGGGGTTGGGGGGTTGGGGGGTTGGGGGGTTAGGGCCCGGGTTAGGGCCGCCAGCCGGGGCGCACCAGGCCTGCCTCGTAGGCGATCACCACGAGCTGCGCGCGGTCCCGGGCGCCGAGCTTGACCATCGCGCGGCTGACATGAGTCTTGGCCGTTGCGGGGCTGACGAACAGCGTGCTGGCAATATCCTCATTGGACAGCCCTTGGGCGACCAGCGCCATCACCTCGCGTTCCCGATCGGTGAGCGCGCCCAGCGCCGCGGTGTCCACCGGCTGCTTGGCCCGGGTGGCGAACTCTGCGATCAGCCGCCGGGTGACGCCCGGGGACAGCAGCGCATCGCCGCCGGCCACTGCGCGCACCCCGCTGATCAGGTCGGCCGGTTCGGTGTCCTTGACCAGGAAGCCGCTGGCGCCGGTGCGCAGCGCCTCGAAGACGTACTCATCGAGCTCGAAGGTGGTCAGGATGACCACGTGCACCCCCGCCAACCGAGGATCGGCGGCGATCTGCTTGGTCGCCGCGAGCCCGTCGGTTCCCGGCATCCTGATGTCCATCAGCACCACGTCGGGACGCAGCTCGACGGCCAGGGCGACGGCGGCAGCGCCGTCGCCCGCCTCCGCCACCACCTCGATATCGGGTTGAGCGTCGAGCAGCGCGCGGAAACCGGCACGGACCAGCGCATGGTCGTCGGCGAGCAGCACGCTGATCACGTGGCATTCTCCCTCGCCGGGGCCGTCAGCGGGAAGCTGGCCCGCATCCGAAACTTGCGGCTGCCGGGAAGCGGACCTGCGCTGAACTGGCCACCCAGCGCGGTGACCCGTTCGCGCATCCCGGCGATTCCGTTGCCGGTCCCCTCAACGCTCGACGGTGGCGCATCTGCCATCTGGTTGTCCACCTGCACTGTGAGGTCGTTGGGCTGGTATGTAATCAGCGCGGTGGCCCGGGCCGCAGCGCCGTGCCGGGCGGCGTTGGTCAACGCCTCCTGCAGGATCCGGTAGGCCGCGACGTCCACGCTCGTCGGCAGCTGCACCGGATCGCCCCGGACCTCAGCGTGCAAGTCCAGTCCGGCGTCACTGCTGCTGACCACCAGCTCGTCGAGCCGGGCCAAGCTCGGAGCCGGAACGCGTGGCGCAGCCTCGTCCACCGCACGCAGTACGCCCAACACCGACCGCATCTCGGTGAGTACGTCCTTGCTCGCCTGCTTGATGGTGGTCAGGGCACCACGCGCGGCGTCTGGCTGTTCGTCGAGCAGGTGCAGCGCCACCGACGCCTGGACATTGATCAGCGAGATGTTGTGTGCGAGTACGTCGTGCAGGTCGCGGGCGATCTGCAGGCGCTGCTCGGTGGCCCGGCGCCGTTCTTGTTCATCCCGGGACCGGGCGGCCTCGGCGCCGCGTTCGGCGCGGATCCGATGCCCCTCGCCGGCCAGCAGCACGACGAGCACCCAGGCCGCGATGCCGGCCGCCTGGGCCAGCCCGGGTGCGGGCGCTCCGCCCGGCAGCGCCTGCACCAGCAGCAGCGTGAGGTATGCCGAGCCCGCGCC
>JBOHGX010000012.1:0-18623 GCA_050700255.1 Pseudonocardiaceae bacterium
CAACGTCCGCGACGCCACCAACTCTCGCGTCTTGCCATCGTCTCGCCGGGCCATGCCGCCTCCTAAACCGAAGGTGTGTCCAGGAGAATATGCCCAACAATCTCAGGGGGACCACGGCAACACGCCGCTCAATGCCCAGGTATCTCCACATTCTTCCCGCAACCTTGCCCACAACCCGGACGAGCCGACAAGAAACGAGCGCAAGAAACGACGAAATCCCCTGGACACTCACGGCGTAATCCGCTGGACGTCCTCAGGTCCAGGCCGCGGTCCAGGCCCGCGGCCCGAGACAGTTCGAAGATCAGACCGGCCAGCTCCAGCAGATCCACCGTCCGGAACGGTGACCGCCCAGCGGCGACCACCACGAACGGATCCTCCACGACCACATCCGTCCACTCCGCCGGCAGGAAGCCCGGAAGCCCAGCTCACCCGCCTCGTCGAAGAAGTAGACACGATCGGACGGCCAGTTCCGGCGCCGCTTGACGAACTCAAGCTCCCGCCCGAACAACGGATGGAACCGATGCGTCACCCGCACCCAAACCGGATCTTTCTCAACACCCCTATCACATGCAGTCGACGACTCGGTCGACAATTGCGCCGAGCGCGCGGTCCCCGCGTGACGCATCCCTTCCCCGAAAATGCGCTTCGACGCCCGTACCCAAGGCAGGAGCCCAGTGCGGTAATTCCGCACGCTGCGATCTGTGCGGGGGCCGCCCGCAAGGACGGTCCCTACCGCAATCGAAGCAGCCGCCGACATCCGGCAATAGTACGTAACGATCAGAAGCGTCCAGGCTGGTCAGCGGCGCCGTCCGGTCATTACCGGCACTATCCGGTAGTCGCTTCTGGTAATCGCTAGGCCGCAGGTTCGAGTCCTGCCGGGGGCACGATTTCATAACAATTAGCGTTGCAGTGCCCAAAACTGGTAACGCTTGTTCTTGATCTACTTCACCGCGTGTTGAGCTCAGCTTCGCAATCACTCGGCTCAGCGTACGTAAGAAATTGCTGTGCGCTCGTTGCGCAGGATTGAAGAACGTCCTTTGCCGAGAGCAAATGTGAGGCGGGCACTTCGGGCAGGTACCGTCCGTCAATGGGCCGTTCGAGGTGCACATCGTTGCTGCCGGACACGGCGGGGAAAGAGGGAAAGATCCCATGGGCCCGCGTCCTGATCACCACGCCCGATAACGGTAAGTCGTCGTCAACCGTTCGTTGCGACTTACCAATGGTGGGTAGCTCATCCTGTCGACGGTGGTGGGTGGGCGCCGTCGGCGAGAGCGGCCAGTCGTACCGGGTCCTGAATGAGCATCTTGCCACGGCGCAGCTGGATGAGGTTGTGTTTGGCGAGTTCGCCGAGGGCTGTGGTGGTGCGTTCTCGGGTGGCGCCGATCAGTGCCGCGAGCTGCTGGTGGGTCAGCCGGATCGGTTCGGCTGGGATGTGCCGGGCGAGTTGGCAGAGGGTGGCGGCGAGGCGTTCGACCAGGTCCTTGCAGGTCAGGTCGGTGAGGCGTTGTTCGAGGTCGGCGATGCGGGTGGAGAGCTGTTCGGCGACGCGCAGCACGATCCGGGGGTCGGTGAACAGCAACTCTTGCACGTCGGTTCGACTCATCAGGCACAGGTCGCTGGGTTCCAGTGCTTCCGCCCACGTGGCGCGCATTCGCAGACCGAGCAGGTCCATGTCGCCGAACACGGTGCCGGGGCCGAGTACGGCGGTGGTGACGTTTCTGCCGTCGGCCGTGATGCGGTACAAGCGGATCAGGCCGCGTTTGATGATGACCAGCACCGAGGTGGGTTGCAGCGGGTTGTAGACGACCTGTCCGGTCGCGACAGTCTGCATTGGGGCGCGGGCGCCCAGGGCGGCCATCTCGCGGCGGGACAGGTCGCGAAACAAGTCCACTTCGGCCAGGCAGTAGGGCTCGGCCGGGAGTTCTGTCGGCGGCATCAGGTCAGTCATCATCACCCGTGGTGGCTGCGGTGTCCAGTCGACACAGCAGCTCGCCCAGTTCCGGGTTGCCGAGCGAGATCACCTCGTCGTCCAGCAGGTAAGCAGGAGTGCCGATCACCCCTGGTGGCAGTGGCTGGTCTGGTTGGCCGGCCAAGTCGATCACCTCGGTGGGATGGTTGGGCCGGGCCTGCCGCACCGTCTCGGCGAGGGTGAGAGCGGTACGGCAGCCGGCGCAGCCTGGCGCGACGTAGATCCGCAGGGTCGGCCGACCTCGTGAATCGTCGCCGTCGGTCGTCACGTGTGGACGCGGCGGCGCAGTCCATACAGCGCCGCGGCGGTGATCAGGCCGAAGATGGCGTGGCCCAGCAGGCTCATCCACTGGTCGCTGCCGACTGTGAAGACCATGTCGCGCATCATCGGGTCGGCGGTCAAGCTCAGCCACAGCGGCATGATCAGCAACGCGCCGAGGACCCACCAGACGACGCCGTAAACCACGCCGGCACCGAGCACAGGCCCGATCTTGCTGGCGATCCCGTAGGCGAGCACGCCGAAGATGGCACCGATGATCACCGAGTTGACCAGGTGTACCAAGAAACCGACGCCGGGGTTGTCGACGCCGATGAGCATCCCGACCATGGGCAGCATGCCCATCATCGCCATGAGCACGCCGAACGCGATTCCCCCGGCGATCCCGGCGAGTGCTCCACTCCCGGCGCGGGAGACCAGCCCCGAGGTCGTGGGGTGAGCGGTTGCGGACACGGTCGGCTCCTTTCCTCCTCCACCACCGCGGATCGGCGGCGGTGCGGGACGAGCCTGTCAGCCTCCGTGGGTGCGGTCGGTTACCTCGGTTACACAACGAGCCGGTGTCGTACGATCGTGACGCGGAAGATCATCTGGCGCGCTTGGTCAGGCCGTCGGGGTCGAGGATGTCGATCGCGGCGTAGCGCACGCCGACGAGGCCTTCGCGTTCAAGCTCTTTGAGGATCTTGTTCAGTGAGGGCGTTGTACGCCGAGCATCGCGGCCAGGGTGCGTTGTGGCAGCGAAACCTGGCCGTCGAGGCTTCGTCTCGAACCACGACAATGATCAGAACCTGTCGTTGGCTGATGGTGGTGACACGCCGACATCGTCAACAGGACGGGTGGCGTCCGGCCGGTCGCAAGACAAGTCACTGTGGCCTCCTCGATCGGTGCGGGCCCGTCGGGGTCGAGGTGGGCCAGCACCCGGTGGGTGATCTGGGCCAGTGGCCTGGGTTCGAAGCGGCGGGCATGGTCGGTCAGGGCCTGTTCGGTCTCGGCCTCGGTCTGTGGGTGCACGCCGGCGGGGATGCGGCGCATCGCGTCGGTGACGATCCGCACCGCACTCGCGCTGTTCTCACCACCGGCGAAGGCGGCCGCTGTGGCCGGGCACCGCGCCGGCAGCATCTCACCGGTCAGCGACTGTCGGGGTGTGAGTGCTTCGGCGGCAGCGACCCGGTTGCGGGCCTTGCCGGCGCCGATCAGCGCCACCGCGGCCACCATTCGCGCCACTGTGCCATACCCGGACCGCCCGGCCACGCCGATCGCGTGGCGTTCCCCGATGATCTGCAACACCCGAGCCTGCGCCATTCGGGATTCGATTTCCGCGGCACGCAGCCGAGCCAGCCACTGGGCATCCCCAGCAGCGTGCACCTCGTCTGCCACCGGCGCTGCCATGACACAAAATTGTCACAACCAACACCGACAATTTCGGACGCCGAAGATGACCCCAGAACGACAACTAACCGTGGCGCGGTGAACGGTCACCCAAAAACGGTGAACGGTTTAGGTCCAGCTTTTGCGGACCCGGAGTTCGTTTCCCGTCGAGTACAGGTCTGCACGCCACGCCGTGCACCACCAAGGCGGCTCGGTGTGTGCGGTGACCAGTGGCAGGTCGTGGCTGATCAGCAGCAGCCCGAGTCCGCGTTCGGTGCGCAACTGGGTCAGCAGTTGCATGACCGCTTCGGTGGTCTGCGGGTCCAGCGCAGAGGTGATCTCGTCGCACAGCAGGACATCCGGCTCGGCGGCGATGGCGCGCGCGATAGCCACGCGCTGCCGCTGCCCGCCGGACACTGGCGCAGCGACGCCGGCAGGCGACCATTGCGTCACGACGGTAGGGACCCGCTGCCAACCCGCTGCCGGGTCAGCCGCCGCGCCCCTGCCGCCAATAGCCCATGAAAGCGACTGCGGTGCGCGCAACGCCGAGGTCGTTGACCATCAGCCGCCGAAGCCTCTTGATCACCGTGGCTTCCCCGGCCAGCCACGCGTAGAGCTCGCCGGTCGACCCGTCGGGTACCTCCCACAGGCTGGCTGTCTCGAGGTCCACGTCCTCCAGACCGGCCCCGGCCGCGTGGGTGGTCGGTCCGCACAGTTCGGTCAGCACCTCCGCCACGGCTGCCTCGAGCAACGACCCGTGAGGGGCCGACCCGGTTTCATCTCGGCGTACCAACCACCGCACCTCGACCCGGTCGGGGACGTCCCAGTCCTGCCGGTCGCCTACCGTCGGCACTTCGACGCAGACGACGCCACGGGCGTGCGGCGGGAGCGACTCGATGATCGACGCTACCGCAGGAACAGCCGTCTCGTCGCCGGCAATGATCAGGCGCCTGGCCGTCTTTGGCGGGGACCACGCACACCCCCACATCCGACCGCTACCCGGCCGGTCCGGACCGACCAACGCGGCGGTGTCACCGGGACGGACCTTCGCTGCCCACGCCGAGGCGGGGCCGCCGTGGCCGCCGTCTGCGCCGTGCAGCACGAAGTCGATGTCCAGCTCGGTCACCTCGGGTCGGTGTGCCCGCACGGTGTAGGTGCGCATGGTCGGACGTATCTCTTGCGGCATCGCTTGCCATGCCGGGTACCAGCCGGGTCTGCTGGGAATGTCGGCCACGGTCCGGCCAGGTTGCGGCAGTAAGAGCTTGACCCGCTGATCGGCGCCACCAGCGCCGAAGGCCCGCAGGCACTCACCGGTGAACGTGACTCGCACGAAGCTGGGTCCGAGGCGCTCGCTGCGAGCCACCTCGACGAAATACATCCGGTATTCCGGCGCTGGGTATTCCGGAACTGGGCATTCGGGCACTGGCCCGCTGTCGAGTCGCCCAACCCTGGGTTTCGGTGCCATCCCCGCCTCCCCGTCTTAGGTGAGGCTACCTATATTCAGGCGATGTTGACGTGCTGTGCTGGCCTAGGACGACGGATCGTATGCTGCTTGCGTGACATGTCCGAAATGCCATGGGTCCCTGCGAACCGTCGACAAGCAAGGGGTGCGCCTGGAGCAGTGCGAGAACTGCCGGGGCATCTTCCTCGACCACGGCGAGCTGGAACAGCTCCTGCGGGCCGAGCAGCACTACTACGGCGGTGGGGTGCCTCCGTATGAGGGGTATTCGGGCGGGCACCGTGGCCACTCGGACTCGCCCAGGGGTTACCGGGACTCACCCCGGCCGTACCGGGGAGATCACCACGGGCACTACGCCGACTCGCCGCGTCCTTACGGACATCGGCGCAGCCATGGGAGCTTCCTCGGCGGCCTGTTCGGCTAGGCCGCGCGCCGGTACCGGATGAACCCGCGGATCTGCGACCGTTGTGGATGCTTGCTAGAACTGCCGCTGATCTGCGGTGAGTGCGGTCACCGGCAGTCCTTGGCCCGCCAACCCCTGTTCTGCCTGGCAGGTCCCAGCGGTACCGGCAAGTCCACTGTGGCCCGTGCCCTGCTGCCGCGGCTGTCTGATCGCTTCGTGGTTCTCGAACAGGACGTGTTGTGGCTTCCTGAGCTCAGCGATCCCACCGATGAGCACCGGCTGTTCCGCTCGACGTGGCTGCGGCTGGCCGCCATGATCGGGCGCAGCGGGCGGCCGGTGCTGCTGTGCGGCACCGTGGTGCCTCCCGAGTTGGAACCATTGCCGGAACGCGCACTGTTCAGTGCGGTGCATTACCTGGCGTTGACCTGCCGGTCCGACGTGCTGGCGCAGCGGCTGCGCGCCCGGCCCGTGTGGCGGGAGTGGGACGAGCCCAGAATCGCCGAAACGCTCGACTACGCCACGTGGCTAGGCGCTTGCGCCGCGACGCTGAACCCGCCGGTGACCTTGTTGGACACCACCAGCAGGAGCGTGGACGCCACCGCGCAGGACGTCTGCAGCTGGCTCGCGCAGCTCACGTCGTAGCGCAGGCGCCGGGACTGGCGACCGGCAGCCCGAGCGCCTCGGCGGCACCGAGCAGGTGCTTGTCATAACTGACGAATGCGGTCAGCTGGCCGCCGAACACAGCATGCGCAGTGGCCAGGTGGATGGCGTCCAGCGAGCGCAGATCCGGGGATTCGTAGCCGGCCGCCGTCGCACGGACGAGTTCATCAATCTCATACCGGGCGATGCGCTCAAGTAATGCTGGTACGGCGGCGACCAGCCCAGGTTCGGTTCGCCGAAGGGCACGCGGCAGCTCGACCTCGGCCAGCGCCGAGGTGACCAGCGTCGTGCTGGCGCGCCCGTCGAGCCAGTCAGCCAGGGAATCGCCCGCCGGCTCGCGGCGGATCAGCTTCACCAGCGCCGCGGTGTCGAGGTACATCATCAGTAGCGTTCCTCGTCCCGCAGCTCACCTATCAACTCACCGGCCTCATGGTCGGTCCTGATCGGCCCGGTGGGCCGCGGCACCGGCCCTCGGGCAGTAGCTGGACGCAGCTTGCCGGACGCGATGAGATCGGCCAGTGGATGCGGTTGGGCTGGGATCAATCGGGCGATGATCGCGCCTCGTTCAGTGATGTCGATTTCCTCACCACGCTTGACCCGGGCCAGTACACCGGCGGTGTTCTGATTGAGTTCGCGGACGGGCACTTCGCTCATGCTGCAATAGTAGTACATCATGGTACTACCGCCCTGGGCGGCCGGTCGGTGGGTGGATCGCGGCAACGACGTGCACAATGAAACTTGTGGCGCGCTCCGCGAGCTGCCGGATCGCGCGCTACCAGTTGACGCCAACCACCACTGATGAGGAGCGATGGCCGACCACGAGCCCACGACCGATGTCGCGTGCAGTGACCCGGAGCTGTCCGAGGAACTTCGGGACGCGCTGGTGCTGCTGCGTGACCGCAGCGACAACGACAACTTCCGCGCCCTGGTCGATGACTTGCTGGCCGGACGGTGCAGCCTTCTTGAGGCTTCGGGCACAGCAGCGTTCAGCGATGTGGTCTTCGCGCGGATCGCCCAGGAGTTCAATGAGCTGACCGAGGATGAGAAGCGCAACCTGACCGGGCAAGCCGAGCCATCCGGCTCATCATGCGCAGCAGCCTCCTGCGGTATCCCATGCGCCGGCTGCCCCGGCATCTGCACGGCTTCCAGCGACAGCCGATCCGGCTGACCCGCACTACGTCACCGGCGGCCGGCGACGAAGCTGTGGTGCCGAAGCAGTGACTTGCGGGCCGACTTGGCAACTCGCTTGTCGGTGTGGTGCTCGCCGATGATCTCGAGCAGGTCGGCGACCCGAGGATGCTCGGTACGCCAGAGGTGGTCGAGCAAGGCGGCCTGCTCGTCCGGTCCGCAATCCCCGGCAGCAAGCGCGGCGAGCAGATCGTCGGGCCCGCCGACGTCGTAAGCGACGACCATCAGGTCGATCCCGGCGCGCAGCAACCGGTCGGGATCCACCCCGGCGGGATCCAGCGCGCCGGCAACCGTCAGCAACTGCACCGCGAAGCTGTCGTGCGGCCCGTCGAGCATGGCCTTGACGGCAGGGATGGCGTGCTCGCCGACCAGCCCGTCGAGCTGGGTGAGCACGGCGAGCACCACCGGTGCCGGCGTCGCAGCATCGTTGAGCACGCCGACGATCTCCCGCGCTGCCGGCTCGGTGCCGCGGTGGGCCACCCACGCAGTGGTGTCGGCGAGCCATTCCTCCGGCTCGAGGTGCTCGATCAGCTTGACGAGATCCCGGGCGGTCGCGGTGGCCGAGTCCGGCCGGCTGAGCACGATGATGCCGAGTTCCTCGGCGAGCCGGATCGCGATGGGCACGCCTGCCGGGGTGAGCTCGGCGATACCGCCGTGCGCCTCCGTGGTGCCCCAGTCGGTGCAGACGTGCTGTACGTCGCGCAATGTGACGACGCCGAGTGCGGCCAATCGGTCCAGGTGATCGCGGACCCAATCGCGCACGAAGCCGAGGTGGAAGTCATTCAGGCCGGTAAACGACCGGACCACGCCCTCGACCATCAACTCGGCGAGCTCCTCGATGGGCAACGGTTTGCCGGCCGCCTGCCAGTCGATCAGCTCGGCGAGCAGCCGCCCGACACCCTCGTCGACGGCGTCCTGCACGGCGGCCATCCGGGGCAGGTGGGGCGACAGAGCCCCGGACAGGCCCACCTCGACGGCCGTGTCGACCAACCGGTCGATCGCCTCCACTGGGGACAGCTCGCGCCACCGCGCCACGGCCACCAGGCGGCCCCGGTTTCGCCGCAGCACCCGCGCATCGATAGCCAGTTCCACCAGCCAGCTGAGGTTCGGCAGGTCCTCGATTGAGCGCAGGGTGCGCCGGTAGTCGCCGATCTCGACATCTGGCACGTCGCCGGTGTCGAGGTCGTCCACCAGCTGCCGGGCGTCGGCCAGCCGCAGGTTGCCCTTCTGGGTCAGCGGGCGGCCCGGCGTGGCGCAGAACTGCCAGAGCTTGTGCAACTGGATCAGCGCTGGGGCGGCTGCGGCGGACGCCGCTCGTTGCTGCGGCTCGGGCAGCGTGGCCGGACCGACGGTGAGGATCGGCGCCTCGTCGATACCGCCGGGTGCCAGGGCGTTGATCCGCTGCACCGCCGCGGCGACAGCGTCGTCGTCCAGCTCCATGCCCGGGTCCAGGCCGCCCGCGCCGGCGAAGAGTCCTTTGGCCAGCCCGTAGTTCGCCGGGTCCGCCATCTTCGTGACGAAGCGCGACGTGTTGCGCTCGCAGCAGCGCTGCAGCTGCGACAGCGTGCCACTGCCGGGTGCGAGCAACCCCTGGGTAGCCAGGAAGGTCATGAAGGCGCGGATCGAGCGGGGGAAGTCGGCGCACTCCTCGTGCGGCATGGACAGCTTGCGGGGACACCACCCGAGCAGGAACTCCTCCAGATCGGCGACCGTCCACCGGCCCAGCTCACCGTCCTGGTAACCCCACTTCCAGTCCAGCGCTAGCCCTGCGTCGCCGGCTTCCCCCTCGGCGTTCGAGGACGCGAGCCACCCCGCGTAGTCGTCCAGCAACTCATCGCGACGGACCTGGAAGGCGTCCTCGTCCTCGACGGTGAAGCTCATGCGCACGGGCACTTCCTAAGGATCTAAGGATCTATCGGCTCCTGGTGCGGACGCAAGGTAGCAGCGCCGTGCGGACGCGGGGACACGCGTCCCTGACTCCCGATTTCGGGCTGGGAAGCTATTGTATAGCGTTATCGCTATTGAGTAGCTATAGTAGTGCTGTGCGCGAGACGATCAAGCAGGCTGAGCTGCGCAACAACAATGCGGAGATCATGAGGCGGGTGGCCGCCGGCGAGTCATTCACCGTGACGGTGCACGGCCAACCAGTCGCCGACCTGGTCCCGCATCAGCGGCCGAGCAGTCGCAGGAGGCGTCAGGTTCCCGCGGCCGAGTTCGACGCGGCGCTGGCAGCGTTGGCTCCCCTCGACGTGCAGCAATGGGAGCGGGATCGTCAGGAGGCAGACGACGTCTTTGGTGACGACCAGCCGACGGACCCTTGGGATGAGGCCCGCACGAAGTGACCGGGCGTGCCGAGCGCAGGGTCCTCCTCGACACCTCGGTCATCATCGACCCGCCGTCTCGGGGCACGGCTTCCTTCGCTGATCTGGTGAGCGTCAGCGCTGTCACTGTCGGTGAGCTGCAGTATGGGGTGGGTGCGAGCATGGACCCGGTTGAGCAGCTGCACCGCAGGCAGAGATTGCAGCTCGTGCTCGACACCTACGAGGTCTTGCCGTTCGACGCCGAGGTGGCCGAGTTCTACGGCCTCCTCGCCAACGTCGTTCGCCAAGCGGGGCGACATCCCCGTCCGCGCAGGAAGGATCTCCTGATCGCCGCCACCGCCGTCCGGCACGGGTTGTCCCTCGCAACCCACAATGGGGCGGACCTTCGCCATCTTGAGCGGGTCCTCACCGTGATAGACGTGTAGATCAGGCGGTGAGGCCGAAGCGCTGTTGCAGAATGCAGGTGCTGACGATCCGCAGGACGACCCCTTCGAATACCGCCCGGTCGGCCGGTTCCATCGCGGCCACCTGGTCCATCAACCCCCGAACCCGGCATGGGTCGAAGAACGGCTGATCCTCCATGGAGTGGGAGCGCAGGGTGTCCTGGCAGAATACGGCGAGGGCATCGTCGTTGTCGCGGCTGGGGGGCGACAGGAACGGGTGCTTCTGGCGGTCGTACACCTCGGGTAACACGCAGTCCCGGACGGCTTCGCGCAGCACGTGTTTCTCCCGCAGCCCGCGGATCTTGTGGTGTACCGGGAGCTGCGCGGCGTACTCGGCGACGCGGTGGTCGAGGAAGGGGACCCGCCCTTCCACCGAATGTGCCATCTCCATGCGGTCACCGAGGACTGTCAGGATGAAGTTAGGCAGCACTGTCCGGGTCCAGATGTAAAGCGCCTGGTTGACCGGGTCGCGACCGGCCAGGCGGCGGCGCACGTCGAGGGTGTCGAGCAGGTCGGTGTAGGGGTCAGCGCGCAACGCGGCCTCGAGGTACGCATCGGCGAAGAAGGGATACATTTTCGCGGCGAGGGTGGAGAACGCCTCGACCGCCGACGGTGTCCAGCCCAGGCGCACATTGAATGCGTCGAGTCCTGGGGCCGGCGCGCCGTCTGCGGTGAGCAGCCCACGCGAGACCTGATTGGTCGCCTCGAGTTCGGCGAGCAGTTTTTTGATGTCCTCCGGCGGCTGCTGTTCGGTGTTGTGCAGCAGCATATCCCGGCGAAACGGCAGGTAGCCTCCGAGGATCTCGTCGGCGCCCTCGCCGGTGAAGACCACCTTGATCCCCGCGTCGCGCACCGCCCGGGACAGCAGGTACTTGGCGACACCGTGACCGTTGAAAACCAGCGTCTCTGCGTGCCACAGCGCGTCGGGGAAGGCTTCGGCCAGATCACGCTGGCTGACGGGCACCGGCACGAACGTGGCCCCGAGCCATTGCGCGGTCTGCTGGGCCAGCCGCTCCTCGTTGTACAGCTCGTCCCCGAAGACGATCGTGAATGCCCGGATCGGCCGGTTGAGCTTGCGCTGGGCCAGGCCCAGCACCGCGCTGGAATCGATCCCGCCGCTGAGGTAAGAGGCCACCTCGACATCGGCGACGAGCCGCTGCGCCACGGCGTCGTCGAGGGTCTCCCGGAATCCGGCGACGATCTCGGCATCCGAACGTCCGTCGTTCGCGAGGGACTCGCGGCTGGGGTAGTCGGTATCCCAGTACTGCCGGATCTCCACCTGGCCGTCGCGGGCGACGAGCACGCAGCCGGGGGGCACTGCCCGGATGCCGGCGAACAGGGTCCGATCCGCGGTCCGCACACCGTGACACTCGGCGAAGAATGCCCCTGCATCCCAGCGCGCCGGCGCCCCCAGCGCCAGCAGCGCCTTGATCTCCGAAGCGACGAAAACGTTGCCATCGTGGACGGTGTAGTACAGCGGCTTGACGCCGAAACGATCGCGCACCGCGATCAGGCAGTGCCGACGCTGATCAGCGATCACGACTGCGAACTCCCCGCGCAGCTGGTGCACGAAGTCGCCGCCCAGTTGCTCGTACAGATGCAACGCGATCTCGCTGTCCGAGTCGGTGGCGAAGTGCCGGTTTTGCGCCTGCAGTGCGCTGCGGATAGCCCGGTAGCCGTACAACTCGCCGTTGACCACGCAGTGCACCTGGCCATCCTCATTGACCAGCGGTTGATCACCGTTGGCCAACCCGATGATGCTCAGACGGACGTGGCCCAGCATCATCCGGCGATCAGACGAGCGCCACCAGCCGGTGTGGTCCGGTCCGCGGTGCCCGATCGACGCGAGCGCGGCCGCGATGCGCACTCGCGTCAGGTTCGGCTCAGCGAGCAGCGCCCCGATCAGACCGCACATCGACCCGTCGCCCCGTCAGGCCCACCAGCAGCCATCATCATGATCTCCCTCGATCATCCAGCGCTCCCACCAGAATGCAAGAGGCGGCTGAGCCCTCCCTGGATACATCAAGCGAGGAATTCAGCCTCGACGTCGTCGATCGCGAACATGACGGGCCCTGAGGTGAGTCGCCGAAAGATCGCGGGGGCTTGGGCGCGCATGTGGTCCGGGACGTCGGCGAGGTTGTGGTAGAGCACCAGCACGTGCTGCACATAGCCCATGAGGCCGGCGAGTTCGGCGCCGAGCTTGTCCGGGCGGCCGGCAGTGTCCATGGCAAGCGCCAGTGGGTACGCCTGCACCGCGCGCTGCAGCGCCGCGTGATCCTCGGCGAGCTGCCGGTGCACCTCCGCCGGGTACGGGCCTGTGCCGCGGAGCGGGTTCTGGTCGAGCACTGCAGCGATCTGGCTTCCAGCGTCGGCCACCGCGACGTCGACATCGATGTTGGCGAGGTTGTGCTCGCGTGCGCCAACCACCCGGATCCACTCGGCGGCGCTGCGGGACGCCGCACTCGATGCGGTCGCGAGCGCCATGATCCTCCCTCCGGTTTGATAACTGCTTTCTACCGGTGACCTCTGACAAGCGGATGCCCCTGGTCTGGAATCGCTGAGGTCAATGTCAAACCGATGAGCCGTGTGGAAGCAGGGCTTCGCTCCATCGATCTGGCACGAACGGCAGGTATCTCAACCCAACAGATCCGCAACTACGCAGACGCAGGAATCCTGCCTCCGGTGACGCGCAGGGCGACTGTCGGCTTCGCGTCATGTGCTGTGGCGGGTTTCGGCCGGGGCGGCGCCAAGCCCAGCATCGGGGGCGTCGCTGAACGTCGCCAGGGCGGCCTCGACAAGGCTTAGGGCCAGTTCAGGTTGCCGGCCAGCTGGTGCGGCGGGACGCCGCGCCCGACGCTGCGGGCGGCGACCGCGACGATGGCGCCGGTCACGGCCACGCTTGAAACTCTGAGCTGGTCGGGAAATGTGGCGTGCAGCCCGACGGCGCTCAGTTTTCTCGTCTTCGTTGAGGTGAGGGCACGATGGTGGTCAGGCCACCGTTACCGGGTGGGCGACTACGGCGCCGTAGAGGTAGCCCTGCTGGTTGAAAGGCCAGCTGTCAGGTTGGGTGTTGCCCTGGTCATCGGTGGCCCGAGTGCGGAGGGTGTGAGACCCGGGGGTGGCGTCCCAGTCGAAGGACCACCGCGTCCAGGCCGTGGGCTCATTGGTCCCCTCGAGCCGGGCCGGACGCCAGGGCCCGTCGTCGACTTGGTACTCCACCCGGCGAATCCTGCCCGTAGCCGACCACGAGCGACCGGAGACGGTCTGGTGGCCGGTCGTCATGGTGGCCGGCCAGGGCAGCTCCAGGGCACTTTTCACCCCCAGGGTGGTCAGCACCGGTCCCTTGGCTGGGCCCTGGGGCTGGTAGCCCGGACCAAGGAGCACGTAAGAGGTGGTGTTCCAGTCAGAGAACAATGGTTCCGCTGACACCTCCACCTGCCCTACCCACTTCACGTTGGCTGCTCCGACCCAGCCGGGGACGAGGGCCCGGACCGGCGCACCGTGATCGGGCGGGAGATCCTCGCCGTTCATGCCATAGACCAGCAGGGTGTCCTCGGCCATCGCCTTGGCCAGCGGCATCGGCCGGCGGACCATCAATTCGTCGAGCCCGACGGGCATGACGTCCCGGGTTGTCGGCCTCACCCCTGCCCGTTCGAGGACGGCACCGAGAGGCACCCCGGTCCATTCCGCCACCCCGATCGCGCCCAGCCGCCACGGGCTTCCCTCAGCCTTGTGCCCCAGGGCCTCGCCGAAAAACACCCGCCCATTGCCGGCGCACTCGACGAAGCGGGTCACCGTGGTCTGCCCTAGCTTCACCAGCTCGTCGTAGCCGAGGTCGAGGGGACGAGCGACGCCGCTTCCCTGCACCCGCAGCCGCCAACTACCCCGGTCGACCCGGGCCGTTTCGGTGTGGTTACGGATGAAGAACAAGTCGTTCGGCGTGGTGTAGCCCCGTCCCCGCATCTGCTCCCAGCGCATTTCCGCGTTGGTCTTGTGGATGATGAACTTCTCCTCCGAGATGGGCTTTACCCATGGCGATGGGGCAGCGGGCGCGCCGGTCGTGGTGGTGCTGTTGGCCGGTCCGTGCAGCCGGCGCTCCGAAGCATCCTGGCCGCAGCCGGCGAGGAAGCTGCCGGCGCTGGCGAGACCGACCAGCTCAAAAAACCGTCGCCGCCCGATGTCGCGCTCCCGGGCCAGCCTCCAGACACGCTCCTCGAGGCGCTCGCGGTCGTAGTCGCCCTCGTTCAGTTGACCTTGCTGCATATCCAATCCCCTCACTGAACTGGCTGGAAACGCCCTGCCAGCTCACTGCCCATCGGGCCAGCGCCAACCCGACAGAGCTTCTCCAGCGAATCGCGCCACGCACGCCTTTACACACTCCTCGGCAGAAGAGTACGGCCGAAGAACTCGTGTTCAGGCGCGCCGAGATGAACGTGTGCCGGTAACGGATCCGCCACTGGCACGGCTGCTGGGAGTGCGCGGGATGTGCTGGCCGGGGTCAGCAGACGTGGGCACGGCTGACCGCTCATCGCATGTGATGATCAGTGGGTGTCGAGCCTGACTCAGCGGCCGAGCGTGGATACGGTCCGTGACTTGTTGCATGCCGCAGGGTGGCCGGTGGGCAAGCTGGTACCGGTCGAGGGTGGGCGGGTGTCGTGGACCTATGTCGCTGACGACGAGGCGATCGTGCAGCTGCCCCGCTTCGACCAGGCGATCCAGGCGCTGCGCACCCAGTCGGTGCTGATGCCGTTGGTCCAGGCCGCGGTCCCGTTTGCAGTGCCCGTGCCGGCACCGGTGGCCAGCTACCAGGGCAGGCCGGTGATGCGATACCGCATGGTGCCCGGTCGCCCGTTGCGGCCCAGCGATCGATGGCGCGACTCCCAGCGATGCTGCACGCACTGCACCGGGTACCAGACGACCAGGCGGCGGACATCCTGTGCTGCGAGCCCACCGTCGAGGCCTGGCACTCGCGCTACGCCGAATTCCCAACTGGCATGCGGCGCTGCGTCAGGTGGTGTCGGCGCTGCCCAACGGCCCCGTCATCGTGGTGCTCGACGAATTCCCGTGGTTGGCGCAGGCGAGTCCCTCACTTGAGGGCGCGCTGCAGGCAGTCTGGGACCGGGTCTTCGAATCCAGGCCGGTTCTGTTCATCCTCATCGGGTCCGACCTCGCCATGATGGAGGCGCTGACGTCCTACGACCGCCCGCTGTTCGGCCGCGTCAAGGGGTGTGTCGTCGATCCCTTCACCGTCGCGGATACCGCGGCGATGACCGGCATTGATGATTGCTCGGTCGCGATGGATGCGCAGCTGGTCACCGGCGGCTATCCACGGCTGTGCCTAGAGTGGCGCGGCGCTCCGGACGTCATCTCCTTCGTCCGTGAGCAGCTTACCGACGAGAACTCCGACCTGGTCGTGATCGGGCGCACCGTACTCGCTGCCGAGTTCCCCACCGACATGCAAGCTCGGCACGTGCTCGGTGCGATCGGTGCCGGCGACCGCACGAACAAGGCGATCTCCACTCGCGCCGGGCTGCAGGCTGCTCCGCTGGCGCGGTCGCTGCACCTGCTGAGAGAAGCCAAGCGGGTCGTGGCGGCCGATCTGCCGGTGTCGACCCGCCCGGCACGAGAGCCCCGATACCGCGTCGCCGACCCCTACCTACGGTTCTGGTTGCGCTTCATCGAGCCCGCATTACCCGACATCGCCCGCGGTCGATGCGATCTCGCGCTGGCCCGGCTGCGCGACTCGTGGCTCGACTATCGGGGCCGAGCTGTGGAACCGTTGGTGCGCGCCGCGCTGGAACGCCTCGCCGCGAGCGATCCGCACCTGGCCGGGACCGCAGTCGTCGGCGGCTACTGGACGCGCACCGGAAGCGTCGAGGTCGATCTCGTGGGGGTCGACCAGTGGCCCGGCGCCAGAAAAGTCAGCGCCGTCGGTTCGATCAAGTGGCGCGACCGCAGCCCGTTCGACCAGCGGGACCTAGCCGATCTCGCAGTGCACCGCGCCGAGGTGCCGGGAGGTCGTGACGCCCCGTTGGTCGCGGTGAGTCGCTCCGGCTGCGCGGCTCGCGATCTGGCGGCGGTCTACAGTCCCGACGACCTGGTGTCCGCCTGGCGCTGAAGGGCACTGATCACGGGAACCGACAGGGCGCCAGTCGCGTCGTAAGGCACATCACGATAAGTGCGGTACCGGGCACTGAGGGTGCTCACACCGAGTCGAGTAAGAGGTGGCGATGATTCCGCACGACAGGCGGGCGCAGCTAGAGGCCCGCAATGCGGCGATGCGCCAGCAGGTGAACTCGCTGCTGGCAGGGCTCAACCGGCAGTCCGCGGCACTTCAGAAAGCGCAGGTGCAGGCCGCTGAGGTGACCGGCCGTGCGACGTCAGCCGACGGCTTGGTGACGGTCACCGTCAACGCCGCCGGCATCGTCACCGACGTGCAGTTCGCCCCGTCGGCGTTCGACCGCAGCACCCCGGACAAGCTGGCCCGCAGCGTCGTCACCGTGACCCAGCAGGCCGCCAGCGCCGCCCAACGGCAAGTCGAGGACGCCCTGGCGCCGGTACGCGGGGAACTCCCGGACCTGCCCGATGCCGTCCCGGGGGCGCCATCGTTGAAGGATCTGCTGCCGAACCAGTCGTCGAACCGGCACCCTCCGCGCTCACCCGAGGACGACGACGAGGACTTCAGCACCAGGTCCGTGCTGTGGGGAGGCGACAGATGACCGCCGGAGCAGGGCTCCAGGTCGACCCGGTACGCCTGCGCAGCGCGTCGCCGCAGTTCGACGCCGCAGCCGACCAGCTGGAGGACGCCCGCACCGCATTACAGACAGCGCTGGCCGCCGAAGGTCCCTGCTGGGGCGGCGATGACGCCGGTCAAACGTTCGCGCGGAACTACCTGCCCCAAGCCGAGGCGACCACCACGGCGGTGGCCACCATCGTCGCGGCGTTGCGCGCGATCAGGGGGGGCCTCGATGCCTCGGCCGATACCTGGGAAGGCTGCGATCGGGGTGCGGCGGACCGTCTTGGTGGCAGGAGACAGCGATGACGATCCAGATCCCGGAAGCCGTCCAGTGGCTGGTTCCCATTGTGGTCGGCACCGACTGGCCCGAGGGGGACGAGGACGCGCTGCGCCGGCTCGCGCAGGCGTGGGAGCAGACGGCGACGGCCATCGGTGAGGTCACCGGCGACGGCAACGCCGCGGCGCAGGCAGCGCTGAGCGCCATCCAGGGCGAGGCGGCCGACGCGTTCGCCGAGCACTGGGATCGCTTCGTCGCCGGTGACGAGCAGTTCTTGGTCACCCTGCAGCAGGCCTGCGAGCAGCTCGGGCAGGGCTGCGACGAGACCGCCCTGAACATCGAGTACACCAAGCTGAGCATCATCGCGGCACTGCTCATCCTGGCCGCGCAGATCGCCGCGATGGTCGCCGCCGCGTTCGCGACCTTGGGTGCCAGCACCGCGGGAATCCCGGTCGCCCAGGCCGCGACCCGGATCACCGTGCAGCTCGCCTTCCGGCAGCTGATCAGCCAGATCGCGGCCAATGTCGCGATCAACGTCGGCGTGGACGGGGTGATCCAGGGGCTGCAGATGGTCCGTGGCGACCGCTCCTTGACCGAGTGGGATCTCGGCAAGACGGTGGACGCCGGCATCTCCGGGGTAGCGGCGGGTGTGGCCAGCGGCACTGTGGGCATGGCCGGCGGCGCCTTCGGCACCACCACGTCGAACTTCGGCGAGGCGGCGCTGCGTAGCGCAGGTGAAGGGGCGATCGCCGGTGCGGGTGGCAACGCCCTCAACGACCTCGCGCACGGCAACGCTCCGTCGTTGCAGAGCCTCGGGTCGGGCGCCGCCTCGGGCAGCATCGGTGGCGCGCTGGGCGGGACGACAGACCGGCACGAGGGGCTGGACGAGACCTGGCACAGCCCGGAGAACAGCGACTACACCGCCGGCGCGAACAACCAGGGCTGGCGATTCACCACGGATGACGGCGTCGAGGTACGGGCGAACGTCGACACTCCCTACACCGGATCCTGGAACGGCAGCCACGCCCAGCACATCCCTGCCGCCGGCGGGCCGAACAACGTCAACGTCGACAACGACGACTACCTGCTGCCCACCTCACTGGAACCCACCCGCGACACCTGATCAGGCTCGTCCCACCAGGGCTGCCAGCCCTCCAGCGGAGCATGATCGGGCCGGAGATCACCCCAGTCCGGGCTGCCCGGTGGCAGCGCATTGTCCTGCGCGACACGCAGCCGCCTGCACACCCGGACCCAATCCGCAACCAACGCCGTGGCGATCGCCAGCGCCACGCCCGCCACCACAGCGCCCGAGCCGAACTCTGCTCCCCGGCCGATCGACTCAGTGAACAGTGACGTACCGAGCAATGCCGCCGGGAAGGCGACGAGAAGCCGGAATCCGACCGTGCGTTGCCTGAAGCCGGTTCGGCGCCAGCGGCTCGTGGTGAGCTGCCGGGCGGCCCAGGACTGCAGCTCAAGCCACTGCGTCAAAGTGAGGGGGGTCAAAGTGAGGGGGGTCAAAGTGAGGG
>JBOHGX010000013.1:0-11451 GCA_050700255.1 Pseudonocardiaceae bacterium
ATCGACGTGACGTAGCGCTCGTTCATGGTGTTCGCCGAGTGCTCCGGGTCGTCCATGGTCAGCGTGACGATGCCGTCGGCATCGGCGTCCCAACGAATCATTCCGTGCCTCCTGTCAGAGCCGCTCGATGATGGTCGCGATGCCCATGCCGCCGCCGACGCACAGGGTGGCCAGGCCGTAACGCAGGTCACGGCGCTCCAGCTCGTCGATCAGGGTGCCGAGGATCATCGCGCCGGTGGCGCCCAGCGGATGGCCCATGGCGATCGCGCCGCCGTTGACGTTGAGCTTGTCGTGCGGCACGTCCATCTCACCCATGAAGCGCAGCACCACCGCGGCGAAGGCCTCGTTGAGCTCGACCAGATCGATCTGGTCCATGGTCATACCGGCCTTGGCCAGCGCCTTGCGGGTCGCCGGGGCCGGGCCGGTGAGCATGATCGTTGGCTCTTCGCCGGTGACCGCACCTGCCACGATCCGGGCCCGCGGGGTCAACCCCAGCTCATGCCCGACCTGCTCGGAACCGACCAGCACCAGCGCCGCGCCGTCCACGATGCCCGAGGAATTGCCGGCGTGGTGAACGTGTTCGATGCGTTCCAGCCAGTGGTAGCGCTGCAGCGCGACGGCGTCGAATCCAGCCTGCTCACCGAGGTCGGCGAAGGACGGCTTGAGCGCGCCGAGCCCGTCGGCGGTGGCGTCCGGGCGCAGGTGCTCGTCGCGTTCCAGCACGACCGTGCCATTGCGGTCCCGGACTCCGACCACCGACCGTGCGAAGTACCCGTTGCTCCAGGCCTTGGCGGCGCGGTGCTGGGATTCCAGGGCGTAGGAGTCGACGTCGTCGCGGGTGAAGCCCTCGATGGTGGCGATCAGGTCGGCGCTGATGCCTTGCGGGACGAAGCCGATGTCGTAGGCGGTTTCCGGGTCCGTCGCGATGGCACCACCGTCGGAGCCCATCGGCACCCGGGACATCGACTCGACGCCGCCGGTGAGCACCAGATCCTCCCAACCGGAGCGGACCTTCATCGCGCCGAGGTTGACCGCTTCCAGACCCGAGGCGCAGAACCGGTTGATCTGCAACCCGGCGACGGTGTCGGGCAGCCCGGCGGCCAGCGCCGCGGCGCGCGGGATGTCGCCACCCTGATCGCCGATGGGGGTGACCACTCCGAGCACGATGTCGTCGATCCGGGCCGGGTCCAGCGTCGGGTACCGGTGGCGCAGCTCGTCGATCAATCCGGTGATCAGGGAGATCGGCTTGACGCTGTGCAGTGCGCCGTTGCGCTTGCCCTTGCCCCGCGGGGTGCGCAACGCCTCATAGAGAAAAGCTTCAGTCATGACTCGCTCCGGATTTTCGGGATAGCAGTTGTCGCGTCGGCGGGAACAGACTCACGGATCGCGCGGTTGATCGCGAGCTGGAAATTGGTCACAACCCCGTCAACGGTGATCGGCTTGAGCCGCTCCAGCAGGGCCAGCAACCGCTGGCGCAACTCGGGTGGCCGACCGCGCTCGCGGTACTCGCGCAGCACGGTGTCGTGGAACAGCGCCACCAATTCGGTGGCCAGCGCGTCGGTGTGCCGTTCGATGATCTGCTTGGCCGCCAACTGGACATCGAAGTCCGTCTCGGCGCCGAGCAGGCTCAGCCCGTAGTTCAGCATGTCGGGACTGGTCAGCGTCCACGTCTCGGCCCCGTCTCGCCGCAGTATCCCCAGCGTGACCAGCCGGGCCAGCTCCTGGTCGTCCAGGGTGCGCCCGGCCTTTGTGTCGAGCTCGGTGCGATTCACCGTCTCGGGCTCCTCGGGCAGCCACGGGGCGAGCAGTGCTCGGTGCAAGGCGAGGTCCTCGGGGGATCGGTCTGGCGGGATCCGGGACAGGTAACCCTCGATCGCCGTCAGCGTGAAACCCAATGCCTGCAGGTCACGGACCAGCTCAAGACGGGCCACGTGACGCTCGTCATACAGCCCCAGCCGACCGCGCACCGCCGCTGGCGGGATCAGGGCCATCCCGGCGTAGAACCGGATCGTGCGCACGCTGATGCCGGTGCGCGCAGCCAGCTCTGCGATGGTGAGTTCGTCGGCCACGAGCCGCCCTTTCCGATGTGACAGTGATACTGTCGTAACAGTTCCACTGTAACGTACGCGCCGAGTGTCGAGGAACCTGCTCTTGACCAGCACTGCTGGTGATGCCCACAGCCGCGGACTTGTCCTCGCCTGGCTTACTACGGCGCATCACGTAGATCTTCAAGCTTGACCCCGACTCTCGAGTTCCCGAACTCAACAGCAGTGCTGTCCCAAGTCGACCGAACAGCTCTGGTGTTGAGTTCGGGGGCCAAGCGCATTCAAGTCTCGGCCACCGACCCGTCCGTGATCCGCGGGACACGGCCTAGCGTCCCTTGGGCGCTAGCGTTCCGTGCACCACCGGCTACCGTTGGTCACCGCCTCGCACGCTCCGCCAATCGCTAAGCGCCCGCCGACGTCGTTGAGCCGCTCGCTCTACCGCGGGCACTCGCCCAGCTTGACAATCATCTCAGCGAATAGGAGCTCCCTCCACGTGCAGCTCATTATCTCCGCTAGCCAAGTACTCACGGGTCCCTCGGGGCATCGGTTCGACCGCGGAGCCGTTCTTATCCAAGGCGGTTTGATCGCCGCGGTCGGCCCCCGCGAGGATATCCGCGCGGGGGCGCCCGGTGCCGCAGAACTGGCTTACCCGAGCGCGACGATCATTCCCGGGCTGATCAACGCGCACGTTCATCTAGCGTTCGACCCGGGACCTGATCGCCTTGAGCGGCTGACCGACAACAGAGGCGTCGCCGAGATCGCGCTGACGATGGCCGGACACGCACGCCAGCTGCTCGACTGCGGGGTCACCACCGCTCGCGACCTCGGCGATCGGGGCGGCCTGTCGATTCATCTCCGCGACGCGATCGCCTCCGGCGAGATCCCCGGACCTCGGATCTTGGCTGCCACCGCCCCGTTGACCCAGCCTGGTGGGCACTGCTGGTTTCTCGGTGGTGAGGTTGATGGCCCCGACCAGATCCGTGCACAGATCCAGCGCAACGCTGCTGCCGGCGCTGATGTCATCAAGGTAATGGCCTCCGGTGGGAGCATGACACCGGGCGGAGCGGACATGTGGGAACCGCAATTCACCGCGGACGAATTGAAGGTCGTCGTCGACGAGGCACACCAGCTCGAGCTGCCCGTCGCGGCGCACGCTCATGGCACCAGTAGCATCCGAGCCGCGGTCGATGCTGGCGTCGACACCATCGAGCACTGCACCTGGCTGTCCGGGCCAGGGGTCTTCGAGCCCGATGAGGAGATCGCCCGCGACATTGTGGCTGCC
Source organism: Pseudonocardiaceae bacterium (assembly GCA_050700255.1). GTDB lineage: Bacteria > Actinomycetota > Actinomycetes > Mycobacteriales > Pseudonocardiaceae. Next base: position 3,328 of record JBOHGX010000013.1, read on the forward strand.
GGGATCGCGGTCTGCACTGCGAACAGCAACGACTGGCGCCCGATGGCCCCACGCGTCGGCGCCGAGCGCGCCCAACAGATCGTCGGACGGGTGCGCTGGCTGGCCGAGCAGGGAGTCCGCCTGATCACCGGTACCGACGCCGGGATGGGTCCCTTCGACAACTTCTCCGCCGCGCTTCAGGGATTCGCGCTGTGGGACTTCACCGCCGACCGAATCATCGAAATGGCTACCGTTGAGACTGCAGATGCGCTCGGGCTCGCGAATACGACCGGGAAGCTCGCGGCTGGCCTCGCCGCCGACCTGCTCGTCCTTGCCGGCAACCCACTTCAGGACATCGCAGCCTTGGGCCAACTGGAGTTGGTGGTCGCGGCCGGCCGGCTTCACCGCCCAGCACCAGTGTTGCCTGACCTGTGACCGTCATGGAAAGCGACTAACGTCGCCCGGTGATGCTGATCAACCTGATCTCCGACACCCAGACCCGGCCAGTCGAGGAAATGCGTGCGGCGATGGCCGCCGCCGAGGTCGGTGACGAGCAGCGCAGTGAGGATCCCACCGTCAACATGCTGTGCGAGCGGGTCGCCGCGCTGCTGGACCCGGACACCGTCGAGACCAACATCGCGGTGTTCCAGCTGCCGGACGCGCCCGGTTTCTGCCAGCGGCTGGAGGCCGAGCACGGGGTGCGGATGGGCACGCTGGGACCCGATCTGGTCCGCGCGGTGACCCACCACGACGTGGACACCGCTGGTGTCCGCCACGCGGTGGCCGCAGTCACGGTGCTGCTCAGCCCTGCACGGTGAGCCCATCCGGGCGCCATTCGGAGCCGAATTGCACTTTGGGCACCCTCCCAGAGTGCCATTCGGAGCCGAATCGCGGTCGTCGTCGCTCGCTGCAGGCTAGGTCGGTGCGGTCTCGATCAGGGAGAATGCGGCCGGGGGCGGCAGTGGGGTGATCCCGGTGACCGTGAATCCTGACCGCAGGCACAGCTCCTCGAACTCGGCTCGGGTGCGCTCGCGGCCACCGACATTCACCAACATGTTCAGGTCGCTCAAGTACATCGTCGCGGGGATTGAGCCGTTGACGACGTCGGGCAGCACCGGCTCGATGATCAGCAGCCGACCGTGGTCCGGGATCACCTCGCGGCAATGCTCGAGTATGGTGCCGGCTCGCGCGTCGTCCCAGTCGTGCACGACGCTCTTCAGTAGGTAGAGGTCGGCGCCCTCGGGCACGGCGGCGAAGAAGTCACCGATCTCGGTTCGGCAGCGGTCGGCGGTACCAGCCGCTGCCAGGGTGCGATCGGCCTGGGCGAGTCCCTCGGCGGTGTCGAAAAGGACGCCGCGCAGCCCGGGATGCTCCCGCAGCACCTCGGCGATCAGGGTGCCGTCGCCGCCACCGATGTCGGCCACGGTGTGGAATCGGGCGAACTCATAGTGAGTGGGCAGCAGCCGCGCGGTGAGGTGGGTGCCCTGCCGCATGGCCGCATTGAACCGCTCGGAGAGTTCCGGATTCGCGGCCAGGTAGGCGAAGAAGTCGGTGCCGAATACCTCGTCGAACGCGGTCTGCCCGGTACGCACGGCGCCGTCGAGCTCCCGCCAGGCGGCGAGCATGGCCGGTTCGGAGAACATCCGGACGAAGTCGTGCAGTGAGTCCGGCCGGTCGGTGCGCAGCAGCGCACCAGCCCCGGTGAGCCGAAAGCGGCCGGGCTGGGTCTCAACCAGTAGCTCCAAGGCGGCCAGCGCGCGCAGCAGCCGGGCCAGCGCGCCAGCGTTGGTCCCACTCTCCTCGGCTAACTCGGCGTCGGTGCGTTCGGCGTCGCCGATCAGGTCCGCCAGGCCGAGCCGGGCCGCGGTGCCCACCACCTCCGCGGCCATCAGCCCGAACACCAGCTGGACCAGCCGCCCACGATCGGCCGCCGCGGCGCCCGCCTCACTCGAAGCCATCGCACCCTCCACGCAGGGGTTCCGCTGCTCCCGGGAACGGGTACTCGCCGCACCCACCTCCTAGAGTAAGGAACCTCACTCGCCGGCTGGGCGCTAAGCGGTCCGCGAGCTCATATCGGTGGTGCGCCGAGAGAGCGCATCAGGCTGGCCGGGACGACGAGGTCGGCGTGGGATCGGGTCGAGTTGATGAGGACGGCGTTGCGTTCATCAGTAACGGTGGCCCAGGCGACCGCCGCGGCGGGTTGCTTTCCGAACCGGACATGGCGGGCGATGAGTCGGCGCACCCGCTCGTCTGCGTCGAGCTCGACGTACCACACCTCGTCGAGCTGCGCCCGGACCCGGTCCCAGCCGTGGTCATCGAAGAGCAGGTAGTTACCTTCGGTGATGATCAGCCGGGCAGGCCGGGCTACTGGGATCGCACCCGCGATGGGCTGTTCGAGGGTGCGTTCGAAACCAGGGGCGTAGACGATGTCGTCGCTGTCTTCGCGCAGGCGGCGCAACAGCGCGGCGTAGCCGGCAGGGTCGAAGGTGTCGGGAGCGCCTTTGCGGTCGCGGCGGCGCAGCCGGGTGAGTTCACTGTCGGCGAGGTGGAAGCCGTCCATCGGAACATGAGCGATCCACTGGTGCGGGATCAACGGGGGCGGAGGTGCGGGTGCCAGCGTCGTGATGAGCTGCTCAGCGAGAGTGGTCTTACCCGCTCCCGGCGGACCGGTAATGCCGAGCAGAGCCCTGTTGCCGTCGGCGACGAGCGAACGGGCGCGCTGCACGAGCTGATCGAAGGTCATCACGATCCGCCAGCCGGTGGCTCAGGCGTCGTAGCGGTCAAGCACCACGTCGGCAGCGCCCAGCGCTCAGCCGGACGGAATACCAGCAGCTCGATCCCCATATCCCCCGCGAGGATGAACACGATCGTCGCGATCACCACGGGTATATCGTTGAGGGAACCACCCATATATACAAAAACTGCCGGGCTCAATCCAAGCATCGGCGACCACAGCGACACAGGCGAGCGGCTCAACGCACCGTTTCCAGCGAGACGCGTGTGTGTGCCCGTGCTCTCCGCTCTATGCGGTATCGTGCATGCACCTTGACGCTCCGGCGCTCACCTGCCTAGCGTCAAGTCACGTGCTTGCATGAAGGGGATGGGCATGGAGCTGACGCGGATTGCCGGTGGAGATTGCCTTAGTGATGACTGCCCAACCATCTTTACGACAGACAACGACACGATTGCCGTCCAGGGTTACATCGTGCACAAGGAGACGCCGACAGGCCAGGCGGTCGTCGAAATCCCGATAGCCGTGTTCCTGGAGGCGGCTCGTGCGCTTGGAAGGTGACAGCTGGCGTACGTTCTTCGATTCCTACCAGCGAGAAGCATTCCGCCTTGAAACGCTGCCCTCCTACGGCGTGGCCAGCGAACAGCCAGGCTATGAGACGTTTCTGGCGACGGGAAAGCTGGATCTCCCAGATGACGATCCCTGGCTCGTGCGTGTTCGTCATTTTCGCCACACTGGGCGACGGATTGGACGGGTGCATGTCATCAGACGGCCGCTGACGGATTACTTAAGGTATGAATTCGCGGGCTATCATCGCACCGTGGAGGCCGGTGAGGACGTGCGCATCCTCGATCTCACCGACCAGCCCGACCCAGGTCTGCCCGCGCAGGACTTCTGGCTCTTCGATGACACAGCTATCGTGCGCATGGACTATGACCCGGACGGCACCCAGCTGGGGCGCGAACTCCTCGAGGATGTTGACCCTGCCCCATATGTAGCATGGAAGCGATTGGCTCTAGAACATGCCGAGCCGTTCACCGAGAATTGGGTGAAGCGAGAAGGGTGAGACTCGACCCCACACGTGCTGGGCGGGATCGCCAGGACTTGACGAGCGCACTGCATGACCTGCGCAAAGCGTCGGGCCTGTCTGGTGATCGGCTTGCCCGACGTTGTGGCATGAGTCAAAGCAAAGTGAGCCGCATTGAGACCGGCCGTTTGCTACCGAGCGTCGTTGACGTAGAACAGGTGCTGGCCGCGCTTGAGGTAGACGATGCGACGCGACGCGAGCTGCTGGCGCTCGCTCGCGTCGCTAATACTGAGTACCAAGACGTGCGGGCTTCCGTACGTCGAGGGCTCCACCACCGGCAGCGTGAGTTGGCCGCGCTCGAAGCCAACGCCACCCAGATGCGGCACTTTCTGCCGAGCCTCATCACGGGATTACTTCAGATACCCGAGTACATGCGGGCGGCCATGACCACCCCTGTTGAACCGGCCGCAGGTGACGTTGGCAAGGCGGTAGCGCTGAAGCTGGAAAGGCAAGCGGTACTGCACGACAAAGCCAAGAACTTTGAGTTCCTGCTGACAGAGTCGGCAGTACGATGGCAACTCTGTGAGCCGTCGATCATGGCGGTGCAGATTGACCGGCTCGTGTCGCTGTCGCAGCAGTCGAATATCCGCATCGGCGTATTGCCGCTTTCGGCACGGGTGCGCAACGGCGCGTTCCACACCTTTGTCACCTATGATCGTCGCCTGGTGACCATTGAGCTGTTTACTGGCCGGCTAGTGCTACGCGATCCCAAGGACATCGATCATTACCGGGCGCTCTTTGACTTCTTCGGTGCCCATGCCCTGTGGGCAGACGAGGCCCGGAGTGTTTTGAATGCGCTGGCTGACACATTCCGAACCAGTGAATAATTCGAGCACGCGCATAGCGCTAGAACGTGACGTCACCCGCCCATAACATCGCTATATGGAAACGGCGGCAAGACGCACGGCAACCACTGGCCTTGAGCCGGAGGTGACCTCTACCTTGCGACAACTCTCGGGTGGCGTGCGCACAACGGCGACGCATGCGCTGGCTGGTCACCTGCGATGACTGACTCTGCCTCGAGGATCGTGCACCGCAGGGTCTCAGTGAAGGGTAGCTGTGGGGTTTCCGCGACCGTAGTGGTTACGGTGCAACAGGGACAGGTGTGGATGTCGATTCAGCCGCCATTCACCTGGGAAACAATTATGGAACCCCGGCATGTTGACGAGCTGATACGGACGCTGGCATTGGCTGTTGAGGGTGCGAAGAAAATGGCCGCGCAGCAAGGCCATGATGCAGGAAGATCGATAGCGTGATTGAGTACTGACGGCGAGGCGAGCCCGGTAGACGACTTCGTCGCTATCTTGCCGCAGGCGGTGCAGCAGCGCGGCGTAGCCGGCAGGGTCGAAGGTCTAGGGAGCACCTTTGCGGTCGCGGCGGCGCAGCCGGGTGAGCTCATAGTCGGCGAGGTGGAAGCCGACCATCGGGACATGAGCGATCCTTTGGTGCGGGGTCAGCGTCGTCGGGGGTGCGAGCGCCAGCGTCTGGATGAGCTGCTCAGCGAGAGTGGTCCTGCCCGCTCCCGGCGGACCGGTGATGCCGAGCAGAGTCCTGTTGCCATCGGCGACGAGCAAACGGGCGCGGTGCACGAGCTGGTCGAAGCTCATCACACTGTGATACGTCGAAAGATCAACTTTTGGTGGCGGCGTTGGTACTTGATCCCGTGATTCTGCACGCTACGTCCCAGCACTGCTCGCAGGTGCGCCACAACCATTCCATGTCACCATCGGCGGCTCGTGGGTAAGTACTGTAGCACCGCACAGGCACCGCATCGACGCGCCTAGCGGAACGTTGCGGTCTCGCCGATCGATAGCGTGCCGCTGTCCGGCAAGAGGAAACCAGACAAATGTGCGCGGATCTGGGTACGGCGGGGGCACAACCGGCATCCCGACTCCTTCGAGGTGAACAGCCGACCATGCGAACTGATGGTCGTCATGTGCAGTGACGCTAGGGCCCCCGATCGACCACACTGGAAGGATGTTGCGTCATGTTGCTCAAACATGGCGGTGTGATCAGCACGATCGGTGGTTTTTGTGAGCCGAGCGCGCGTGAGGTCGGACGGCAATCTACCGTCCTCGTGGCATATGTGCAGATGAAGAGCATGTATGCCTCCCCTCTTGACAGTTTGCTCGCCGCGGTCGACTCTGTCCTTGATCGGTGCAACTGCAGCAAGTCTGCCGACGGGAGAAGGACTGTGAAGCTGAGGTTCCTCGGTAAGGACTCCACGCCCACTAACTCGCCGACCCTGTACGCGACCGACCAAGATTCCTACCTGGTTCAGGGATGGATCGTCACTGATGCCGCCGTCCTGGCCCGCCTGACTGTGGCCGACGATGAGACCATCGTTGAAGTACCGGCCGCCCTGCTCAACCACCTGGCCTTGGACGGTCTGACCGGTGATGTGACCCATGTCGTGCCACCCATCGTGCACGTCACGAACAACGGCAACTACATCCTCCAAGGTAAGCGGGTCACCGACGCCGAGACGCTGAGCCAGATGAGCGTGCCGGAACACGAGACATGCGTGCACGTAACGAAGTCAGCTGTCGTCGCACTGGTGAGAGCGTAAGCCTTGGAGCCGATCTCGGAGGACAAACGAGACCAGTTCCTCACAACTTTTCGACGCGAAGCCGTGCATCTGGAAATGCGTGACGTGTACGCAACGGACATCGAACGAGACAGATTTGAGATCTGGCTACGCGGCGAGCCGTTGGATGCCAGGGCGGAAGCCGAATGGTGGCGGCCGTGGTTCGAGCTGATGAAACGAAACAACGAAGCCGGCAAGACTTTGCGCAGGTTGCGCATAGTATCTGAGCCCGTCACCGACTACATCTGGTTCGAATGGCTGGACGCGGCCCAGCTTGTTCGTGCCGGTGAAGATGTCCGCTGGCTTCCTCGACGCAATGCGTCAAAGCTCCTGCTACCAGGTAACGACTTTTGGATGTTCGATCGTGAGACGGTTGCTTTCACACACTTCTCCGGCAACGGCCATGTCCTTGACCATCAATTGACCACCGACCCTGCTGTTGTTGAGCTGTGCTCTGCAGCCTTCGAGAACGCGTGGAAAATCGCTGTCCCCCATAGCATGTACAAGCCCTGCTAAAGGTGTCCGCCACACCAGTCCAGCAGGCCCGCGAGGCGCTGGGCGCCCGCCTCCGAGAGATTCGCAGCGATGCGAGGATGACGGGGCGGGCGCTGGCTGCGGTGTGCGAGTGGCACTTCACGAAGATAAGCAAGCTTGAACATGGCGCTCAGGCGCCGAGCGAGCAGGACATCCGGGTGTGGTGTGGCGCTTGCGGAGCCGAAGACCAGATACCGGATCTGATCGCAACGGTGCGCGCCATCGAGTCGATGTACATCGAGTGGCAGCGCCACATGCGCGCTGGACTTAAACATTCGCAAAGCTCGTCCGTCCCGCTCTACGAGCGAACAAGACTCTTCCGTGGCTACGAGAACACCGTCATACCCGGCCTGTTCCACACAGCCGAATACGCGGCCGCTATTTTCAGGTTCTGGAACCAGTTCCTCGACCTGCCCAACGACGTGGATGAGGCCGTCGCGGCCCGCATGGAGCGACAACGCGTCCTCTACACCGGAGCCCGCCGCTTCGCCTTCGTGCTAGAGGAACAAACGCTGCATACGCGTGTCGGCGACACCGAAGTGATGCTCGGACAACTCGACCGTGTACTCGCCGTCATGTCCCTACCTCGGGTAAGCCTTGGCATCATCCCCGCTTCGGGTGAACGCCACAGCCTGACACAAGGAAGTTTCTGGATATTCGATGACGAGCGTGTACATATCGAAGGAGTCTCAGCCGGACTGGACATTACCCAGCCACGAGAGATAGCCGTACACGTCACAGCATTTGGCTTGCTCCAGCAATCGGCAGTATATGGGCAAGCAGCCAGAGAGCTGATTCAGCGAGCGCTCGTCCAGTTCCGATCCAGGTAAGAATGGCTGCAAGACGCGAGCCCGGCGGCTCAGGCGCTGTGGTAGTGAGCGAGCGGTCTGGCTGCAGCGTGGTAGTGAGCGAGCGGTCTGGCTGCAGCGTCGTAGCGGTCCAGGATGACGTCGGCGACCGCGGGGTCGGCGCCCAGCGGCTCGGCCACCACAACCTCCGGGTGGGCGTCCAGCGCCGCGGCGCGAACCCGCTCGGGCAGCAGGCCGGGCGCCAGGAACCAGGACGCGACCGCCACCCGGCGAGCCCCGCGTACAACCAGCCCCGCCACCGCCGCCCCGACCGTCGGAGCCGTGGCCGCGGCGAACGCGGGTATCGCCCAACCCGCGGCGACCGCGGCGACCGCGGCGTTGGCCCGAGGGTCGGAAG
>JBOHGX010000014.1:0-37204 GCA_050700255.1 Pseudonocardiaceae bacterium
GGCTCGGCGTGGCGCCAAGGGCTGACCTACGCCCTCATCGCCAGCCTGCCGCTGCTGGTGTTGCTCGCGGTGCTCTCCGGACCCACCGCGAACATTCTCGCCAACGGTGAGTTGCGGGATGCGGCTCTGATCGGGGTACTCGCCACCTGCCTGGGGGTGGTGGCGATTGCCCAGCTGGTCGGCGGGGTGCACGACATCGGGCGTCAGGCGTTGTTCGCGCGCCTCGACGACCGCATCCCGCGGCGGGCCAGCGAGGCCGCCTTCGGCGTGATACTGGTGGTCGCCGCCGCGACTCTTCTGATGCCCGCCGATGGTTCCCGCCTTATCTGGCTGGTCGGGGCGATCCTGGCCGGTGAGCTCGTCGCCGCCGGGACGGTGCTGGTTGCGCTGCGCCGGGCGATGCAGCCCGAGCGGTTCATCGAACCCCGCTCCCTTGCCGGTGCCCTGGTCGCCACGCTCGCGACGGTGCCGGTGGCCGCCGCAGCGTGGTGGCTGCAGCACGTCACGAGCATCGGCCGGCTCGGTGGCCTAGCACTACTTGCCCTGAGTGGCGTTGTGGCGCTCGGGGTCTACGTCCTGACACTTCGTGTCGCGATGCCGCGACGGATCGGTGGTGGGTCATGACCCAAACGCTTCCGCCCGGCTCCAGCCCGACCCCCACTTCCAGCCCAGATCCCGGCTCCAGCCCGGATTCCAGGGAGAGCCGGCCAATCGCGGGGATCAGCGGCTGGCTGGGATGGGGAGCCGCCGGCTGTGCCGTGGTCGGCGGGGTTCTCGCGGTGGCGGTCGGGCCGCTGATCGCCTTTACCGTCATCGGAGTGCTGGCCCTGTTCGGGCTGCTCGCCGCGGCGGCCTACCGGCCGATCTTCGCTACCTACGCCTACCTGGGCACCTTGCCCATCATCGCCGGTATCGACCGTGGCAATCTGATCCCGCTGGTGCGTCCCAACGAGGCGCTGCTGGCGGTGCTGCTCGCCGGGGCGTTGGCCGGCGGTTACTTCCGATGGTGCCGGGGTGACCGGGTCCCCCTGCAGCTGCATAAGCTCGACATCCCGATCGGTGTCTTCCTCTTGATGTCGACGGCGTGGCCGCTGCTGTCATTGATATTGCGCGGTCAGACGCCGGTGACCTCCGACCTCGCGGCCGTGCTGCCGGTCTGCAAGCTCGTCGCCATCTACCTGCTGGTGCGCTTTTCTGTCAGCACCGAGGCCCAGCTGGTGCGGTGCTTCCGGTTGATCATCTGGCCAGGGGCCGTGGTTGCGGTGATCGCCATCCTGCAGACCCTGAATTTCGGCCCGGTGGTCGCGATGCTGCAGGCCGTGTGGACGCCCGGCAGCAACGCGGCTGCGCTCGCCGAGCGGGGCACCACGACGCTCGGCTCGCCGCTGGCCACTGGTGACTACATCATCATCTGCCTGACCCTGGTGATCTGCTGCGCGGTTCGGGGATTGCTGGATTACCGGGAGCGGCTGGTACTGGGCGCCGTACTGGGGGCGGGGGTGCTGGCGGCAGGCCAGTTCTCCACCTGGATCTCCGCGGTCGTGGTGGCCGGAATCATCCTGTGGCGCTTCAGCACGGTGCGCCGCGGCTCGGTTCGGTTTCTGTGGCTGGTCCCGCTTGCGCTCGCGTTCGGCGCGCCGGCGTTGATCGGCCGGTTGCAGGGATTCAGTGAATACGGGGTGCCACGTAGCTGGATCGGTCGCTGGAACAACCTGTCCGACCATTACCTGCCGAGGTTCGACTTCATCAACGTCCTGATCGGGGTGTCGCCCAACTCGGTGCTGCCGGCACCCGAGAGGTGGCGCGAGGTGATCTACCTGGAGGGCGGCTACCTGCAGTTGCTGTGGATCGGCGGTATCCCCCTGCTGGCCGCTTTCGTCTGGCTGGCGGTCGCGGTGCTGCGCCGGAGCCAGGAGCTCATGGAGCAGCCGGGCGCGGTCGGTGTCGCGGCTTCGGCGCTGTGGGTCTGCTGGTGGTTCGTGATCATCCTCACCGTCATCGATCCGCACCTGACACTCCGAGGCACCGGGGACGTGCTTTTCATGCTGATGGCAATCACCACGGGGAGGCTCAGTGTCCAGCGGCGTTGAACAAGTGCGCTTACCCGCTCGTTGGGAACCGGCCGCCCGGCGCGCGGTGGATCTCGCGGTGGTGTTGGTAGCGCTGCTGGTGCTCGTGATCCCGATGCTGCTCGTCGCGATGGCTATCCGGCTGGGGACGCCGGGCCCGGCGCTGTATCGCCAGCAGCGGGTAGGCCGGGGGGGCCGACCGTTCACGATGTACAAGTTCCGCACCATGCGGGTGGGCGGCTCCGACGCGAAACACCGGGACCTCATCGCTCGTGAACTGCGAGGCGAGGACACCTCGGTCGGGGGCAGCTGGAAGATCGACAGTGACCCGCGGGTGACCCGGCTCGGCTCGATCCTGCGGCGCACCAGCGCCGACGAGCTTCCCCAGCTACTCAACGTCCTGCGGGGGCAGATGGCGCTGGTCGGGCCGCGCCCGTGCCTGGATTGGGAAGCGAAGATGTTCCCACCCAAATACTCCGGGCGCTTCGACGTTCCACCCGGGCTCACCGGGCTCTGGCAGGTCAGTGGGCGCAGCACGATGGGCACGTTGGAAATGTTGGAACTGGATCTCACCTATGTGCGTAGCTGGAGTTTTTGGACCGATCTCACGATCCTGATGCGAACTGTACCGACACTGCTGAGGGGGCACGGCGCGCGCTGACCAAGGATCATCTGCTGGCAGCTGGGGGAAGCCTTGACGGCCGTTACTGTGTCGATTTTCGCAATCCCGCGACTACCACGCCGGGCCCGGGCGGCCCTGCTCACTGTCCACGTCGCGGTCTCTGTCGGGTGGCTCGGGCTTGACGGTGCGCTGGTGGCGCTGGAGGTAACCACTCTGACCAGCGGAGATCCGGCGGTGCAGAGTGGCATTGCCGCCGCGACGGGCGCACTGGCCTCCTGGGTGCTGATCCCGGTGGTGTTCACCTCACTGGTCAGTGGACTGGTGCTCGCGCTGTCCACGCCATGGGGCCTGGTGCGGCACTGGTGGGTGCTCGCCAAGTGCGGGATCGCCGTTACGCTGACCGCTACCGGACTGGCCTTGATGCTGCCTCGGCTGGATCAGGTCGTTACCGGCGACGGTGAGCCGGTCCAGCTGCAGACGCTGCTCGCGAGGTCGCTGGCGCTGATTCTCCTGCTCGCGGCGACCGGTCTCTCGGTGGTCAAGCCATGGGGCAAGACACCGCACGGCCGGGCGGCGCACGCCACCGGCAGGCGCGTTCAGCAGAAGTAGCGATACAGCAGCGCGCCGGCCTGTGTGGTCACCTCGTCCGGTACCGAGTCGTCGGTGAACAGCCGGGTGAGCTCTGCGAGCATCGGGCCGGCGTCGGAGCCGGCTCGCAGGGCTGGGCAAGAAGAAGCCGGTACTTGCGCTTGCACAGCGAGACATGCAGCCATGAAACCGGCGCACCGCGTCCAACCCGGTGTGCGCCTCGATCCGGACGCCGGCGCGCTGCGAGATCGCGATGTTGCGGCAGGCATGCTCAGACACCCGTCGGCGACTCTCCTCGACGCTGCCGTCCAGCGGCGTACCGTGCCACGCCGCCGTTGCGACCTGACGCAAGCGCGGATTACACACGATGTGTCGCCGTCGACTGCCCACCGGTAAAGGTATTCACCACTCGGCGCGGGTCAGCGGCATACACGTGCCCCTGACCACATTGGAGGTCGAGGTGCCACGGAAACAGCAGTAGGCCTCTATTCCGCGCGCCCAACTTGCCTCAAATGACTCCCTACAGCACCGATTATCAACGCCATTAAGGCCACCGCGAGAGCCACAGTCACCGGGACAGCGACCATCACGATCCACGTTGCCGCGGCAAGAAATGTGCTCACTAGCAGAGTGTCCCGCAGAACCGGCATCACTTGAGGTTTTATAAACAGCCGACGATGGCCGCCTACCATGGAAGGTGTTGTGCCGGCCGTCCTCGCTGGTGAGGCTGCGACTGCCGACTCCCTTGGGCGTGCCGCTACGATCCCATGCTCGTGCGTCAGAACCGGCACCGTCCGTCGCCGTGGACTGCTCCATCGGCCTGTTGACTTGGTCCACCAAGTCTGTTGTAGTGTCCACAGCGCCGCGGTCGAATCGATCACCCGGATAAAAAGAAAGCCAAAACCGTAAATCAATAGGCTAGGGCGACGCATCCAAATTGCCACTGCGCAGGTCAGCATATAATCAGGAACGAACGCGAACAGCAGCAGATTCGTCGGCGTCAGCACAGGGGAAATGGTATCGTACAATGTCGTATACCAAGCCATCTGAAGCATAAGTCCACCGGAAATCGGAGCTGCCGCGACCAGTATTACGGCAACCGCGGCGAGTATCAGGACAATGCTTGCGATCAGAATCTCAACCAGGAAAATACACAGGGCAGCCCAGAACCAGCTCAACCATAAACCGTGACGGTGAAGTGTCTGCCAGAACCCGAGCCACCACCTCCTTATTTGGCGGTAGTAGTCGTTCAGGTTGTCAGGGTCCTGGGTCCGACCAAACACCGAGGGCTCAAATGCCACTTTTCCGAGCCTCTTGCGATGCAGCTCGAAAGTCATGTTGAAATCCTCGATCACTAGACCCGGCGGATTGAGCTCCATCTTAGAGACCGCCCGCGTACGATACATGCTCGCGAATCCTGGAACGATCGGTGTCACATTGGTGTGTCGCCACGTTTGCCCGTACTTGATCCACTGCATCACTGCGTATAGCCGAGTACGGTACGCCACGAGAAACCGACCACTGATATTCAGCTGATCTGGCCGCCAAGTCGTATGCGCGTAACCGGCCACTGCGCCGATTTCCGGGTCGTCCAGCAGGGCCAGCCCTCGCTCAATGTAGTGCTCATCGAGTTGAGTGTCGGCGTCAAGGATCAGCAGGACCGCAAATCGTCGGCATATGCCGAAGTGTTGCACTGCGGTTTCGATACCCGCCGCCTTACCCTGTGCAGGTGAGAGAGTAAGGACGTTCGCCCCACGAAGGCGGGCGATGGCGGCCGTGTCGTCGCTGCAGCCGTCGGCAATAACGTGAATGTTGCTGACGGGCACGAGCCGCATCGCAGACTGAAGCGTGGCCCCGATTGTCAACTCCTCGTTGCGTGCGGGAACGAGCACCGCTACATCGGCTGGCGAGAGCCTCGTCGAGCCGTCGGTATTTCCTTGACCTGCTTCCTTCCTAGCGGTGTGTCTCTGCTGTGCAAATCGTATGCTCGCGATCGTCATCCACAGTGTGAAGCTGAAGCCCAGCAGGAGAAGGCCTACCAGCCACTGCATGACTACAGATCATCCTCCCCGCTAACGTGCATTCACTAAGCTGTCCTATCTTGACTCCTACCCGTCCGATTGGCGCCCCTAAAACAGTCCGCGCAGCAGACAGAACCCTTCTGCGGCTTCCACGCTGACCTCGCGTCCACGCGCACGTGTCGTGAGCTCGAGACCTTCAGGACTTCCGTGGTATAGTGCTCCCCGAACCTGCGAAGCATGCATCCTCAACGCACTGATCTTGATAGCGAGAAATTCTGAGACATCTATGTATACATTCGGATGGAAACGCGACGCTTCTCCCGACCAGAACAGCGAGGTATGGTCGTACGTGAGTACGAACGGCACCGTGTACTTTTGCCCGGGGGCGCCCGGTCGAGTTGCCGTCAGACCCGCTCTGAAAAGCGCTTCATGATCTTGGTTGTAGCTGACCGCAGGGAGCAGAACCATAGTCGGTTGCAGAGCATCGATCGATAGCTGTGCGTCCGATTCCAAGAGCCGGATCAGCTTCTTCCTCGGCAAGGCATCGAGGCCAAGATGTGTCTCGGCATCAGTGAAGAGAACTTCCCAGTCATCGACCTTGAGAAAGCGCATGACTGCCTCGAACTCTTCGAGCCGTGTTCGGCGGGACACCACCGTGCTCGGCACGCCTTCGCCAGCGTGGCCATAATGGGCGAGATCGGCTATTGAGACGAGTGTGACGTACACCTCGCCACCAAGTGACTTAACCCGCGCGATCGTACCGGCACACCCGTAAGTCTCGTCGTCGGCGTGCGGTGAGATGACCAAAATACGCTGGTTGGCGAGAAACTCATCGGAAAACTTGAGCATCGTATTACCCTCACGTCCGAATCCGGCACGGCGCCATTGTGTGGGGGCCTGCTGGTATGAGCGATTCTTTTTCGCCGACCGATGAGTTACATGTGGACTCGGCCTTAAGCTGATGATCGATGACGCTCGATAAGATCTCATCGAGCCCCAGCTGCGGGTCGAACCCGATTAGTTCGCGGGCGCGGGAGACGTCGGGAACTCGCCGACTCATATCCTCGAACCCTTCGGGATATGCCTCCGTGTACGACACAAAGCGGATAGAACTCGATGAGGCCGTCCGCTCGATGACACGTTCCGCTAACTCGCGAATCGAGGTCTCCTCGGGTCGGCCAAGATTGAATACCTTGCCGTAACCTTGAGGATGTTCGATGAGATCGACGAATGCACCGACGACTTCATTGATATGGCAGAAACACCGGGTCTGCGTGCCATCTCCGTAAACTGTCAGGGGCTCACCGCGAAGGGCTTGGGCGACAAAGCGGGGAATAACCATGCCATAGCAGCCAGTCTGGCGAGGACCCACAATGTTGAAGGGGCGAACGATGACAGTCGCCACACCCCTGTATCGCCAGTAGGAGTAGGCGAGCGTTTCATCGAGAGCCTTCGCCTCAGCGTAAGACCACCGACTAATAAGTGGCGAACCCAGGATCCGGAGATCCTCTTCCGTCAGCGCGTCCGAGGTGTTGTGGCCGTACACCTCACTTGTCGAGGCTATCAGTACACGTGCCTCATGCCGCTCTGCGCTGTCCAACACTATCTCAGTTCCGTGGAGGTTCGTACGCAGCCCACCCAGCGGATCGTCGACAATGGTCTTCACGCCGACTGCTGCAGCAAGGTGGAATATGGTATCCGAGTTTGCAGCGAGTTCCTCCATCAGCGCCGAATCGAGTACCGAGCCCTCGACGAATCGGAACTTATCATGGCCCCGCAGGTCCGCAATATTGCGCAGCCTCCCTGTGGACAAATCGTCAATGGAGAGCACTTCATGACCGTGGCCGAGCAAGTACTCGATGAGGTGGCTTCCAATGAATCCCGCACCACCTGTAACCAACGCTTTCACTCGATGTGCTCCTCCCTCTCTCACAGGACGCTCGGACCGCCCGGCTTAGGGCATGATGCGGTTCGGCACTTGCGCCGCCCTGTACGTGGCGTCGAGGACAACCGGGAATTGCGTGAGCCAACTGTAGTCGACTCCAGAGTGCAATGTGTGCACTAACACGAGATCCCACCGCCGACGACTCGACGGCGTGACGTTCGTCAACACTTGCCCGGCTATCTTGACCGAGTCCACCATCGGATCGGAGAATGCCACCTTGGCGCCGGTCTCCAAAAGCTCAGCCATAATCTCAAGAGCTGGCGACCCGCGAAGGTCAGAGACATCCGGCTTGTAGGCCACCCCCACCAATAGGATACGTGCCCCTGACAGGCCGTGGCCAGATTCGCCGAGGATCTCACGTACGCGAGCAACGATGTGCCGAGGACGCATTGCAATTGACGTCATTGCGGTCTCGGTCACAGGAAGTCGGGTCCGTCGGGCCCGCAGCTGCCACAGGAGATAGTGTGGGTCGCATGGAATGCAGTGTCCACCGACTCCTGGCCCGGGGTGAAAGGGCATGTACCCATACGGCTTCGTCGTTGCGGCTTCGATGACTTCGAGAATATCCAGCCGCAGCTCACGGCATGCGTCGGCAAACTCATTGACCAATGTGATGTTTACAGCACGGAAGCTATTTTCGAGCAATTTGGTCATTTCCGCTGATTCGGGCGAGGAGACCGGGTGCGTGTTTGACGTTATCCGTCTAAATAGTTCGGCTGCCCGGCGCTGACACGTGTCCGTCGCTCCACCTATCACGCGCGGTATCGACTCGTGGTGGTGCTCCGCATTGCCCGGGTTAAGCCGTTCAGGACTGAATGCCACAAAGACGTCCTCGCCAACCCGCAAACCCCGTTCGGCAAGTGAGTCCACGAGAAGTTGACGCGTACACCCGACGTACGTCGTTGAAGTCAGTACGATCAATTGTCCTGGAACGACGTATTTAATGACGGTGTCGCACGCCGCTGAGAGCGCGGACAAATTCGGCACAAGGTGCGAATCGATGGGCGTAGGAACGCATAAAATGACTGCGTCGGCCAATGCCAGTAATGCTGGATTGGTGGTCAATGCAAACGAATCAGAACCCAGATGCCGCCTGAGTCTTTCGTGGTCAATCATCAGCAGATCCACGAATCCAGCCTTAATCGCAGCGAGCCTTTCTTCGCTCGTGTCAAGACCGATCACGTGACAGCCGGACTCGGCAAAGTAGATCGCAGTGGGCAAGCCGACATAGCCCAGACCCACCACGGCAACATTGGCGTTCGCCGTCTCCTGGCGGCGGCCTTCCGGTGACCTCATCGCCCGGTTCGGCTTGCACGATTCGACCCCGCAGCGGCCACGGTTTCGCCGCCACCGTGGTCATCATCTGATTGAAAAGGTTGGCCAACGCCGGCATCTCCGGCCGGTAGTAGGCATACAGGTTCGTACACAAAAATGGAATCAGCGTCCATGGTTTACCCCTCCCTCTGGCGTCCATTACACCAAGTCACGACATCACGCCCCAGGGTCACCGTCAGTCTTTATGATGTCGAGACAACCGAAGGGTGATCATGCCGTAACCGTCCTGCGTCCGGGACGATGAGCGGCATGATCCCGATCTGCGGCTGCTGGTAACCATATCCTTCATTTGGCTAACTCGTTAGGGTGTGTTGATGGGCCGCTTGGGTGAAAGATCGATAAGTGCGCAAACGGCGTATTTGGTAAAAATCAGGCGGTACGAATGTGTCCGGTGAGGCTGAAGAGTCAGGTGGTGTAACTTTCTCTGGTGCGTTCATTCACCGTGTTTGCTGTTGGGGAAGGCGACAGCAGGATCAGTTAGGCTAGGCTAGCCATATCGGCGCGGATTTCAGGAAGTCACCCAGCGCTGCGTTTGGGCTTATCCTGGCTGTACTGAGGAGCTACCAGGATGGTCCCATCAAATGGGAGCGGGGAGCTGCTGAGGGTCTCATCCGAACGGAAGCCTCGCAAGTCGCCTGACGCCCTCGATTGAACCTGCGCTACCCGGGCCCAGCTATGGATGTACGCACCGCGGTCTCCAGCGCTATGCCCTCCTCGATCAACTCTCTCGCGGCTAACGGCCCGAGTCTGCCCACAAGGTCGACGATCGAGAGATTGGGCACGAAGTCGGCGTGCGGCTCCTGAGTATATGCGAGCGACGTCCACTGGCAGAACGTCACGGCCATGCCCGCATCCTTCCACCGTCGAAGGTTCATGTAGTTGCGACCCATGCCCCCGGACACGTACTCGCTTCCCCCGACCGCGGTCATCAAGTCGATGAGCCGCTGGTCGGCATCCTGTGCGGCGGTGTCGGGCCGCAGGTCGGTGGCGTGCATGACCGGGATCTTGATGCCCAGCAGCGCCGATAGCTGTTCCAAGCATGTCGCGGCCACGTCAGCGAAGCGTTCCTGCTTGAGGTCTCGAATCCAGCCCAGGTCCGCGCTCCTGTTCTTGCCGTACGTCGTGAGTATCGTCCGCCAATGGCGCGCCGACCAATTGGTCTGCTTGTCGACCGTGAGCGATTCCAGGGTTGGTATCTTCTTTCCGTGCACTGGGACCGTGAGCCACATCTCACCTTGCACACCCCTGATGCGGTTGCGGGTCTGGTAGCTCGTCCGAGAGTAGAGCACCGTATCCAATACGATATGTACGTCGCTCCTGAGCATCTTCGCGAAGAAGCCACCGTAGGGAAGGTAGGCGGGCTGGTGGATGCTCACGCGCAGGTGTTCAGCCACTCAAACCGTCTCCTGTTCGGGCCGTCGTCGCACCGCCGTATCACAACCTACAGCATCCGGACAGCTCAGGGACGTCTGATCAAATAAAGAACGGCAGTGATCGGGGGCCGGTGGCCCATACAGTGGCGCCAGGTTACTGTGTTTGTCATGACACACGTGCTGCGGCTTGTCGGGCTGCTGTTGGCCCTGCTCCTGACCGCGTGCACGGCGGCCCAGCAGGGAGACGAGGGAGACGGGCGGCAGACCAGCGGGCCGGACGGCGGCCGGGTCGTCGTCGCTAGCATTCCTTACTACGATCAGCAGCGGGCCTTCGATGACGCGAAGAAACACATCGATCTATTCACTGATATCTCGTTCTGGTGGTATTCGGTTCTGCCAAACGGCGAGATCGGGCTCCTCGACGAGCGGTACACAAAGGTGAACCGCGGGATGGTTCGGCAGCTGCAGGACCACGGCATTCGAGTAATCCCCCACATTGCGAACTACACCCAAGGTGAGTGGACCCCTGAAAACGCAAGCGTCGTTATCCGCGATGCCACGTTGCGATCAACACACGTCCGCAATATCGTCGACCTGGTGATGCGCGAGGGCTATGACGGGATCGATATCGACTACGAGAGCCTCACGGACGACGACCGTGAGCCGCTGGTAACGTTTCTGACCGAACTGCGCACGGCGCTGCATGAGCATCACAAGCTGCTCACCATCTCCGTTCAGCCAAAGGACTCCGACGCGGGCGACGGTCCACATAACCGAGCGCAGAATTATGCCGCGATCGGCGAGGTCGTCGATCGCGTCAATGTGATGACCTACGATTACAGTTACAGCAGTTCAGACCCTGGGCCGGTTGCTCCTCTCAATTGGGTTGATGACGTCCTAGCCTACACCACCACCCAGATTCCCCCCAAGAAGGTCATGCTCGGCAGCGTTCTCCTCGGTTACGACTGGGGTCGCGGCGAAGGCGAGACGGTGACCTGGAAACAAGCGACCGATCTGGCCGATGAGCACGGTGCCGACATCGAGTGGGACACCGACAGCCAGTCACCCTGGTTCCGCTTCAACGGTGCGGACGGCCCTCACGAGGTGTGGTTCGAGAACGCCGAGAGTACCGCGCGGAAACTCGACCTCGTCGACAAGTACAACCTCGGTGGGACCTTCTTCTGGCGACTCGGCGGCGAGGATCCAGACACGTGGGAGCGTGCAAGCGAGTTCCTTCAGTAGTGAGTGCTCCCGGGCGTACCCGTCGGACCTGTACGCCACGCCCGGCAAGCACCCCAGTGCACCGTCTCATGGAAGTTGCCGAAGCAGGCTGCTGGGTGTGGCCCACGAAGGCCACAGCTGCATCGCCTAGCGCGATGCGCAGTCCGTACCCTCGACGACGTGGTTGAGACCTGGGCATCTCGGTGCGTCGCACCACTACGGACTGTGCTCTTAGCTCACTGGGCAAGAAGCACATCGAGGGTGTGCTGCGGGCGGCAATGCCCGATCTCCGTGACGTCACCGGTCCAGGTCCTGGGTCACTGCGGCGGTTCCGAGGCTGAAGGGCCACCTTGCCCAGACGTTTCTGGTAGATCTCGAAGGTCACGTTGAAGTTCTCGATTAACAGACCGGCCGGGTTCATCTCGATCCGGGGCAGCACAGCCGTGCGGTAGGTGCCGGCGAAGCCGGGCACGATGTGAGTGGTGTTGGCGAACCGCCAAGTCTGGCCGAACCTCAGCAGTCGCCGCACGGCCGCGAGGTACATGCGGTCGGCAAGCGGTCCGAGAAGGGGCACAGTAAACGGCCGGTTCACGCGCTTCAGCAGAAGTAGCGGTACAGCAGCGCGCCGGCCTGCGTGGTCACCTCGTCGGATACCGAGTCGTCAGTGAACAGCCGGGTGAGCTCTGCCAGCATCGCGCCGGCGTCGGAGCCGGTGCGGGCTTGTTCCCCGCCGGCGCGCAGTGTCACGACGGTGCGTTGTTCGGTCGCCCACTTGCGCTTGTATGCGATCAATCCGGGCTGATCGAGGTCGCTGAGGCCCCAGTCGAGCAGCCGGGCGCCGCGCTCGATTCCCCAGCGGATCCCAGCCCAGAAGATCGCGTCGTTCGGGCGCAGTGCCAGGTGCTCGTGGCGCGACGCGCCGAACTTGTAGTAGAGCACGCCGTTCCAGGTCAGGAAGACCGCGCCGGCGATCAGCTCGTCGCCGGCGTGCGCCAGCATCGTCACGATCGCGTCACCGGGGGAGAATGTCTCCCAGATGTGGTCGAACAGCTCGCGGGGCTGGGCAAGGAGCCGGTACTTGCGTTTTCGCAGCGAGACATGCAGCCCATGAAAAAGGTGCACCGCGTCCAGCCCGGTGTGCGCCTCGATCCGGACGCCGGCGCGTTCGGAAATCCGGATGTTGCGGCGGGCATGCTGGGACAACCGCTGGCGGATCTCCTCGATGCTGCCGTCCAGCGGCGTACCGTGCCACGCCGCCGCCGCGACCTGGCGCAAGCGCGGATCACCCACCGGTACGGCGGTATCGAAGCATCGCAGCGTCAGCGGGGCAGTGGCGGTGATGACACTGTCGGCGAGAGCCTTCCAGTCACCCTCGTCATCGATCAGCGGCTCGGCCCGATCGGAGAACGGCAGGCTGGACAACCGGTCACCGCGGATGTCGCTGATCGGCACCCAGGCCAGTCCCGCACGTGGTTGCCCGTCGCCGGTTGCCTTGTCACAGCCCAGGAGGATGCTGCTGGCCGGGGTGAAGCCGTAGGTGGTGCACACCGCGTCGATCCACGGTGGCGACGTGAACAGGCTGCCGTGCGGGCCAACGGCGAGCCGGTGCCAGTGCGGATCACTGCGCGGATCGGCAAGGACAACCTCGGAATTCACGGCTGCGACCGTACCGATTCGCTGCTACGAGCGGAGCAGGTAGGGTTGTGACGCGCTGCATAGTGTCGTTGCACTGTGTGCTCGACGGGGAAACGGATGCTGGACGTGAACGGGGTTAAGGGTGGCTGAACGCTGCGAATCGAGTCCGGACGCGGACCGATGACCACACTGTTTATCGCGACAACCGGTGGGCACCTCACCCAGCTTGACAATCTGGCTGGTCGGATCTCGCCCAATGGCGGGCCCAACGACGACGACTCGGTGTGGGTGACCCATGCCAATGAGCAGAGCCGGTCGATGTTGGCGGATCGTGACGTGGAGTTCGTGCCCTACGTGGGAGTGCGCAGTGTGCCTGATGTGCTGCGGTGCATCCCCGATGCGCGCCGGTTGATGGAGCGCCGGAAGTTGACCAGGGCGGTGTCGACGGGGTCGGGAATCGCGCTGGGGTACTTGCCGTATCTGGCGGCGCGGGGTGTGGAGTGCCACTACATCGAGAGCGCGACGCGGGTGAGCGCGCCGTCGCTGACCGGTCGGGTCCTGCAGTGGGTGCCGGGTGTGCGTACCTATACCCAGTACCCGCAGTGGGCGGATCGGTCGTGGGAGTACGCCGGCAGCGTGTTCGACGGCTATGAGCCGGTCACGTTGGCGCGGACGCCCGGGGCGGTGGTTCGGGTGGTGGTGACGGTTGGCGCCGCCACCGAGTACCCGTTTCGGCGGTTGTTCGACCACCTGGTGCCACTGCTCGCCCCCGCCGGTGCGCTGGCCGAAGCGACCGGGTTGCCGGTGGAGGTGCTGTGGCAGACCGGCGACACGCCCGTGGGAGACCTGCCGATCCAGGCCACCCCGGTGCTGCCCGCGGCGGAGCTGGCCGCCGCGCTGCGCGAGGCCGACATCGTGATCAGCCATGCCGGTACCGGCTCGGCGCTGGCCGCTCTGGACGCCGGGCGATACCCGATCCTGGCGGTCCGGGACAGTGGCCGCGGTGAGCAGGTCGATGACCACCAACACCAGCTGGCCACTGAACTCGCCCGCCGGGGGCTGGCGCTGCACCGTGATCCCGATGCCATCACCACCGATGACATGCTCGCGACCCTGCAAGCCTCAATCCGGCGCACCGCTTCGCCGCCACCGTTCGAACTGCGTCACTAGCTCAGGTGGCCGGGGCGACCCTGACCACCTTGTCGTCGTCGCCGTTGCTCGTGGTGACGTACAGCGCCCCGTCGGGTCCCGGACGCACCGCGCGAAGCCGGCCGTAGCTGCCGTCGAGCTGGGGGAGTTGCCCGGTCCCGGTCACGTTTCCCTCGGAGTCCACTCGCATCAGCAGCAGCTTGGAGCCGGCCAGCGCGGCGACGGCCAGCAAGCCCTGCAGCTGTCCCCACTGCTCACCGGTGATGAAGGCGGCGCCGCAGATCGCTTCGGTGTCGTCGCCGGAGCTCCACACGGCGGGGACCGCGTCCGGGAAGCGCCGCAGGTCGGTCATCGGCACGCTCTCGTCGTAACTGCTTTCGGTGCCACCACGAGAGGGGTCCCAGCCGTAGTTCCCCCCGGCTCGCAGGACGTTGATCTCGTCGTCGACGGTGGGGCCGTGCTCGGAGATGAACAGCCGACCGGTTCCCGGCTGCACCGTCACGCCCTGCACGTTGCGGTTGCCGTAGGTGAACACGAGCCGCTCCGCGGAGTTCGGGGAACCAGCGAACGGGTTGCCCGGCGCAGGACCGCCGGTGCCGAGGTCGATCCGGAGCACCTTGCCGCCGAGCAGGGTACGGTCCTGGGACACGGCCGCTCGCGCGGAGTCCCCGGTGCCGACGTAGAGGTAGCCGTCCGGGCCGATGGTGGGCCGGCATCCGGAGTGCCTACCGGAGGGGTTCAGCGGCAGGCCGGCGACCAGCGGGTCGGCCACCCGGCGGGCCTGTGCGCCGTCGGGTGACAGTTCCCAGGTGATCAGGCGCACGTCCACCGGCCGGTCACCGTCCTGATAGGTCTGGCAGGTGGTGAACCGGCGAGTGCTCGCAAAGTCGGGATGCACCACTAGCCCCATCAGGCCGCCCTCCCCGGCGACGTAGACGTCACCGAGTTCGGCAGCGACATCGGTGACCTGCGCGCCGGGCCTGGTCGAGGACAGCAGCCGGATGCGTGCCGGGCGCTCGGTGATCAGTGCAGATCCGCCGGGAAGGAATCCGATGTCCCAGACGTGCTCGAGCCCCGCAGCCACCACATCGACCCGGATCTCGGGGGCCGACCCAGTGCCCGGTGGCGCAGTGCCCGGTGGCGCAGTGGCCGATGGTGCTGCGGAGCCGCCGGTGACCGGGCTCTGGGTGGGAATGCCGGGACTGATCGGAGTGCTCTGGCTTGAGCAGCCGACCACGACACCGAGCAGCACCAGCAACACAGGCAGGCGAGGCATGGGGTGGTCCTCCCCGATGCGGAGATAGGTCGGTGGTGAAGCTAGCTGACCCGGTCAGGCCTGATCGCCGGTGGGCCGCAGACCTGCGGCGCGAGCGACGCTCACCGCCTCAAGACGGCTGCGCACTCCCAGCTTGGTGAGGATGCTTCGCACGTGGGTCCGGACGGTGCTGGTGGATACCACCGACTCGACGGCGATCTGGCTCACCGGCTGGCCGTCCACCATGCGCAGCAGCACCTCGCGCTCGCGGTAGCTGAGCACGTCGAGCCGCGCGCTGTGGTCGCGAGCGCGGCGCGCGTCGTCGAGCAGCTCTCGCAGCACAACGCCGAGCAGGCGCGGTGGGTAGAAGGCATGACCGAGTGGCACGGCGCGCAGCACCTCCAGGAGGTGATCCAGCGAGCTCTCCTTGGATACCCAGGCCGCCGCACCGGCCCGCGCCGCGGCGACGGCGTGAGCCGTATCGTTGCTTCCGGTCAGCACGACCAGATGTGCTGAGGGCCAGGCGGCACTGAGGTTGCGCACCATCCCACCGGTGACAGCAGCCACAGGTCCGATGTCCGTGGTGATCACGTCCGGGCGCAGCATATGGACGATGTCGGTCAGGCGGGGATCGTCTGGCGTGCCGCTACCGACGACCCACAGATCGTCGGCGGTGGACAACTGGACGGTCAAGGCATCGGTCAGCATCGCGTGACTGTCGACGAGCAGCACCCGCAGAAACGTCACGGGTGCAACTGTGCCCGGCAGTGTCCGCGGGCGGCAACATCCGATCTCCGGGATGTCATCCGGTCCAGGTCTCAATCCGCTGCCCTCGCCGAGGACATGCTCACCTGCTCGCCCAATACCTGCTGGCTCAGCGTGGGTCGTGCCTCCACCATGCGGCGAGCCGGACTGATCCATCTCCCGGTGGACTGCAGCCAGGCCAGCGGCAGTACGTACAGCGAGATGACAGCGTCGAGCACCCGAAGGAACGGGAAGAAAAACCACAGTGCCAAGAAGCGCACCCGGCGCTCGATGAGCGCGACGATGCACGTCAGCACGAGGTCGGCACCGACCACTCCCAGCAGCAGCACCTGCAGGCTCATGTGCGCGGAAACCGTGTCGTACACCGGTGCCATCCCCGGCCAGGTCAGTACGGTGGAGTACACCGCGGGTACCAGAAGGACGATCAGCAGGAACGGCAGCAGGAGGAAGAACAGGCTACTGGTCAGCAGCTCCAGGAGAAGCAACGCGAGCATGGCGGTGAACAGGTTGAGCCGTGGTGGGTGCCGTCGCACCGTCTGCCACAGTCCGAGCACCCAGCGCTTGGTCTGCCGGACGTAGTCGCGAAGGTTCTCGGGATCCTGGGTCACCGCGACGGAATCGAGGGTGAACGCGACCTTGCCCAGCCGCTGCTGGTAGATCTCGAAGGTCATGTTGAAGTCCTCGATGACCAGGCCCGGCGGGTTCATCTCGATCCGAGGTAGCACAGCGGTGCGATACATGCTGGCGAAACCGGGAACTATGTGCGTGGCGTTGGTGTAGCGCCAGGTCTGGCCGAACTTCAGCAGGCGCTGAGTGATCGCGTAGATGCGCTGGCGGTGGCAGATCAGCGCCTTGCCGATCAGCGACTTTCCCTGTTTATGCCAGTGGGTCCGGACCGCGCCGGCCACCGCGACCACCTCGGGGTCGTCGAAGTGCGGAAGTCCGGCGTCGAAGTACCCGGGGTCGATGGCCGTATCGGCATCCAGCAGCAGCACGATGGCGAACCGTTGGACCAGTCCGAAACGGTCGATCGCCTCCTCGAGCGCGCCGGCCTTGCCGACGTTGGTGCGCGTCTCGATGACGTTGACCCCGGCCCGGCGGGCCAGCTCGGCGGTCCGATCGGTGGAGCCGTCGGACACCACGTGAATGTTCTCGCGCGGAACCAGGGCAGCGATCGCCCCAATGCTGCTTTCGATGACCATCTCCTCGTTGTGCGCCGGGATGAGCACGGCCACGTCGGCCACCGTCATCGAGGGACCGGCGCTACGGCGTGGGCGCGTGACCCATCTCTCCTCGATCAGCCGCAGCAGGCCGATGGTTGACCACAACGCGAAGTTCACGCCGAAGACGAGGATCGCCACCGTCGGCCAGGACATCAGCGGGGCGCCTTGTCAGTACTGGGAGCTGACGCCTTCTCCACGGGCAGCACCTGCTGCAACTGCGCCCAGGTGCGGTCGTCCTCCCCGCCGATCATCCACAGGTAGACGCCGCGGATACCGGTGGCTTTCGCGGCTTCGAGCTTGGCCGTGGTGCTCTCCGCATTCTCGAACCAGACCTCATGCGCCCGGCCCTGGGCGTCGGTGTACCTGAACGACGGCGACTGGCTGAGCCGGTCGTACTGCAAGGTGGCGCCGAAGGCCTTGGTACGTCCGTAACACTGCAGCCAGCTCACCGGTTCGCCGCGGCCGTCCACCCAGTCGAAGCCGGAGACCGGCACCCCCAGCACGATCTTCTCCGCGGGGATCTGGGTCTTGGCGTAGTCGAGCACCTGACGGACCCAGGTGATCGGCGCGACCGGTCCCGGCGGCGAGGCAGACCAGTGATAGTCATACGCCATCAGCCGGACCTCGTCGGCCGCCCTACCGATTGCTGCGTAGTCCTGGGCGACGTTGCGCTGGTCCTCACCGGCGTCGGTGGTCTTGGCGAACACGGCGATGGACAGGACCTTGTCCTCGGCGTGCAATGCCTCGCCCAACCGGGTCGCGAAGGCGCTGAACGCATCCCGATCCGTGGCCCGCAGATCCTCGTAATCGATGTCGATGCCGGCGTAGCCCTCCCGCAGCACCAGCGCGACGATGTCGCTCACGTGCCGGTCCATCGCGCCGGGATCGTGCAGCATCTGCGCGACCGGCTCGTAGGCCCACCGGCCGTTGGTCACGTTCGCGATCGTCGGAACCAGCGGGATTCCCGACTCGCGCAGCTGAGCCATCCCCGCGGCGGTCTCGGCGGCCCGCTCGGGCACCTGCGCGACGATCTGACCGTTCCGTGCGATGCCGTAGATCCACGGCGAGACCTCGTTGAAGCTGCCCCGATTCGCCAGCACCACATCGGGACCCTCGGTGAGATTCCAGAACGGCAAGGAGCCCACCACGAGGGTGCCCGGAGGTCCGTCCGGCGGCATCACCCGGGGTCCCACGACCAGCAACGCTCCGACGAACAGCAGGATGAGAAAGGCCGACCCGGTCAGCACGTTGCGCCTCCTCGACGGTCGTTGCGGGGTGTGCCCGTTGCCCCCCTTGCTGTTTGCCGCCGTGCCGGCGCCCGGTGCGGCGCCGCCGAGGCGTTGTGAGCCGGTCCGCACGATGCTGGTGCTCATCAGCGCACCGCTGCCGGTGTCAGGCCCGGCCTGGCCTGCTCAGCGATCACTGACTGGAGGATGTCGTCCAGCGTCCGGACAGGACGGAAACCGATCAGCATTCGTGCCCTGCTGCAATCCGGTACCCGTCGCTGCAGGTCCTCGTATCCCGGGCCGATCCCCTCCTCGTAGGAAAGGTGCACGATGCCGCTGGCCGAGCCGGTCATCGCGAGTACCCGCTGGGCGAGGCCGCCGATGGACACCTGCTCGGTGCTGCCGAGGTTGACGGCGGTCCCGCACGCCCGCTCGTGGTCCATGAGTGCCACCAGCGCCGGTACGACGTCGTGCACGTGACAAAAGCAGCGCACCTGCCCGCCGGTCCCGAAGATCGTCAGCGGTTCACCGGCCAGCGCTTGGGTCACGAACCGGGGGATGACCATGCCGTAGCGTCCGGTCTGGCGGGGACCCACCGTGTTGAACAACCGGACGATCACCGCGTGCAAGCCCAGCTCGGTGACGTAGGCGCGGGTGAGGCTCTCGTCCACCGCCTTGGCCTCGGAGTAGGACCAGCGGTGCAGCAGCGGCGAACCGACCACCCGGTCGTCGTCCTCGTGCAAGCCGATCTTGGTATTCTTTCCGTACACCTCGCTGCTGGAGGCGATCAGGACCTTGACTGCGTGGCGGTGCGCCGCGGCCAGGACATTCTCCGTGCCGTGAATATTGGTGTGCAGACTCTGCAGCGTCCGGTCCCTGATGACGAAGGAGCCGACGGCCGCGGCGAGATGAAAGATCGTGTCCACTTGCCCGGCGAGTGCACCGACCAGCTCCTGGTCCAGCACCGAGCCGTGCACGTAACGGAAGCGGGGGTGGCAGCTGACCGATGACAGGTTCTCCAGCCGGCCGGTAGCCAGGTCGTCGAGCACGACAACCTCGTGACCGCTGTCCAGCAGATATTCGGTCAGGTGCGAGCCGATGAAACCGGCTCCGCCGGTGATCAGGGCTTTCATCCGTTGCCTCCTAGGGGGTTGGGCCCAATGGAATCGGGCACGGCCCGGGAGCCGTCCGGTCGGTGGCGGGGCTGTTTGCCCGCCATCAGCCGGTGGTAGAGGTCGTCGATCCGGCGGGTCACCGCTTCGATGCCGTAGTGCTCGCGGATGGCCGGCACCTCCTCGCGAGGGCGGCGCCCGTGGGCCAGTTCGGCTTCGATCTCGCGGCGCAGCCCCTCGACCTCGCCGGGTACCTGGCGGGCGCGGTCGGTCACGATGCTGTCCAGCGCCGGGCAGGTCGTGTAGAGCACGGGTATCCCGTTGGCCAGGGCCTCGAGGACCGACAGCCCGAACGTTTCCTGTTCCGAGGACGCGATGAACAGGTCCAGGCTGGACAGCATCGCGGCCACGTCGTGGCGTTCCCCGGCGAAGGTCACGAAATCCGCGACGCCCTGGCGTTGCGCCTCGAACTCGAGCTCAGCCCGGATCTGGCCATCGCCGACGATCAGCAGCCGGCGTTGCTCGTCGAGCAGCGGCGCAGCAGCCCGGATCACGAGGTCGAACCGCTTGATCGGGTCGAGGCGGCCCAGGACACCGATGACGTACGCGTCGAGCGGAAGGCTGAACTCGCTTCGGATCCGGTCCCGGGCGCCGGCGTCAAAGGCGACCCGGCCGAAGTCGAGGCCATTGGGAATGATCTCGATCTTGCGTGCTGCCACGCCCCACTTCGTCAGGCGCTGCGCCACCGCGGGGGACACCGCGATCGTGGCGTCGGAGCACAGGTCGGTGCCCAGGTACAGGGCTCGTACCCCGAGGGTCATCCGCCTGCGCTCGAGGTGGGTCTCACCGATGGAGTGCTCGGTGGTCACCACCACCGGCGTGCTGGCCAGCCGGGCCGCGAGCCGGCCGTAGATGCAGGACCGGTACAGGTGGGCGTGCACCACGTCGTAGCCACCAGCGCGGATCAGCCGGGTCAGGCGCAGCAGCGCGGGCAGCTCGGTGTTGCGGGTCATTCCCAGGTCCTGTACCCGCACGCCGTCCCCGGAGATCATCGCAGCGACCACACCGGGGTTGTAGAGCGTCACGACGTCGGACTGGTTGCGGGTGTGTTGCAGCAGTGACCGCAGCTGCAGCTCCGCGCCTCCGACGCCCAACCCGGTGATCACGTGCAGAACTTTCACTTGCTTCCTCCTGACGACACGGGACGCAGCGTGCGGGCCAAGATCGTCATGTCCATCCAGGGGGACCAGTACTCGATGTAGTGGTTGTCCAAGCGGATCCGGTCGGTGATGGAGGTGTCTCCGTGCAGCCCGTGCACCTGGGCCCATCCGGTCAGGCCGGTCCGCATCCGGTACCGGTCGGCATACCGCGGTATCTGCGCAGCGAACTGCGCCGCGAAGTGCGGCCGTTCCGGTCGTGGCCCCACCAGGGACATCTCTGCGCGCAACACATTGACGAGTTGCGGGAGCTCGTCGAGGTGGGTGGTCCGCAGCCACCGTCCAAGCGAGGTGGTGTGCTCGGGCAGCACTGCCCAGCGGGTGTCGGAGTCCGCGTGGTCGATCATGGAACGCAGCTTGACCAGCTCCATGGTCTTCCCGGATCTGGTGAGGCGGGTCTGCCGGAACAGCGCGGGGCGGCCACCGTTGAGCCGGATCGCGACCGCGAGGACCAGCAGCAGGGGAGTGACGGCGACGAGCAGGGCCGCAGCGCCGGCGAAGTCGAAGCCGGCCTTGGTAGCGCGCCCGGCCCGCCCGTGCCCGAGGCGGCGAAGCGGCACCAGCGGGATGTCGTGTAGCTCGTCGAGGTAGCCACGGGGCAGCGCTGCGCCCAGCTCGTAAAGCCGCGGCACCACGCAGACGTCCGCTGGCAGTGGGCGGGCCGCGCGCAGCAGCGGTACCAGCTCGTCATCCCGGATGGTGGGAAAGCACACGATGACGCGCTGGATGCGGTACCGAGTGACCACATCAGGTAGCTCCACCGGCTCGCCGAGCAGCGGGAGTGGGCTGCACTGCTCGGCGAGTCGGCTGTCGAGGAACCCCCGGGGCACCAACCCGAACTCCGGGTGGTTGCCGAGTAGCTCCACGACCCGCACCGCGGTGGCGCCGGTGCCGACGATCAGCGTCGGCTCGAGCAGCCGCCCGCGGCGGTGTGCGGATTTCACTGCGGCGCAGGCCGCGGCGCGCAGGGTGATCAGCGACGCGGCGGACAGCAATCCCAGCCGCAGGCCGGCGACGGATCCCACCCATGGCAGCACGGCGAGCAGCGGCATCGCTGCCGCCGCCACGGTCCGCGGCATCTGGTCGCAGACCCGCCGGCAGATCCGCAGCCGGTGCTGCCCGTCGGCGGTCAGCAGGATCAGCACGGCGCAGGCGTAGGTGGTGGCCCACCACCCGGACACTCCGGCGAGCAGGCCGGCGGTGGCTAGGCCTACGACGTCGACTGCCGGGAGGACCATCGGAAGAATGGCAGCCGGGGTGCGCCGGCGCAGCCGCCCGGCCTGAGCCCCAGCGAGATCCCCTGCCGGGCCTACGATCGGGCCCGATACGCCAACCGTGGGTGCCGGCGCGATGAGCGAGGTGGTCACCCGTGGGCTCCCGCCGTGATGTGTGGCCCGCGGACGGCGGCCAGCGAGCGGCTCACCGTGTGCGCCGCGTAGGCCGCGCCGTAGACGAACCGCATGACCGGCCCGAAGGTCGGGGCCACGGCAGGTCCGATGAAGTACAGGCCCGGCACCGAGGACTGGAAGTCCGGGCCGACGTCGGGACTACCCGCCAGGGTTTGCACCGTCGCGCGCAGCCGGTTGTCCAGGAAGGTCAGCCGGTCCAGATCGGTGCGGTAACCGGTGGCGGCCAGGACGTGATCGGCGATGATCTCCGTGCTGCCCCCGCCGTTGACCCCGCCGTTGATCCCGCCGTTGATCCCGCCGTTGATCTGCAGGCCCAGCCGCACTCCCCAGGGCTCAGGGTCCGCCCACCGCACGGAGTGCTCGACCAGCATGCGGATCTTGCCTTCCACCCGCCGGCGCAGCCAGTACGCGCCGGCCGGCCCGAGTGCGGTCCGCGCGGCACGTACCCGCCGGACGGGTGGCAGCAGGCGGAACAGGTTCGGCTGTGTCGAGTAGAACCAGGTGGACCAGCCCGAGCCCAGCGGCGCTTCAGGTTCCCGCAGCCGTCGCCGGACCGACCGCTGGGCGGCCAGCGGATCCCCGTTCCACACCACACCCGGTGCTCGGGCGAGGACCGTGACGCGCGCCCCGGACTCGTGCAGCAGGGCGGCCGATTCCAGCGCGGACTGGCCGGCGCCGATGACGGCGACCTCACGGTCGGCGAACACGCTGAGGTCGTCGTGTGCGCTGGTGTGCGTGCACACCTGCGGGGGCAACTCGGCCAGAGCGCTGGGCAGGTGGGCGAAGTGCTGCACGCCGGTGGCCACGACGACCTTGCGGGCCACTGCGTTGGTTCCGTCGGACAGGGTAAGTTCGAAGTGGCCGTTGGACACCCGCACGTCGCTGACCATGAGCTCTTCCAGGTGGGGAACCTCGGCGCGCTGGAACCAGTCCCCGTAGGCCACGAACGTCTCCAGCGGTACCGGCAGCCCGTAGTCGGCGTAGTCCCGGCCGGTGGACTCGCAGAATGCCTGCAAGGTGTGGGTCGCGGCCGGGTCGGACAGGTTGGACGCGAATCCCTGCGACTTGAGGAACATGCCGCGGGGCATCGCCTCGCGCCACAACTGCATCGGCAGCCCGAACTGGCGCAACGGCACGCCGGCGGCGCGCAGGTGGGCACCGAGTGACAGGCCGTAGGGACCGGCGCCCACGATGGCAACGTCGATCGGGTCGTTCATGTCAGTGCCTTCCGTGCAGGTAGTTGCGGGGTCATCGGCGCCAGGGCACTACGGCCTGACCGGTAGCGGGGTGGTAGGGGACTGCCGGCGCCAGAGCTGCGCAGACCTAGCGGGCGGGTCATCGCTCGCCACCCCATGCGCAGGCACATCAGCCCGAACGGCGCGAGATCGTCACGGGCGAACCAGGCCAACTCATCCACCCGGCGCACCGACGCCACCCAGGACCGCAGATCGAGGCCGTCATCCCGGTAGCGCAGCGCTGCGATCGGGTCGTAGTTCTCGACGAGGAACCGGCGGCCGATGCGTGGTGAGCCCGCGGGGACTGGCCGGCCGGTGAGGTTCAGATGCGCTGCCACCACCACGTCGATCCCGGCGGTGTCGCAGAACAGGCGGAACTGCGCACCCAGCCGCGGGTTGAAATCCAGCAGCTTGTACTGACGATCCCGGGGATCCCACCGGTAGTCGAGGTCGACGATGCCCCGAAATCCCAGGCGGGTCACCAACTCGGTGGCCTGGCGATGTAGCGCTGCGTCGTCGACCCAGCGCCCGAGGCTGGTCAGCCCGGCGTGTGCGGGGTAGGAGCGTTCCTTGACCCCGACGAATCCGCGCTGGCAGCGTGCGCCATTGAAATAGCCGTGAAAGAAGTAGTCCTGCCCGGCACAGTGCGGAATGTATTCCTGCAGCATCAGAGCCGCGCCGGGCTGCTCAGCGCAGGCTCTTCGAAGGTCTTCCCCGGTGCGCACCAGCCATGTGCTGCGCCGCCCGGATCTCCGCCACGGGGTGGCGAGCTTGGCGACCAGCGGCAACCCGACCCGGTCCGCGAAGTCCCGCGCGTCGGCGGCCGATGCCGGCACGGTGGCGGCCACGCAGGGCTCACCAAGCTCGCAGCACAGCTGGTACAGCGTGTACTTGCCGGCCAGCCGGCGCGGCAGGTCGCAGGGCGGGTCAGGAAACAGGAAGTCGCCCCGCAGCTGCGTGCCGTGCTCAGCGAGGAAAATCGCGCCGGCGTCATCGGTGGGGATCAGCACGGCCCGGCGGCCGATCCGCTGCGCGAGCGTCATCAGCCCAGCCATGATCCGCTCGACATCATCGGCGGGTGGCTGCCAGATCCATCGGCCGTGCAGGTAACGCGACCTGGCTGCCGGGGCCAACGGGTCCTCGTGCACGCCGTAGACCGGCACGCCCAGTCGCCCCAGGCTACGGATGGCGCCCAGGCTGCCGTGATGCATGACGTTGCGGTCGAGCTTGAAAACGACCGCCGGCGTCGAGGTATCCAGCTGTGTTGTCGTCATGTGGGCGCGCAGTCCAGAGGTCATCACAAGCCTCACACCACGCTGCAATGCGTAGCGCCGTTGAACTGGTACGTCGCGTCGAGAATCCGCGGGCAGTCCCTGATCCAATCGTTGCCGGTTCCCGGGTGCAGCACGTGGATCACGGCCAAATCCCAGTCCGCTCCGCTGGGAGCTGTGACACTGCGCATCAGCCGCCCGTGCGGTGTCCGGAGCACCGGTACCAGCGAGTCGTGATAGTGCACGTCGGCGCCGCGCTCGGCGAGCTCGTCGATGATCGGCAGCGCCGGTGATTCCCGGACGTCGGAGACCCCGGACTTGTAGCTGACGCCGACCACGATCGCCTTGACGCCGGCCAGCGAGCGGCCCTCGGCGGCGAGCAGCTCGCCGGCCCGTTCGACGACTCGGGCGGGACGCGCGTGAATCGACTGCATGGCCTGCTCGATCAGCGGCGTCGGCCGGTCTCGTCCCCGCAGCTGCCACAGCAGGTAGTGCGGATCGCACGGGATGCAGTGCCCGCCCACCCCCGGGCCAGGAAACGTGCCGAGGAAGCCGTAGGGCTTGGTTGCGGCCGCCAGGGTCACCTCGATCGGATCCAGCCCGAGCGTGCCGCACACGTCGGCGAACTCGTTGGCCAGTGCCAGGGTGACCGCGCGGAAGATGTTCTCGTACAGCTTGGTCAGCTCCGCGGCCTCCGGGGAGGACACCAGATACACCGCATCGGTCAGCTGACCGATCACCCGCGCGGCCCGGCCGCTGCACTCGGCAGTGGCCCCGCCGACGACCCGGGGAGTCTCGCGTTGCACGTGGTCGGGGTTACCAGGGTCGATGCGCTCCGGGCTGAAGGCGACGTAGACGTCCTTGCCCACGGTCATGCCACGCTGCCGGAGGGGCTCGATGAGCAGCTGGCGCGTCGTGCCGGCGAAGCTGGTCGAGGTCAAGATGATCGTCTGTCCTGAGTGGGCGTGCTCGACGACGGTCTGGCAGGCGCGCTGCAGGGCGGTGAGATCGGGGATGCGGTGGGTGTCCACCGGGGTGGGCACGCAGACGATCACCGCTTCGGATTCGGCCAGTGCGGCGCTGTCGCTGGTGAGCTGGAAACTGTCATCGTTATGCGCTGCTGCCAGCCGTACCCGGTCGAGGTCGGACAGGTCGACGTCGCCGCATTCGATGGCGCGCAGGCGGTCGTCGCTCACGTCGAAACCGGTGATCCGCGACGCGCTTCCCAGCAGCGCCAACGCCGTCGGCAGCCCGACATAGCCCAGGCCCACGATCGCGACCGACCCCACTCGGGCCCGCCCGCTCCCGGCGCTCAGCGGTCCATCCGCCAGCGAGAATGGCACCAGCCGTGTCTCCAGCAATCGCTCTCGCCCGTTGATCGCGAGTGCAAGCCGGTGCTCAGCCACGTCCACCCCCCGCAATCGACCCTGTGCAGACAGTCGCATCAGAGCAGTGGCGGGTCCTCCGCCATCGGCGGTAGTCCGCCTACGCCATGTGGCGGACCGCTATTCGGAGCCCAATTGCGCTGTGGGTCGATGACGAGGCCGCCATTCGGAGCCGAATTGCACTGCGGGCTGGGCGATCTGGGTTGTGACGGCGGCGAGTTGTTCGTGGGTGCGCTGCACGTCGAAGGCTCGCGCGGCCAGCGCAGCGGCACGTCCTTCGGCCGCGCGCAGGTCTGCCTCGGCGAGCCGTTGGGCAATGGCGCCGGCCAGCGCTTGGGCGTCACCCACTGGCACCCGGGCGCCTACGTCAGCGGTGATGGCGTCGGAGAGGCCGGGGATGTCGGAAACCACCACCGGGCAACCGCTGGCCAGGGCCTCGAGCAAGGTCAGCGACAAACCTTCCCAGCGCGACGGCAGCACCACCACGTCGGCCGCTGCGTACCAGGGCCGGGGATCAGCGACCGGTGCTATGAAGCGCACGCCGGACGGCGCCCGATCGCGCAGCGTGGGCAGGAGGTTGCCGTCACCCACGATGCACAGCTGCGCTGCCGGGCGGAGTCGCAGCACCTGTGGCCACGCCCGGAGCAGCATGTCCTGGCCCTTCTGTCGGGTGACCCGGCCGAGGCACACCGCCAGCGGCGTCTCGCGGCTCACCCCCAGCTGATCCCGCGCGGCGGCGCGAGCCCGCTCGTCGGCCGGTGTGAACCTCGCGAGATCGACGCCGTTGCGGACCACGACGTGGCGGCCCTGCACCTGCCGGTGCCGTGCGTGAGCGGCCTCGCCGTCGCCGACGCACACGACCACGTCGGTCCAGCGCGACGCGAAGCGTTCCCAGGCCAGCGCCGCGCGCGCTGCCGCCCCACGAACCGCCAGCCACGACCAGCCGTGCGGCTGGAACAGCGTGGGACGTCGGCCCTGCAGGGCAAGCCGTCCAGCCAACCCTGCCTTCGCCGAGTGCAGGTGCACCACGTCGGCGCGCACCTGAAGGATCACCTGACGTAACCGCCGGGTCTCGGGCACCGTGTCCGAGCCGGGCGAACGCGTCGCGGGCCAGTGCAGTCGCGGTACCCCACGCGCGGCCAACTCGGCGGCGAGCCGGCCGCCGGAGGGGCAGGCAACCACAACGCGCCAGCCACGGGCGAGCTGGTCGGCGGCCACCGCCGCGACATATCCAGCCACCCCGGCGTCGGTGGGCTGGACCGCGTGCAACACGGTCAGGGGGCTCACCAGGGTCGACACCGCACACGGTGTCGGTACCACTTTGCGCGCAGCCGCAGCGACCCGTCGCGATCCCCGATGTACGTGCGCGGCAGTGCATGTAGGCCGGTCAGAGGCGACGGCCAGATCGCGCAGCCATAGCGGTAGCCCGCGGCCCGCACCGCGTTGACGGCCGCCGCGTTCACGTGCCCGTAGGGGTAGCAGAAGCCCGAGACCTCCTGACCGGACACCTCCTGCAGGATGGCTCGGCTGCCTGAGACCTCGGCGGTCACAGCATCGTTGCCGAGGACTGTGCTGGTCAATGACACATGGCGCAGGCCGTGCGAGCCAATCTCCATGCCGCTGGCGGCCGCGTGGCGGATCTGTTCGGCTGTCATGAGGGCTTTGCGAGGACCTGCCTCATCCCAGGAATTCCAGCCACCGAGTCGATCGGCGAGCACGAACACGGTTGCGGTGAAGCCGAATCGGCGCAGCGCGGGCAGCACGTGTTCGGAGAAGTCGGCGTAGCCGTCGTCGAAAGTCAGCCCGATCAGACCGTGATCAGCGGCTTCGCGCCGGGCGGCCAGCAGCTCACGCATCGAGGTGCCACGCAGGCCACGCCGGTCCAGCCAGCGCAGCTGCTGCTGGAACCGCGCGGGATGCACCGTCACGAGATACGGGTCCTCGTCGTAGGGGGCAACCGAGTGGTACATCAACACCGTGGGCAGCAGACCGGACCGCGGGCTGTCCAGGCGTATGTCGTCGATCGCTTCACTCATGGTGGGAGCCCTTGTCGGCAGTGGTGACCGGGCATGACGCTACGGTGGTCTCGCGGCCGGGGGCTCCTGCGTCGGGAGGACGACGGCTACGCCGGTTGCCGGAGCCTGGCTCCCGTGCAGCGCACTTCGAGCGGCAGTGACGGCCTCCAGCCGGCTGTGCACGCCGAGCTTGGTGAAGATCTTGTTGGTGTGGGTCCGTACCGTGTTCGTCGACAACCCGAGCTCTTCGGCGATCTCCGTCTGCCGGCGCCCCTCCACCAGGCACATCAGGACGGCGCGCTCGCGGCAGGTCAGTGAGTCCAGCGGTCCGTCGCGTTGCTGGGCTCGACCGACGTCGGCTCGCAGCTCCCGCAGCACGCGGCCGAGCTGCTCTGGAGGAAAGCAGGCGTACTCGCGGCTAGCGCACCGCAGGGCATAGGTGAGGGTGTCGATCGAGGACTCCTTCGATACCCAGCCCACCGCGCCCGCCCGCGCGGCTTCGACTGCCTGCTGCGGGTCGCGACTGGCGGTGAGGACCACGAAGTGTGCGGGCGGCCAGGCCGTGCGGAACAGCGTGAGCAGCGGGGCCGCGTCGCGGGCCAGGGTGACCTCGATGGCGATGACGTCGGGGCGCGCCACGGTGACCAGCACCTCTGGATGGGGATCGCGCGCCGCACAGTGCCCGACAACGACGATGTCGGGCGTGCTGGACAGCCTGGCCGCGAGCGCCTCGGTCAACATCTGATGATCGTCGACGAGCAGCACCCGGACGGGACTGACACCGCGAACCGTGCTCAGCCGCATCCCGCCGCTCACGGCTATCCTGTCTTGACGCGGCCATCCGGGCCGTGCTGATTATGATCGACGAGGTCGTAGCGCACGGCGAAGGTGGCAGCTTCCAGCCGCGAGTGCACCCCGAGTTTGGTCAGCAGCGCCTGCACGTGGCTTCGTACCGTGGTGGTCGAGACACCTAGCCGTAGGGTCATCGCGCGGGTATCGAGGCCCTCGACGAGCAGCGCCAGGCATTCCCGCTCACGAGCCGTCAGGTGCGCAGCGAGCCGGCGCGCTTCGGAGATGTCGGATCGCGCAGTGGTCGTCGCCCGGGGTGCGTCCAGCACGACCGCACCGTTGACGACCCGTTGCAGCGCTTGGACCAACTTGCGGACCCCCCACGTTTTGTCCACATAGCCGGCGGCTCCCAACCGTACGGCGCGGCGCATCGCATCGGTATCACCCTCTGCTGTGAGCACCAGTATCCGGGTCGCCGGGCTTACCAGCAGAATATGACCGATCGCGGCTACTCCATCGCCATCGGAGAAATGACGGCTCAGCAGGCAGACATCCGGCCGGTGGTGACGGACCGCCTCAATGGTCCCGGCTAGACTCCGTCCTACTGCCGGCACCCGGAATCCGGCGCCGACCAGCACGGAGACCAGCGATTCCACGAAGACCACGTGGTCGTCGCCGAGCACGATGCTGGTCATGTCGCGCCCACCGCATGGCCCGAACGCGTCCACCTTCCATCGATCGCCACTATTCCCACCTCACCATTGCATTTATCTGCTAGGAAATCGCTTATTCTGGCCCGGGCGCAGTACCAGAAGACACGCCATAATGCAGTTGGATAAGCGATCGATCGCCTTCAGCATACAACGCAACGTTGCGATCTGATTACCGAGATCGCCGAACTCGGCACCTAATGCGGCAGCGTCCGGGCACGTAGAGCCTGCCCTCGGCGGTCCGGCGGCGAGCCGGCCGGTATCGTAGGTGTTGCGACCCAGTGTGCCGGTTGCGTCCCGGGCAGGGGTCTGTCCTGCGTCGACTTCGAGTTGACTACGTCTGCCTGAAAGGCTCACCACGGTGCCCGTAGCGACCGCGCTACCGACCACATCCGCTCACCTGTCCGGCCTGCTGGAGGCCGTGCTGCCGGAGCCTTCCCTGCGTGCGCTCGTCGAGGGGGCCGGGGCCCCCGAGATGCAGCTGCTGGGGCCGCCGGCGACCCGTCCGTTGGCCGTCGCCGCGCTGGCCCGCGCAGGCCATCCGGTGCTCGCCGTCACCGCCACTGACCGGGAGGCCGGCGAGCTGACCGCCGAGGTGGCCGACGTGTTGGGCGCCGGTGTGGTCGCCGAGCTGCCCTCCTGGGAGACGCTGCCGCACGAGCGGTTGTCGCCCCGAGCCGACACCGTGGGGCGCCGGTTGGCTGTCCTGCGCCGGCTGGCCCACCCCGAAGAAGTCGCGGTCGGCTCCACTGGGCCCCTGCAGGTTGTGGTGGCCACCGTGCGATCGCTGATCCAGCCGATGCTCGGCGGCCTCGGTGAGATCGCCCCGGTGCGGCTGCGGGTCGGGCAGGAGCACGACTTCGACGGCGTGCTGGCCCGGCTGGCCGATCTCGCTTACACCCGGGTCGACATGGTGGACCGGCGCGGCGAGTTCGCGGTCCGCGGCGGCATCATCGACGTTTTCCCGCCCACCGCCGACCATCCGCTGCGGGTGGAGTTCTGGGGTGACGAGGTCTGCGAGATCCGCTCGTTCGCCGTCGCCGACCAGCGCACCCTGGCGCCCGCCGATGAGCTGCACGCACCGCCGTGCCGGGAGCTGCTGCTCACCGACGCGGTGCGGGCGACCGCGGCACAGCTCGCCGCGCACGCGCCGGCCGGGCCGGTCGGCGAGTTGCTGGAGAAGGTCGCCTCCGGGGTGCCGGCGGAGGGTATGGAATCGCTCATTCCGGTGCTTGCGGGCACTGAGCTCACGCTGCTCACCGACGCGATGCCGCGGGGCAGCCATGTGCTGCTGGCCGATCCGGAGCGGATCCGGGCCCGGGCCGCTGATCTGGTCCGCACCGGCGAGGAGTTTCTGGAGGCGTCCTGGATGGTCGCCGCTGGCGGCGGTGCCGCCCCGGTCGACGTCGCGGCGCTGGACTTGTCCGCCTCGGCCTACCGCAGCCTGGGCGAGGTTGCTGAGCACGCCCGCGGCACCGGAGTGGCCTGGTGGACGCTGAGCCCGCTGACCACTGACACCGAGGGTCCGCTGCGGCTGCAGATCATTCCTGCGCACCCCTACCACGGTGATGTCGCACGAGCCTTCGCCGATCTGCGCGCCCATACCGCCATCGGGGGCGCAGCGGTGCTGGTGGTGCCTGGCACCGGCACGGCGCAGCGCGCCTGCGAGCAATTGCGCGACGCCGACGTGCCCGCCGCGCATGCCGCCGACGGCCTTCTGCAACCACCAGCCGCGGGCACCGTCACGGTGGTCCGCGGCACTCTGGAGGACGGCTTCCTGGCCCCCGCGTTGGGGTTGGTGGTGCTCACCGAGACCGACATCACCGGCGCCCGCGGCGGCACCCGCACCCAGGACATGCAGAAGATGCCGGTCCGCCGCCGCAACGCCGTCGATCCGCTGGCGCTGCAGCCAGGCGATCACGTGGTGCACGAGCAGCACGGCATCGGCCGGTTCCTGGAGATGGTGGAACGCACTGTCGGCGGGTCAACGCGGGAATACCTGCTGGTGGAGTACGCGGCCAGCAAGCGGGGTCAGCCGGGGGACCGGTTGTTCATCCCCACCGACCAGCTCGGCCAGGTGACCCGCTACGTCGGCGGTGAGCTGCCGACGCTGAACAAGCTGGGTGGGTCGGACTGGGCCAAGACCAAGGGTCGGGCCCGCAAGGCGGTCAAGGAGATCGCCGCCGAGCTGGTGCAGCTCTATGCGGCTCGGCAGTCCTCGCCGGGGCACGCGTTCGGTCCGGAGACCCCGTGGCAGGCCGAGCTGGAGGACGCCTTCCCCTATACGGAGACGCCTGACCAGCTCGCCGCGATCGACGAGGTCAAGGCGGACATGCGCCGCGGGATCCCGATGGACCGGGTGATCTGTGGCGATGTCGGCTACGGCAAGACCGAGATCGCCGTGCGGGCCGCCTTCAAGGCCGTGCAGGACGGCAAGCAGGCAGCCGTGCTGGTCCCCACCACGCTGCTGGCCCAGCAGCATCTGCAGACCTTCACGGACAGGATGCGCTCGTTCCCGGTCACGGTGCGCGGGCTGTCCCGGTTCACCCACCCCGCCGAGTCGGCGGAGGTTCTCGCCGGGCTCGCCGACGGCTCGGTGGACATCGTGATCGGCACCCACCGGCTGTTGCAGACGGGGGTGCGCTGGAAGGATCTGGGGCTGGTGGTGGTCGACGAGGAGCAGCGCTTCGGCGTCGAGCACAAAGAGCACATCAAGGCCCTGCGCACCGCCGTCGACGTGCTCACGATGTCGGCCACCCCGATCCCGCGGACCCTGGAGATGAGCCTGGCCGGGATCCGTGAGATGTCGACCATCCTGACCCCACCCGAGGAGCGCCACCCGGTGCTGACCTACGTCGGGACCTACGACGACAAGCAGGTCGGTGCCGCGATCCGCCGCGAGCTGCTGCGCGACGGGCAGGTCTTCTACGTGCACAACCGGGTGTCCTCGATCGAGAAGGCCGCCCGGCGGATCCGCGAGCTGGTACCTGAGGCGCGGGTGGCGGTCGCGCACGGGCAGATGAACGAGGACCAGCTCGAACGCACCGTCGCCGGGTTCTGGGAACGCGAGCACGACGTGCTGGTATGCACCACGATCGTCGAGACCGGGCTGGACATCACCAACGCCAACACGCTGATCGTGGAGCGCGGTGACATGCTGGGGCTCGCCCAGTTGCACCAGCTGCGTGGGAGGGTAGGGCGTGGCCGCGAGCGTGGGTACGCCTACTTCCTGTACCCGCCCGAGGCGCCGCTGACCGAGACGGCGCACGACCGGCTGTCCACCATCGCCCAGCACACCGAGCTGGGTGCGGGCATGGCCGTCGCGATGAAGGACCTGGAGATCCGCGGTGCCGGCAACATCCTGGGCGGCGAGCAGTCCGGGCACATCGCCGGGGTCGGGTTCGACCTCTATATCCGGCTGGTCGGCGAGGCTGTGGAGGCATTCCGCAGCGCGGCCGGTGCGGCACCCTCTGGTGCTGCCGCGGAACCTGCGCCGGCGCGAGTGGAGCTGCCGGTGGACGCACACCTGCCGCACGACTACATCCCGGGCGAGCGGCTGCGGCTGGAGGCCTATCGCAAGATCGCCGAGGCGGCGGATGCGGCCGGGTTGGCCGCCGTCACCGACGAGCTGACGGACCGCTACGGCGCCCTCCCCCCTGCCGTGGTCACCCTGCTGGATGTCGCTCGGTTCCGCCAGGTGTGCCGGGCGCTCGGGATCGCGGAGGTGACAGCACCGGGCTCCACGCTGCGCTTCGCCCCGGTGCAATTGGCGGACTCGCAGGTGGTGCGACTGGGCCGGCTGTATCCCAAGGCGGTGTACAAGCCCGCCGTGGCAACCCTGTCCGTGCCCCGCCCCACGGAAGGAGCGGACCGCATCGGAGCTGCACCGCTGCGTGACCGCGAGCTGCTCGACTGGTGCACCCGCCTGGTCACCGCGGTCCTCGCCGGCGCCTGACGCCGCGGGCTGGCTACTCAGACTCAGCCTGCTTCAGGTACGCGTCGACGGCGTGCGCGAAGTCCTCGAGATCGTCGAGCCGGCCCAGGTGCGTCCAGATCCGAGCCGGGTCGACGTCGAGGTAGGCGTGCACGAGCACGTTGCGCAGCCCAGCCACCAGCCGCAGCCGATCGGCCAGATCCCGGTCCAGCACTCCGACCGCGGCGAGCTCGCGGAACGCCGTGCCGTAGTCCTCGGGAGTCCGGTCGGTGTCATCGGCGAGGATGTGCAGCGCGATGTCGATCGCGCATTGGAGGGCGAGCTGGAGATGCCGCTCCGCCTGCGCCTGCAGCGCCGGATCGGCGAGGAAGGTGCTCTCGCCGTGCGAGCAGACGTCGCGGAGCGCACCCAGCCGGCGGCCGATCACGCGCAGCCGCCGACCGACGACCTCAGCGTCGACCAAAGCGTCCCTCGCGCAACCGGTTCCGCGTGCCGGCCGCCAGCAAGCGCCGGGCCGGTGCCATGTCGAGGTAGCGGTCGACGGTCCGGACCCAGTGCTCGACCCGGGCCCGGTCGTCACGCGAGACGAGCAGCGTGCCGACGCGCAGGACGCGGTAGGCCAGGGGGCGTGGCGCGTCGTTGAGGACCACGACGTCCGCGCGCGATGGTGCTACGGTCTCGGCGACCGCTGAGGCGAGCTCCAGCCCGCGGTCCTGGGTGTCGCCGTCGAGGAGCACGGCGACGTCGACGTCGGACAGCGGCCCGGCCCGGCCGCGGGCGTGCGAGCCGTACAGGTAGGCGACGAGCACCCCGGGCTCGCCGTCGAGCAGCCGGCGCAGCCGCTCGGTCAGGTCCTGCGCCGGAGGCGTCGCGCTGGCCCTGGCCTCGGTCATCGCGTCAGCCTACCGACCGGGCCCCGTTGCCTGCGGCTTGCGCCGGTACACCGGTTCAGTCTGGTATCCCGGGACCGCCACGTCGGCGTCGACCACCCGGGTGCCCAGCGGCACCAGCGCGAGCACGGACAGCTTCAGCGACGCAAACCCGAACGGGATGCCGATAATCGTCAGCATCAGCAGGAGCCCGGCGACGACGTGCGCGAAGAACAGCTCCCAACCGAACAGCACGATCCACAGGATGTTGCCCAGCACGGACCACGCGCCCGCGCCGCGGTGGACGACGACCCGGCGCCCGAACGGCCACAGCGCATACCCGGCGAGCCGGAACGCCGCGATCCCGAACGGGATCGTCACGATCAGGACGCAGGCCAGCACGCCCGCGATCGCGTACAGCAGCGCGAGCCACCAGCCCGCCAGCTGGAACCACAGGACATTGCCGATCGTGCGCATGACTCCAGAATGCCCGAATCGGGGCGCCGCTTCTCGATCACTTTTAGTATGCGGGGGAGTGATCGAAGAACAGCTTGGCGGCGAGCTCACTGCGGGCGTCGGCGGGCAGGGCGGCGACCTCGTAGGGGTGGGAGGGTGCCAGGATGACGCTGGCGGTGCAGGGGCCGATCTTCTCGGCGTGCATTGTCATCCAACGTCCGGCTCGGGTATGGACCCTGGAGCGGAGTTCGTCGGCCTGCTTGGTTGGCACCAAAGCCTGACGGGCCAAAGCTGCGATCGCGTGGGGTATTCCGTCGGCCGTGCCGTCATCGATTTCGGCCAGCCATTGCCGGGCGGTCTCAGCGGCGTGATCGATCACCAGCCGGTCGCGGACCGACAGCAGCAGCAGCAGCAGTCCCGGGCCGGTGGGTGGGGCAGCCGCCGCCTGCATAACCAAGGAGGATGAGAGTGCCCCAAGTGCCGGCGTTGTCGCGGGATATCACCCGCATTTCGTGACGGATCCCGGAGGGTGCCAAAACGTCGCGGAACCGGCGCTCGCCGAGAGGTCTCCGCCGGTGGCCACGCTCAGGGTCCGTGCGGTTCGCGGTCCCCTGACGAGCTCGCGAAGATCCAGAAAGTCCGGTTCCGACCCGTTCTCGATCTCCAAGAGCCTGGGCATCCGCTCCAAGCGAATTCACCGGTGAACTGCTCACCCGCGGCGATGCCGGTTACGACGCCCGCCGAGTCTGGAACGGCGCGATCGACCGCTACCTGGCTGTCATTGCCCGGCTCGCCCGCCGGCACGGGCTGCGGTCGCAGTCCGCGGCGGTGGGCACAGCATCCCCGGCCACTCGGTCTGCGAGGGTGGGCTGATGCTCGACCTCTCGCCGATGAAGGCCATCACCGTGGACCCGGACGCACGGACCGCCGACGTGGCACCAGGTGTGCTGTGGCGGGAGTTCGACGCCGCCGCCCAGGCCTACGGCCTCGCGACTCCCGGTGGGGAGATCTCCGACACCGGCGTGGCCGGACTCACCCTCGGCGGCGGCATCGGCTGGCTCAGCCGGTTGCACGGCCTGGCCGCGGACAACCTGATCGCTGCGCAGCTGGTGACCGCCGACGGGACAGTCCTGCATGTCGACGACACCATCGACCCCGTGCTGATGTGGGGGCTGCGCGGTGACGGCGGCAACTTCAGGATCGTGACCGTCTTCCGATTCCAGCTCCACGATGTCGGCCCGGTGTTCGGCGGCATGGTCTTGCATCCGGCTGACCAGGCCGTCGAAGCGCTGCAGCTGTGCCGTGATGTGGGTGCCGAGCTCCCAGCCGAGGTGGGGATCGTCGCCGCTGTGGTGACAGCGCCGCCGATACCGCAGTTCCCGCCCGAACTTCGCGACCGGCCCGTCGCCTGCATCGCAGCCGCCCATTTCGGCAACCTCGAAGCGGGCGAGCGGCTGTTGCGGCCACTGCAGCACACCCTGCACCCTGCACCCAGCTCTCGACACTTTCGACGTACTGCCTTACACCGCACTGCAGCAGATGTTCGACGCCGCCATCGTGGCCGGCCGGGGCCCTGCTATGCCAAATCCGACTTCCTCCGCGAGGTCGACAACGCCGCGATCGAACAACTCGTCGCCAACGGCACCCACCCGTCCTCGCCGCACAACCAGGTGCTGCTGCGCCGGCTCGGCGGCCGGATGCAGAACCCCGCGGTGGCGACCGCCTTCGGACATCGCGATGCCACCCACATGCTGCTCGCGGCCAGCACCTGGGACGACGCTGCGCAG
Organism: Pseudonocardiaceae bacterium; assembly: GCA_050700255.1. GTDB lineage: Bacteria > Actinomycetota > Actinomycetes > Mycobacteriales > Pseudonocardiaceae. Next base: position 36,617 of record JBOHGX010000014.1, read on the forward strand.
GACCCGACTCCACATATCGACTGGACCCGCGACACCTGGGCGGCGCTGCGGCTATGGTCCTGCGGCACCTACGTCAACCACCTCGGCGACGAGGGCGCCCACCGCATCCAGGAGGCCTATCCCGCTGACACCTGGCGGCGCCTGACCACCCTCAAGGCCCGCCTCGATCCGGGCAACGTGTTCGCTCTCAACCAGAACATTCCGCCCGCGCCCCGACCGCAGCAGTCCTGACCTCCTACTTACTGCCGCGGTTTCACTGCCGAAGCCGGGCGTGGAGTGGTGTTCTGGTGGGGTCGATAGTGTGAGGCGGAGTAAATTCGGGTCGGCCGCGGGCGTCGATTCGGATGCGCCATCCTTGGCGGTGCACGATGGTGTGGTGATAGGCGCAGAGCAGGCACATGTTGTCGACTTTTGTTTCGCCCCCGTCGAGCCACTCGAGAATGTGGTGGGCCTCGCAATAGCGGGGCGGTCGGTGGCACCCAGGAAAGGCGCATCCTTGGTCGCGTTGGGCGAGTGCGTCACGGATGGCGGCGGTGGCCAGCCGGTGCTGGCGGCCGACGTCTAGCGGCATCGAGTCGCTGCCCAGCA
>JBOHGX010000015.1:0-1603 GCA_050700255.1 Pseudonocardiaceae bacterium
GGCCAGGGCGATCCGCTGCCGCTCGCCGCCCGAGAGCGCGTGCGGGTACGACCTACCCCGCGACGCCAGGCCCACCAGCTCCAGGCATTCCTGCGCGCGGCCCGGCCGCGGCCCGGCGAAGGCGAGATTGCCGGCGATGGTCAGGTGCGGGAACAGCGCCCCGTCTTGAAAGACCATCCCGATCCGGCGCTTGTCGGGCTCCTCCCAGACGCGCTCGCCCGCCACCTGCCGCCCGCCGATCCACACACTCCCGGTGTCGGGGACCTCAAAACCGGCGACGACGCGCAGCAGCGTCGTCTTCCCCGACCCGCTCGGACCCAGCAGGGCCACCAGCTCGCCCTGCTTCACCCGCAGGCTTGCCCCGGCGACAGCGCGGCTCGATCCGAAGGCCTTCCGGATATCGATGGCACGGATCGCGAACGGCCTCATACTGTGGTTAAGCTACCCTAAAATATACGACATAAGGGTATATATGGTCGTCGCCTCGGGGGCCGTCAGCGGCTGCGAACCCTGACGCGAACGTGCCCGGAGGACAGCGATGCTCTTGACCCTCATCCGTCGCCGGTGGACCGTCCTGGCCGCCATCGTCGCTGCGGCCATCCTCGCCGTAGGCGGCGCGGTGGTCGCCTTCGGTGGTAGCGGCGCCGGACCCGCGGCCGGCCAGGGCGGTGACACCGGGAGCGCGAGCACCATAGAGGTGGACACCGCCGGCATCCAGTTCGCCGACCGGCTCGTGGTCTACAACGGCCGTTCGCACTACGGCGACGAGCAGGTCTTCCGCGACTTCGAACAGCGAACCGGGGTCAAGATCGAGCTGCGTGGTGGTACCGCGCCGGAGCTGTTCGAGCGGCTGCGGCAGGAGGGTGCGGACACCCCCGCCGACGTGCTCATCACCACCGATCTGGCCAACCTGTGGCGAGCCGAGCAGGCGGGACTGCTCCAGGGCGTCACCAGCGAGCCGCTGCGGGTTCAGGTGCCCGAGCGACTGCACGACGGCGGCGGTGCCTGGTGGGCGCTGTCCACCCGGCTGCGGGTGCCCGTGGTGTCCACTGAACGGGTCCCCGAGGGCGCGGTGACCAGCTACGCCGATCTCGGCGACCCGCAGTACGCGGGCCGCACCTGCCTGCGCACCTCGAACAGCGAGTACAACCAGTCGCTGGTCGCCGACATGATCGCCAAGCGGGGCCCGGAGGCCACCGAGCAGCTGCTGCGCTCGTGGATGGCCAACGAGCCGGAGATCCTGGGCTCCGACGGGGAGATGCTTGCGGTGATGGCCGCCGGTGGCTGCGACGTCGGGCTGAGCAATCACTACTACCTCGGCCGGGCGCTGCAGGAGAACCCCGACTTCCCGGTCGCGCCGGCGTGGCCTGACCAGGCCGGCGCCGGGGCACACGCCAACGTTTCCGGTGTCGGCGTGGTGCGCGGTTCGGACGCAGTACCGACCGCGGTGGCGCTGATGGAGTGGCTCACCTCGCCGCCCGCCCAGCAAGAGATCGTGACCCAAACCGAGTTCGCCGCGAACCCGGACGTACCGCCGCCCGCGCAGTTCCGGGACTGGGCCGACGTGAAGATCGACCCGATCGCCGTCGACAAGGTTGGACCC
>JBOHGX010000016.1:0-6334 GCA_050700255.1 Pseudonocardiaceae bacterium
CTTTACGTTGTTGGCATCAAGGGTGCCCTTCGCTGTCTGAGGGTCTCGCTAAAGAAGAGTTGCCGGGACGGGGCCGCTGAATAACGTCCGCATCTCGTCCGACGCGATGTGCTCGACGATGTGCGCGGCGTCGGCGCCGGCTCCGGCTAGCGTCGAGGATGGTTCGGAGTGCAGCCAGCGCAGACCGATGGCATACAGGCCGGGGTGTGTGGTGACGCCCCTGACGTGTCGCGGGTATCCCCACTGGTCGAGCACGGGTAGATCCACCCAGCCGAAGTCGAGCCGGTAGCCGGTCGCCCAGACGACGGTGCCGACGCCCTCGGCGTCGAGGTCGAGGTCAGTGGTCGTGCTGGGCGTGAAGTCGTCATGCGGCGGACGGTTGTCGGGTGGCGCGTCAATGCCGGCCGCACCGATGTAGGCGTCGAACATCGGCCGGAAGTGCTCATCGAACCGCGAGTCGGCGAAGGCCAGCCGTTCATCGAGGTCGTCGCTGAATCGCACTGTCGTGCCGGTCACCGACTCCAGTTGCGCGTACAGATGGACACCCTGGCGGGCGAACTGCCGCAGATTGATGTCATGGCCGCCGTTGGTGCCAGAGACATGCGGATCGCAGGCGAACCTCTCGGCCGGTGACGGGAGATCCTCGACGGTGGGGAAGGGAACGCCGACATCTGCTCCGTGCCGGATGCACTGCTGTAGCCACCAAACGACGTCACGCCCGCGGTAGCGGCGAGGAGCGCTCGGGCACATGGACACCGCGAGGTGCACCTCACGGCCGGCCTGGTGTAGCTCCTCGGCGATCTGGGTGCCCGACTGACCGGTGCCGACCACGAGCACAGCACCGTCGGCAAGCTGCTCCGGCCGCCGGTAATCCTGCGAGTGCAGTTGCTGGACGTGGCCCGGGAGCAGCCCGGACACAGCAGGCACCTTCGGCCGCTGGTACGGGCCCGTCGCGAGTACCACGTTGCGCGCCACGAACGTCGTCCCGTCGGCCTGCGCCTCGAAGCGACCGTTCGACGCGGCCAGGCGTGCCACGGGTGTGCCCAGCCGCACCGGCGCGGCAAACGACGCGGCGTATGCCCGCAGGTAGCTCACGACCTCGTCGCGCGGCATGAAACCGTCCGGGTCAGGCCCGGCGTAGGGCATGCCTGGCAGGCAGATGGTGAAGTTCGGCGCGACCAGGCAGAAACTATCCCAGCGATCCATCCAGCCCCCGCCGAGACGATCCCGCCGATCCACGACGAGGTGCTCGACACCGGCTTGCGTGAGCCAGTAGCTCGTGGCCAGCCCAGCCTGCCCCGCCCCGATGACCAGCGTGTCCACATTCTCCCGGGCACCCGCACCGATGCTCATGGCCGACTCCTGTCACTCGACCTTGGCGCCGTGCTGGGTCTCAATCTGCTGGCTGCTCATGACCGCCTCCTGGCTGTTGTTGCGCGCCGTCACACGATGCGAGCACGGTACGAAAGGTGACAGCGCGGCCGCATCGCCTGGATCCACCATTTGCTGGCGGAGCCATGTGGTCCGATCTGACCACGCGGGCGCCTTGGCCAAATTCAGACGAGGCCGTGTTCGTAGGCGTAGGCGGTGGCGGCGGCCCGCGACGACAGGCCGAGCTTGGCGAAGATGTTCTGGAGGTGGCGCGCGACGGTGTGCTCGCTGATGAGCAACTCGAAACCGACCTCGCGGTTGGACTTGCCTTCGGCGACCAGCCGCAGCACCTCACATTCGCGAGCGGTCACGGTGCTCGCCGATGTCCGGCCGGCGGTGCCCACGAGCTCCACCATCCGAGTCAAGTCGGGCTTGGCACCAAGCTGGTCCAATGCCGCGCGGGCGGCGTCGAGTTCCCACTCGGCGCTGTCCTCGTCCCCGAGCGCCCGGCAGGCGAGCCCGATGAGGACTCGGGTGCGGGCAGCCTCGTAGGGCATCGCTAGCTCCCACCAGCCGGTGTAGGCCCGGCGAAGGTCCCCGAGCGCGCAGGAGGCTTCGCCCTCGGCGAGGCGCACAGACCCACCGGCGTAGGCGGCGATGACGCGCAGCAGCGGCGCGTTCATCTTGGCCGCGATCTCCGACAGCTCATCGGTGGCCACCCGGGCCGCCTCGACATCGCCAGCAGCGAGCATGATCTCGACGTGGGCGGCCAGCATCATCGGCCTGGCGAGGTGGCCCTGCGTCTCCTCCACGACGCGACGGATGGTGGCCGCTGCAGCCACAACGTGGCCTTCGGCAAGCCGGAGGAGCGCGAGGCCCGGTACGGGCTCACACCCGTACCGGCTGGCTAGCCGGTACGCCTCCTTGGCCGCTTCGAACTCCCCGCGAAGTCGATGCAACTCGCCCTGCTGGTAGAGGGCGACGCCCAACGCGGGGTGAGGCGGCTGGGAAAGCCGTTCGCGGGCCCGCTGGACCTCGGAAGCGGCCTTCGGCCATTCGCCGTGGGCCTGCAGGATCTTAGAGCGGTGCACCAGGCATTGGCCCCGATAGGGCACGAGGTCGGGCTGGGCCTCGCACCACCCGCTCAGCGCTTCAGTCCACTCCGCCGCCCGCCGGAGGTCGAAGACGTCCATGCACGCCTCGATCACGGCGCAGTAGACCATTCCCACCGGGATGGGAGAAACCTCGCCGGTGGTGATCACAATCATCACCTCGTCGAGCAGCGCGACCCCGCGCGCCGTCTCACCAAGGGCGATCAACGCCTGACCTCGGCCCGTCCAGGCGAAGGCACGCAGGTCCTTGTCGCCGAATCGCTCGGCGATGTCGCCTGCTTCGGTGGCCAGCGCGTACGCCCTGCGGGCCTCACAGCCTTGGAGGGCTTGAAGCACGGCAGGCAGGAGCAGGTAGCCACGCGCCACACAGTCGAGCTCGCGTTCCTCAACGAGCCTGCTGGCTCGTGCCAGCCATCCGCCGGCGCGCGCCATCTCCCCCCGGTGCAGAAGTGCCAGCCCCAACCAGAACGCACACCGGGCCGCGTCGGCCGCGTCGTCGAGGCGCAGACACTCGATGTGTGCGCGCTCCCAGGCCTGCGCGCTCTCGTCGTCCTTGCCTGTGAGGTACGCCGCGATGGCCAGGTGCTCGAGATCCTCGACATCGAGCGGCCCCTTCTCGCTGGCAGCAGCGAGGAGCTCGTAGGCGTCGGCCCACGCCTGGCGCCCGAAGGCCTCACGCGCCCGCTCGATCATGCCGGCCACACACAGAGTGTGGCTCATCTGCGAGTCGGCTACGCCCTACAGCACCTCTTCTTCGGCCTATCGACGACGTTGCCCTAGCGGAAGGGCTGGGATGTGGTCTGGACGGGGCGAAGCGGCCGCTACTTGATCCGCTACCGGCGTTGCGCCTCGTAAGGCCGGGTATGTTTCCCGATCTTCCGTCGGTGGTATTGAATAGACAGACGCGCCGAACACGAGAAAGGACCAGGCGATGACTGAGCCTGAAGCCACTCAACAGGACACCGACCTCAATCCCGAGTCTCCAACTGACGAGACAACTGACGTGACAACTGACGAGGCGTCAGCTGATGACGTACCCAGCGTCGACGACACAGCTGGTTTCGACGCCGAAGCAGCGCAAGAGGGCGTGACAGCCGAATACCAGGAGCGGCTGCGCGAGTTTGACGAGGTGGAATCGGTACCGGTCGACTCGGTGCCCGTTCCGTCATCGGAGTTGGACGAGAGCGACCTCAAGTTGCAGTCACCAGGCGGTCAAAGCGGCTGACGACCGCTGTCACGGCGTAGCAGATTTCGCTCGATCGCCTGCCGGGCCACCGCAAGGGCTTGCGTCCGGCTGAGGGCCCGGGTGCCGCCGGAGAGTCCGTGGCGCGCTGTCCCGGTGTCCGGGACAGCGCTCGCGGCAGGTGCGTGGTCGGCCGCGGCGTCGAGTAGTCCTGCGGCCTCGTGATCGTCAAGCTGGTGCAGCAGACGGGCGAGGTTGCGCGGAGTCACCCACTGATGGGTCCAGTTGCCGGTCCGGGCGAAGTAGCCGATGACATCGCGATAGCCCCGCAGCCCGTCCTCGGCCTGGCCCCCGGTGACCGGCGGTATTGTCGATCTCCCCGGCGACGTAGGCGCCGAAGGCGCCGAAGGCGCGCGAGGATAGGCGATACCGCGACAACCGTCATCCGGTTGTTCAGTTCCGTGCCTGGGGCAGGTCACCGGCATAGGTCGCGGCAAGTGCCGCGATCCCCAAACTTCCATTTGGCCAGGTCGTAAGCGCTGCGGCAGTGAGGTCATGCTCGACCACATCGGCGCGTCGAGGCAGGTGCTCGCAGTTGTCGATCACGAGCAGACCGCGGCCCGGTCCGCAGCAGGGCGTCGAGGAGATGGTCGACGGTCACCGCTCGTCTCTCCGCCACCGCCAGCAAAGCGAGCACCGTACCGGCGCTTGGGCCCGCGCACGTCGGCGTTTCCGGCCGGCGGCCGTTACTTCTTCAAGTCGCACTTCCGGGATGCGTTGACCGACCAAGCGATCGAAACCATGATTGACTGTGACGCGCATCGGCCCAATCCGGAGTCCTTGATTGTCATCCGCACCCTTGGCGGGGCGATCTCACGGGTCTCCGACGATGACAGCGCCTAGGCCCTGATATGGAGATCACCACAGGTCGAGTGCGGTGCGGAGCCGGTCTGGGCTCATCGTTCCGGGATTGTCGTGCTGGGTGGGGAAGGAGTCGAGGAGCCCGATCAGGTCGCCGCGTCGAGTGGGGTCCGCGGCGGCCTGGCGGGGTGTGTGCCCGGCCAGGGCGGGGATCGGCTCGTCGAGCCACTTCTGCTCGTAGTCGCGGATGAATCGGTCGAGTGCGGCGGCGACCTCGGGATCGGCGGGGTCGAGCCGGTGCGCAGGGTCCAGGTGGGCAGGGTCCTCGCCTGCGGGTGCGGCATGGGCGGCGAGCGTGGCGGCTTCCCGTACGTCGCGGGCCGGCTGGCGTGACTGGTTGACGATGGTGAGCGTCGGATCGAGCGCCTGGAGCGTGTCAAGCACGCGGTCGATGCGGGCATCGCTGTTGGCGTGGATGGCCAGTTCGGGCCCGTCGAGGCGCAGGGTGGCACGGATGCGGTCGGCGCCGTGGGTGGTGACGTACTCGATCCATTGTGGCGGGTCGGTGTCGTCGCGCTGGTAGATCTGGTCCAGCTTGGTGGTCAACGCTGCGGGGTCACCAGTCCGCAGGGTGGCTTCGCACAACACCAGGGGATCGCCTTCGATGTCGCGCAGGGCCGGTGGGGCGAAGCGCCGGGTGAGGAAGTCAACCAGGTCCAGCGGATCGGGGCCGGAATCCAGCAGCGCGATGAGCTCGTCGCGCTCGTGCAAGGCGACGGGTTCGATGCCTCCGAAGATCTGTGTCGTGTCACCGGCAGGCACGACGCGGGCACACACCAACACGCCGCGCTTCACGGTCTGGCTGGCCGTGCGCTCCCGGACCTGGTGGACGTCGCCGGTGCGCACGTCGCGCATCGTGAAGCCCACACCAGGTCGGACGTGCTCGATCTCGTACACCGACCGGTCGATGAGCAGCCACTGCTCGGCCAGCAGCCGCTCGTCCTCGGGCAGCAACACACCCCGGGTAGCCACGAACTCAGCGAACGCGCCGCCCTCGAACAGGACCGCGTCGGTGACCAGCGGGGCGTCCAGCGCGCCGAGCACGGCGTAGGGCACCTCGGCGAATTGTGCCCGCACTCGTGCGGTCTCGATCACCACGTCGAGCCACGGGCCGTCGAGCAGGAACATGCCCGCCTTGTGGTACAGCCACGCCGCGCGCTCATCCAGTGAGAGCTGCTCGTGGTGAAGGTGGCATGTCTTGTACTTGCGGCCGGATCCGCACCAGCACGGCTGGTTGCGGCCGAGGTCGGGCCGGGGCATGGCCTGGAACTGCTCGAGCAGCTCAACCAATGGGTGGTCGGCCGGGGTGCCCGCGCGACGCAGCAGCGCCAGCCCTCGGGCCGCGTCACCGCGGTCGCTGGCGTATCTGGCAAGCCCCATCAGCGTCGGCGGCCACTGCGGGTCGACTGCTTCCGCGGCGTGGTAGGCCGCCTCAGCCCGGGCGAGAATACCGAGCCGCTCGTAGGCCATCGCGCGCAGCCACCGCAAGGCCGCGCGAGCGGCCCGCGGCACCAACGGCTCGAGTGTCTCGGCGAACAGACCGAGCGCCGCGGCGCCGTCGCTGCCTGGTCCGATGGCCTCGGCCAGCACCGCCTCGGCCACGGCGGGCTCGGCCAGGAACGCCATGGCTGCTCTGACCGTGGTTGCCTTGACCGTAATGTCCGCACCGTGATCACGGTCCGGGTTGGTCGGTGACGGCTCCGGTTGGCTCGTGAGCTCGGCGGCGAAGGCGACCAACGCAGCCTCA
>JBOHGX010000017.1:0-9130 GCA_050700255.1 Pseudonocardiaceae bacterium
GAAACCCGTGCGGTAGCGCGGCGATCGCATCCAGTGCCCCGATCCGCCGGGCCGCCTGCTCGATCTCGGCGGGGGACGCCGCCTGCCTGCCGTAGCTGATGTTGTCCGCGACATCGCCGCGGAACAGGTGTGCCTCCTGCGGCACCACGCCCAGCCGATGATGAAACGCCGCCGGGTCGTAACGCCGCAGATCCACGCCGTCGACCAGTACCATCCCGCCGACCGGATCATAAAACCGTGCTATCAGCTTGATCAGGGTAGATTTGCCCGCCCCGGTGGCGCCTACCAGCGCGATGGTTTCTCCTGCAGCGATCCGCAGCGACACCCTGTCAAGCGCAGGTTGCCCCGAGCCGGGGTAGCAGAAGGTGACCTCACGCAGTTCCACCTCGCCGTGCAACCGCGCCGGCACCGGGACGGCGTCGGCACCCGGGGACGGCACCGAGGTCGGTGTGTTGAGCAGGTCCCGGATACGCCGTAGCCCGACCGCGGCCTGCTGGTAGTTGTCGAAGACCTGGGACAGCTGTTGCACGGGCGCGAAAAACAGCCCCAGGTAGAGCAGGAATGCGGTGAGCACACCAGGGGTGACGGTGCCCGCAGCAACCCGCGACGCCGCAACGCCCAGCACCGCGGCATGCGCCAGGTCGGAGAGCATCGCGACGAACGGGACGTAGGTGGCGATGTAGCGCTGAGCGCGCAGCCGGGTGCGCCGGTAGGCGTCACTGCGAGCGGCGAAATCCCCGGCCGAGCGTCGTTCCCGGGTGAACGCCTGCGCCACCCGGATACCGGACACGTTCTCCTGCAGATCGGCGTTGACCTCGCTGATCTGCTCCCGGGCCTGCGCGTAGGCCACCGACGACCGGTGCCGGAACAGCACGGTCGCCACGACCAGCACTGGCAAGCTGAACATCGCGACGACAGCGAGACCGGCATCAGTGAGCAGCAGCGCGGTGGCCACCCCGACCACGGTCAGCACGCTGATCAGCGCCGTGGACAGTCCAGTCTGCAGGAATGTGGACAGCGCATCCACGTCGGTGGTCATCCGGGTCATGATCCGACCGGCCATCTCGCGCTCGAAATAGTCCAGCCCGAGGCGCTGCAGGTGCGCGAAGCTGCGCACCCGCAGCAGGTAGAGCAGCGTCTCACCAGCGCGTGCGGCGACCACCGTCTGGGCGGCCATGACGAGCCAGTCGGCGATGATCACCCCGAGCCCGACGAGGACCACCATGGCCAGCAGGTCTGGCGCCTGGCGGGTGATGGCGTCGACAGCGAGCCCGCCCAGCGCCGGGAAAGCCACGGTGGCCAGCGCATCGAGCCCGACCAGTACGGCGGTGGCCGTCAGCCCTCCCCGCACCGGTCGTAGCAACCGCCCAAGCCGGAAGTTCGGGTCCGGGGTTGTCGGATCGATCCCTTCGAAGCGGACCTGGGTGGTCGCCGGGGGTAACGCGGTCACCGCCGCGAGCAGTTCCGGCGTCGGCCCGATGCCGCCCACCATGTTGTTCATCCCGCCCCGTACGTCTCCTCCCGCAGACCGGACGGACTGGGACGCAGGGGGGGCGGGGTTGCTGGATTCGCCCGGCGCCCCGCCGGGTACTTCGGAAGGCCAGAGCCGTGCGGTGATGCCGTCCGCGCTTGGTTGAAGTCCATCCGATGTCACGGCGGCGACAGTGTCGATCACCTCGCCAGGGCCGGCGAGCAGCGCGCGGAACAGCGCGCACCGAGCGGTCAGTTCAGCCTGGGTTCCGACGTCGACCACCCGGCCGCCGTCAAGCACAGCGATCCGGTCGGCCAGCGCGAGCGAGGAGCGGCGATGCGCGATGAGCAAGGTGGTGCGTTGCGCGGTCACCGCACGCAGCGTGGTGTGGATGGCTGCCTCAGTGGCTGCGTCGACCGCGGAGGTCGCGTCGTCGAGCACGAGTATCCGCGGGTTCGACAGCAGCGCCCTGGCCAGCGCTATCCGCTGTCGCTGCCCACCGGACAGGGTCAGCCCCCGCTCGCCGACCCGGGTGCCGTAGCCCTGCGGCAGCGCGGAGATGAACTCGTGCGCCGCCGCGGCCCGGGCCGCTCGGTACACCTCCTCATCGGTGGCGTCCGGGCGACCGTAGGCGATGTTGGCTCGTACCGTGTCGGAGAACAGGAACGCCTCTTCGAACACCATGCCCAACGCCCGGCGCAGCGACGCCAAGCGCAGTTGCCGGACGTCGACGGTGTCGCCGGGCGGGCCGATCCGGATAGCACCCTGCTGGATGTCGTAGAAGCGGGGCAGTAACAGCGAGACCGTGGACTTGCCCGAGCCGGGCGTGCCCACCAGCGCCAGCGTTTCACCCGGCTCGACGAGCAGGGACACCCCGTCGAGCACCGGCTCGCTGCGCGTGTAACCGAAGCGCACTCCGTCCAGGTGCACCGCCAGCGGCCCGTCCGGGACATCGATCGCGTCCGGAGCGTCCCGTACCTCGGGCTGGGAGTCGATCAGTTCGTGGACTCGCTCCACGCTCGCCCGGGCAAGCTGCGCGCTGACCACCAGGTTGGCGATCATCCGCGCCGGGCTGACGAGCATCGCCAGGTACGCAGCGAACGCCACGAAGGTTCCCAAGCTGATCCTGCCGTCCAGGGCAAGCATGCCGCCCAAGGCGAACACTGCGACCTGGCCCAGCGAGGGCAACGCGGTCAGGGTGGGGGCGAACGTGGCGGTCAGGCGCGCCGAACGCATCCGTTCGGCGAACAGTCGCCGGGCCCGGTCCTCCAGCCGGGACACCGCGCTGGCCTCCTGGCCGAAACCCTTCACCACCCGCACCCCGGTGACGGTCTCCTCGACATGCTCAGCGATCTCGGCGGCGCGCTGCTGGGCCGACCAGGTCGCCGGGAACAGGGTGCGCCGGGTCCGGGCGGTGAACAGCCCCGCAGCCGGTACCACCACCAGCGCGACCACCGTGAGCAATGGAGACAGCCAGAGCATGGCGACCAGCGCGACGACGAAGAGCACCAGCATGCCTGCGACCAGCGGCACCAGCGACAGCAGACCCTGCACCAGCTGCAGGTCGGAGATCGCGCGGGACACGACCTGCCCGGTGCGCAGGACGTCTTGCTTGGCGCCGTCGAGCTTTTGCACCGCGCGGAACACGGCCCGGCGCAGGTCGTGCTGCACGTCCAGGGATAGCCGCCCGCCGAGGTAACGGCGCACGAAGGCGGTCCCGAACCGCAGTAGCGCCACCCCGGCCAGCGCAGCGACCAGCCAGCCCAGCCGCTGGGTGCTGCCCGCCACCGCGTCATCCACGGCGAGCCGAGTCAGCAGCGGGATGGTGGCCTCCATGCCGACCCCGACCCCGGAAGCGACCAGTGCCGCCACGCTGAGGTAGGGATGGCGCCAGCATGCAGCCGCGAGCCTGCGGATCCAGCCGCATCGGTTCGCCGTGGTCTGCTCGGGCACGATCGTCAGATTAGGCGGCCTCCCCGACAAACCGTGCCGGGCTCAGCAACCGCCGCGTGGAAGGACGATCAAGTGCGGGGGTATCCACCTCGCCGCAAGTCGGGCATGGCGATCGCGGGCTCGGTCACGTCGGGCCGGTGCACCGAGGCGTTGCCGGCCTCGTTGCGGGAAACGTTTTCCAGGGTGACCTGATCGGCGGCAGGAGCGTGGAGCTGACGCGGGACCACCAGCACCTGGCGGGGTCGGCGGAACGGACCGGATTTCGCAGCGGGGCGCTCGATCGGCTCGGTTCCGTCACCGATGAGGTGCCGGTGCGCGGTCTCCCACACCTCGCAGGGCCAGCGACGGCGGCGAAGCCACCCTGAGCACACCGGGCAGCGACCAGTGGGGTCCGGCTGGTGTTGGACGAGCAGTTCCCGCCATCCGTCGGTAATGGTCCGGATGTGGTTGCGCGCTACCGGTACAGACAGCGCCGCACCCGCCCGAGCGGCCATCTCCTCGACCGCCGCCAATCGTTCCAACACCGCACGCCGCACCCTGCGGTCCATCCAGCCACCTCCTTGTCGCCCCCCGACCACCCCGAGAGCGCACCTGACACGCATAACGACTTGACCCAAACGCCGTCACGCCTCAGGGCATTGTTCTACCGGACTTCGCTCGTGGACTTAACCCCCCCTCGCCGTCGTCACCCCTTCACCGATCCGTACGCCCACGATTTACCCCCAGGTGGTATGCGCCGTGGCTAGCGAGACCACAATGGTTGAGTTCCCACCACGCTGAGATCGAAAAGCCGAGGAGGATGCCATGCGCGTCGAGGTGGACCCGAACATCTGCGAGGGCCACGGACAGTGCAACGCGGTCGCACCTGAGGTCTATGACCTCGACGACGGCGGATACTGCTTGATCCACAATCCGGACGTCGCACCCGAGCTGGAGCGCAACGCCGAGGAGGGCGCGCTGGCCTGCCCGGTGCAGGCCATCACCGTCACGCGCTGATGGTCTTGCCCGCCACTGCCACCGGCCGATGACAGGTCCGAGAATTGATCGCGACCGTGAGCACCTGCAGCATGCGATCGAACTCGCGCAGCGCTGCCCAGTTTCGCGATCCGCGTTCTCCGTAGGTGCGGTGATCGTCGACGCTGAGGGCGGCGTGCTGGCCACCGGCTACTCCCGCGAGACCGATCCCCACGACCATGCCGAGGAGGTCGCACTGGCCAAGCTCGCCTCCGACGATGCCCGGCTCGGTCACGCCACCCTCTACAGTTCGCTCGAACCGTGCAGCGCTCGTGCCTCACGACCGCGCAGCTGCACCGAGCTCATCCTCGCCACCCCGATCCCGCGGATCGTATTCGCCTGGCGCGAGCCCGACCTTTTCGTCGACTGCCAGGGCGTCGAATTACTCCGCGCCGCCGGTCGTGAGGTCGTGGAGCTACCCGAGCTCGCCTACCTGGTGCGCCGTACCAACCAACACCTGTTCCAGCCCTGAGCCGGCGCTCGATAGTACGGTCACCCGGGTTCGGACGAAGGGTCCGTCATAGTGAGCAGCTTCGAGCAGGCCGGTGCGCAGCTGACGACTGTGGCGGCTACACACCAGACCGATCTGCAGCGCGCGGTGGCCGCCGGGGTGAGGCGCGGTGCTGTTCTGGTGGCCGCGCTGGGAGTGCTCGCGGCTGGCTGCGGCGCGCAGGTGTCGGGGGCTCCCGCGCCGCCCGCGGTGGCCGATGGCAGCCAGGTCGATATGTGCACCATCCTGTCCGACCGGGAGCTGGCCGAGCTGGGCGTCACGCTGGGTACCCGCACACCGTTCGACGAGGTGGGCGTGGTCGGCTGCTACTGGCTGGGCCAGCCATTCACGCTGAGCCTGGACCGGGACGACAACACCCTCGCCTCGTATCAGCCTCGCCGCCGTGATCCGGCGTTCGTCAGCTTCGCGGACAACACGGTCAACGGCCGGGCCGGGACTCAGCTCGTACTGGACCGGGACAGCTCCCAGTGCACGCAGCTGATGGACGGCGGACCGGTATCGCTGACGGTGAGTGTGGCAGCGTCGTCGAGCTCGGCGCCGCCGATCGACGCGTGTGCCGAGGCGTTGCGGATCGCGCAGATGATCGAACCTCGGTTGCCGAAAGCGGGGGAGAAGTGACCTGATGGCTCAGCGCCCCGCAGTGGGCTGGAGGCGAGGCGCGTGCCGGCCACCGGTGGCGAGCGGGATGCCCTCCAAAGGGCATCCCGTGGGGAGCCATCCACCTCCTGCTGGCGTGTCAGCGAAGGTCGGCTGTCTGCCGGTCTGGTGACACGGTGAACCGCCACTGGTCCAGCGTCGGTTTGCCCCGGTCCAGCCACCAGCGGTAGGCGGTCTCCACCTCGTCCCATAAGCGGCGGGGGCCGCGCTGGCGGACCTCGTAGCGATCATTGGTGTCGCCTGGGATGACGCTGGCCCATGAGCCCGACAGCGGGTCGCCCAACCAGGCCACGCCATGACGGGGGTTGCGACCGGGGGTACGCGGCCACAGTTCATAGCGGCATGAGGGTACGGCGACGGCGATGGCCCACTGTGGGGCTTCGTTGCCCAGCGTGGTCCATGGCATCACCTCGGTATGGGTGAGATCAGCGTCGGGGTCATCCCACCGCAGACCGTCCCAGTCCGCAGCCGCCGTGCGTTGTGCCCGCAGTTCCATGAACGCCACCCGGAGCGGAACAACACGGCCGGTCGCGGTGCCGTCCTGGCCGACCGTGAAAGCCACCAATGGCCCGGCGGTGAGATCGGTCTTGAGGGGAGTCAGGATGATTCCACCAGGTGTGGTCTGCTCCACCCACGCATATGGCACCCGGCCGAGCTTCACCGCCGCGGTCACGATGATCCGATCGAACGGTGCCCCAGCGGGCCAACCTGCGGCACCATCGGCACAGCCCACCGTCGACGTGCAGCCAGCTACGGTCAGCGCGGACCTCGCCTGGTCGGCCAGCATCGGGTCGACCTCCACGGTGGTCACGTTCTCATCGCTTAGGTTTTGAGCGAGCAAGGCAGCGTTGTAGCCGGTCCCGGTGCCGATCTCCAGTACCCGCATTCCCTCGCGCACATCGAGGGCATCGAGCATCCCAAGCACGGCTGAGGACATCGAGCAGGAGGACGTGGGCCGGTAGCCCGCTGCCGGCCACACAGTGTGGCCGTCATCGAACTGGGTCACGATTACACGGTCGGAGTACACGGCCGCCCGCCAGCGTTCCGGCTCGCTGGCCCGGTCCAACGCCACATCGCGGCCGTCACTGGGCTCATTGACCCAGATCCGGTCGGGGATGAACTGCTCCCTTAACACCGAGCGGAACGCCTTGTCCCAGTCGGGCGGGAGTTGTCCCTTCGCTTGAAGCGTGTCAGCCAGGGTGTTGGTGTCGGCGGTCACTCGTCATCGGTTCCGTACTTGTCGGGGTCGATGTCATCAGCCGTCTTCCCAGTCTGCCCGTCCCTGCTGAGGTCGTGCTTACCACCGTCCTTCACCTCATCATCGTCTTTCCCGTTGCCGACCATCGCGATCATTTCCTTCCTCTCTGGATTGAACAGCTCCCGGCTGATCGGCTCCTGGAGACTATGCCGAACCGGCCGGAAATCGCCCATCCCGAAAGGCCGTGATCTCGTGATCCAGTTCTTCCCCGTACGGAGGGGAAGACCTTGTTGTCGCGTCGGCGAGGGTACGGTCTATCAGCAGTGGTGCGGCGGTGGCCGGGTGTGATGGGTCGGGCGGAGGGGAACGTGCGGTACAAGGCGCGTAGCGTCAGGCAGGAGCAAGCCTGGCTCGCCACTGACCTTCGTGCCCAGGGCAAGACCTGGGTGGACGTGGCTGAGTTCATCCGGACGAGGTATCGCGTCAACGCCCGGGTGGCCTTGCGGCTGGCGCACAGCTGGAGCCAACGGCAAGCCGCTGACGAGTGGAACCCGATTTGCCTGACTACCGCCATCAAGACAGCGCCCACCACGCGCTGGCGGCCACGAGTGACGTCGGTGTCGCTCATGCTGCAGAGCCCTTGCCAACGGGTTGCTCCGGTGCGTGTCAACCGCGCGGAGGAGCCGGTCACCCGTATGACAATCGCGATCTGCGGGAGCCGTGCTTCCGATACGGAAGCTCAGGTCATTGACGCCGCGATCGGTGCTCTGGCGAGGTTCGTCATGCTCTCGCGGTGCAAGGTAAACACCGCCCGGTCGGCGTGGGAATCGAGGTCATGACTTACATCGCAGACCACTACCGGCCTCCCGATTTCGGCCGTTGCCGTGGGTCTGTTCGGTCGGCAGAACGCCGTCGGTGACGCCGATTGCGTAGTCGTTGTCGGGGGAGCCGCAGGCACTGCGGAGGAGGTTGATCTCGCAGCCTAGCGCGGGACCACCTGGCGAGTACTTCGACGCCCTGGGCTCTTGTCGGGACGCGGAGCAGTTCGTCGAGATGGTCAGGCAACTAGTCGAAGGTCGGCAAGGAGTGGCATTGTGACGGCGCGCCCGCACGTTCTTCTCTCGGTAGCGATGTCCATCGACGGCTACATCGACGACATGAACGATGCCCGGTTGATGCTGTCCAACGAGGAGGACTTCGACCGGTTAGATGACGTGCGCGCTAGCGTAGATGCCATCCTGGTCGGGGCGAACACGATCCGCCGTGACAACCCTCGGCTGCTTGTTCGCTCCAGCAAACGTCAGCAAGAACGGGTCCGATGTGGCCTGGCTCCGCACCCGATGAAGGTCACGGTGACGGGTCGCGGCGATCTGGACGCCACAGCAAGGTTCTTCTCCTCTGGCAACATCGAGAAGATCGTTTACACGCGCGATCGTGCGGTCCCGGCACTTCGCGAGGCGCTCGGGGATGTCGCCACCGTGGCGGCGGCTGGAGAGCCGACCGATCTGGGCATCATGTTGGATGACCTCGGCAAGCGCAAGGTCGAGCGCCTGCTGGTCGAGGGCGGCGGCACCGTGCATACCCAGTTCCTGGCTGCGGGACTTGTGGACGAGATTCACCTCGTGATCGCGCCGTTCTTCGTCGGTGACCGTGATGCCCCCCGCTTCGTGCATCCCGGTCGGTTCCCGCAGAACCCTGCGCACCCGATGACACTCGCGGAGACCCGGCAGCTTGGAGACGTCGTCCTGCTCCGCTACCTCGTCGCCAGCGCACCAGGCGCCCGATGACGGGACCTACAATTGATCGCCGACCGCAACGGAGCTGTCCGGTAGGCCCGGCGCGTCACCGCGGGGTGGTCGGGGTCCACTCCTCGGCGAAGGTTGCCATCTGCCGCAGCACCAGCTGGATCGCCTCCGGCTGGGCGTCGGGTGGGTAGCCGTGCTTGGCGAGCAGGCGCTTGATCGTCGTGCGCAGTTTCGCGCGCACGTCGTCCCGGGACACCCAGTCTGTGGTCACATCCCGGCGTAGTGCGCGGACGAGGTCGCGGGCGATGTCGGCGAGGACGCCGGTGCCCATCTCGGTCACGGCCGACTCGTTGTCGGCCACGGCGTCGTAGAAGGCCAGTTCGTCCGGGGTCAGCGCGGGGTCGAAGTCGGCACCTCGACCAGCGTCGACGGAGACCTCCTTGGCCATCGCGACCAGCTCGGCGATGACCTGGGCTGCCGTCAGGTGCTGGTTGGTGTAGCGGGCCATGAGTTGCACGAGCCGGTCGGAGAAGCTTTGCCGGCGCACGATGTTGTGCCGGGTGACCTTGCGCATCTCCTGC
>JBOHGX010000018.1:0-8783 GCA_050700255.1 Pseudonocardiaceae bacterium
GCCTTGAGCTGGTCATGCTGGCCTTCGCCACGGTCGTGGTGACCACTGCACTGGTGCTGGTGGAGCTCAACCAGCAGCAAGAGGTATCCCGCTCACTGCTCTACTACGGCGCCGCCTACCTGGCCCTGTTCGGCACCGCCCACATCGCGGTGCGGTCGCTCGCTCCGTATGCCGACCCGCTCATCCTGCCCTGCGTCGCGTTGCTCAACGGTCTGGGCCTGGTGCTCATCCACCGGCTCGATCTGGCTGAGGCGACTGCGGCCGTTTCGGTCGGCGACCCGATCCCGGATGGCAACGTTCCCAATCAGATCGCCTGGACCGCGCTCGCCGTGGGGCTGTTCGTGGCGGTTCTGGTGCTGATCCACGACCATCGCATGCTGGCTCGCTACGGCTACACCTGCGGGCTGGTCGGCTTGGGGCTGCTGGCCCTGCCCGGCTTGCTACCCAGCGCCATCTCGGAAGTCAACGGCGCGAAGATCTGGCTGCGGTTCGGCGGGCTGGGTATTCAACCGGGTGAGTTCGCCAAAATCCTCCTGATGATCTTCGTTGCCGCTTTCCTGGTGGCCAAGAGAGACCTTTTCACCACTGCGGGCCGCAGCGTGCTCGGCATGGAGTTGCCCAGGGCGCGAGACCTCGCCCCGCTGCTGATGGCGTGGGGACTCTCGTTGGGTGTCCTGGTGCTCGAGAAGGACCTGGGGACCTCGCTGCTGTACTTCGGCATCGTGCTGGTGCTCATCTACATCGCCACCGAACGGGCCGCCTGGATGGTGATCGGGCTGATCTTCTTCGTCGTCGGCGCGATGGTCTCGGGGATGCTCTTCGAGCATGTGCAGCGCCGGGTGACCGCGTGGCTCGATCCGTTCTCGGACTACGACGGCGCCGGCTATCAGATGGCACAGTCGCTGTTCGGGCTGGGTACCGGCGGGGTGTTCGGTACCGGCCTGGGCGCAGGCCGTCCTGACCTGGTGCCCGCGGCGCACACCGACTTCATCACCGCCGCGATCGGGGAGGAGCTGGGCTTCGTCGGGTTGGCCGCTGTGCTGTTCACCTACCTGCTGCTGGTGATGCGGGGGATGCGCACCGCGCTCACCGTCCGGGACACCTTCGGCAAGCTGCTCGCCGCCGGGCTGTCTTTCGCGGTCGGCCTGCAGGTGTTCGTCGTCGTCGGTGGGGTGACCAAGCTGATCCCGCTGACCGGGCTCACCGCGCCGTTCCTGTCCTACGGCGGGTCCTCGCTGCTGGCTAACTACATCCTGGTGGCCCTGCTGTTGCGGATCTCCCATGCGGCGCGGTCGCCGGCGGCCGCGTCGGCACCGCGCAAACCGGTAGCCCCGCTGGCCGAGGCCCGCACCGAGATGGTGCAGCGCCCGTGAACACACCGCTTCGCCGGGTAGCGCTGGCCGTCATGGGAATGATCGTTCTACTGCTGGCCAACGCCACCTACATCCAGGTCGTCAGTGCGGACACCTACCGCAGTGATCCACGCAACCGGCGGGTGTTGCTCGACGAGTACAGCAGGCAGCGCGGGCAGATCGTGGCCGGCGGGTTATCGGTGGCCAGCTCGGTGGAGACCGGCGGGCAGCTGCGCTTCCAGCGCACGTACCTTGATGGCCCGCTGTACGCCCCGGTCACCGGCTACTACTCGCTGCGCTATGGCGCCGGTGGCATCGAGAACGCGATGGACTCGGTGCTCAACGGCTCCGACGACCGGCTGTTCGTGCGGCGGCTTTCAGACCTGATCACCGGGCGGACGCCCAGCGGGGGCAGCGTCCAGCTCACCATCAACCCGGTTGTCCAGCGGGTGGCCTACGAGCAGCTGACTCGCCGTGGTTACAGCGGCGCGGTGGTGGCGGTTAAGCCCAGTACCGGCGAGATCCTGGCGATGGCCTCCACCCCCTCCTACGACCCGAACCGGCTGTCCGCGCACGGCGGCGCCGAGCAGGAGACTGCCTGGAACGCGTTCACCTCGCCTGAGCGTGGTTCCCCGCTGACCAACCGGGCGGTCGGGTCGACCTACCCGCCGGGCTCGACCTTCAAGCTCGTGGTCACCGCGGCCGCGCTGGAGACCGGTGAGGCCACCCCGGACACACCGCTGACCGCGACGGCCGCCTTACAGCTGCAGGGTACGTCGACGTTGTTGCGCAACTTCGCCGACAATTCTTGCGGCCGCGGCGTCACCGCGACTCTCCAAGAGGCATTGGTGCGCTCCTGCAACACCGCCTTCGCCCAACTGGTTGCCACCGTCGGTGAGAACGACCTGCGCAAGCAGGCTCAACTGCTCGGTATCGGGCAGCAAGATCTCACCATTCCGATCCTCGTGACACCGTCCACCCTGGGCGACATTCCCGATGTTGCTGCCTTGCAACAGTCCGGCATCGGGCAGCGTGATGTGGCGCTCAGCCCGTTGCAGAATGCGATGATCGCCGCGACCATTGCCAACGGAGGGCGGCGGATGAAATCCCAGATGGTTCGTAGCATCCTGGCCCCGGACCTCTCCGTGCTGGGCAGCTTCGAGCCAGAGCAAGCCGAAACGGCGATGTCTCGCTTCACCGCATCCCAGCTGCGCGACATGATGGTCGCCGCCGAAAACACCTACAGTAACGACGGTAAAATCAGCGGCGTCAGTATTGCTGCGAAGACCGGCACCGCCGAACACGGCGTCGACCCCAAGAACACCCCGCCGCACGCCTGGTATGTGGCCTTCGCACCCGCCAATGATCCGCAGGTAGCGATCGCGGTGGTGGTGGAGGACGGGGGGGACCGGGATCTTGAGGCAACCGGTGGGTCCCGGGCCGCGCCGATCGGCCGAGCGGTCATCGGGGCTGCTCTGCAGGGCGGTCGCTGATGACTGTACGCAACAGGGTGCGCTTATGACTTTGACCAGCGGCCAGCTGCTGGCGCAGCGCTACCGCCTGGGCCGGCGCATCGCCATCGGTGGGATGGGCGAGGTCTGGGAAGCTGCAGATACCCGGCTGGAGCGTCGGGTCGCCGTCAAGGTACTCAAACCGGAGCTGTCCGGCGACGCAGAATTCCGGTACCGCTTCCACACCGAGGCCATGATGACCGCGTCGCTGAACCATCCCGGCATCGCTGCGGTGCACGACTACGGAGAGATGGGCGACGATCCAGGCTCCACTGATCCTGGGGCCAATCGTGGGGCCTATCTGGTGATGGAGCTGATCGCTGGAGATCCTCTCGCGACGATCCTCACGCGGCATCCGCGGCTGCCCGTCGACCGCACGTTGGATGTTCTCGGGCAGGCCGCCGCCGCGCTGCAGGCGGCGCACGAGCGTGGCCTGGTACACCGCGACATCAAGCCCGGCAACATCCTGATCACTGCTGCCGGAACAGTGAAACTCACCGACTTCGGCATCGCCAGAGCCGTCGACGCAGCCCCGCTGACCCGGCACGGGATGGTGATGGGCACTGCCCACTACATCGCTCCGGAGCAGGCGGCCGGGCACGAGGCCGGGCCGGCCGGCGACGTTTACTCCCTGGCCGTGGTGGGTTACGAGTGCCTCGCCGGCCAGCGCCCGTTCCTGGCCGACAACGCGGTCACCGTCGCGATGATGCATATCCACGACCGGCCGCCCCCGCTGCCGCCGGATGTGCCCGCTGGAGTTCGTGCGCTGATCGAGGCGGCGCTTGCCAAGGATCCGCGGCAGCGTTACGGCTCCGGCGGTGAGTTCGCCGCTGCCGTTGCCGCGGCCCGAGCCGGGCACCGCCTGCCGCTGCCGGTGGGGATGGCCCCCACGAGTCCTGCTCACACCAGCGTGGTCGACAAAGCCGACAAGGCACCGCCACCCACTGCACTGTTGCCGTCAGGGGCAGCCACCGGCTCTTACCCCGGCTACCTGCCACGGCAGCACTCCGATCAACGAGCCACAGCAACAATCGCGATGGGGAGAATCGCGATGGGACTACTCGGCGTGCTCGCGCTGGTGCTGAGTGGCTACCTGGTCAACGATGCGCTGCGTTCCGACGTCACATCCCCCCAAGCGGCCACCGGGGCAGGCACTGCCGGCATTGGCACGGCGCCGCAAGCGCCCGTAGTACCCAAGCCCGGGGTACCTCAGCCCTTCCAGCCGACCGAGGAACAGTTTCCCTCGAGGCGGACCGATCCCTCCGAGCAGCTCCGTGGAGTGCTGATAGTCCCCAGCGACTATCTGCGCGAGCGCGCCAGCGATGCCGCGGTCACCGCGAAGATCCAGGGCCTGGTGCCGCGGGTAGTGGACGAGGACGGTGAGCAGGTCGATTGGGACCGGCGGTCGCAGTGCCGGGTGACCGACGTCCGCCCGCTGGCGGGCTTCGTTCCCCGCGGGTCGTCCCTCGAGCTGACCTGTAGGAGGGTCAGGTGAGCGGGCGACCCCTATCGGGTGACAACCAGCCGGCAGGCATGATGGGGCCGGATCGCGAGCAGCCGCGAGCCACGAACGAGGAGCGGGACGGCCAAGGAATGACCACTCGCCGACTACTGTCGGAGCGTTATGAGCTGGGCGAGACGCTCGGCTACGGGGGCATGTCCGAGGTGCACCGCGGTCGCGACGTCCGCCTTGACCGTGACGTCGCAGTCAAGGTGCTGCGCGCCGACCTGGCCCGCGACCCGCAGTTCCAGCACCGCTTCCGCCGGGAGGCACAGAACGCCGCGGCGTTGAACCATCCGGCGATCGTCGCGGTCTACGACACCGGTGAAACGGCGTCCGAGTACGGTCCGCTGCCTTACATCGTGATGGAGTTCGTCGCTGGCCGGACGCTGCGCGACATCGTGAAGACCGAAGGTCCAATGGGTGAGCAGCGCGCAATGGAGACGATGGCCGACGTCTGCGCCGCGCTGGACTTCAGCCACCGCAACGGGATCATTCACCGTGACGTCAAACCGGCCAACGTGATGATCACTACTGCCGGTGCGGTCAAGGTGATGGACTTCGGCATCGCCCTTGCGCTTGCTGACGGGCAGGGCGTGAACCAGAACGCAGCAGTGATCGGCACCGCCCAGTACCTGTCGCCCGAGCAGGCCCGCGGGGAGCAGGTGGACGCCCGGTCGGATGTCTATGCCGCAGGCTGCGTGCTCTACGAGCTGATCATCGGAGATCCACCGTTCACCGGCGACTCCCCGGTTGCGGTGGCTTACCAGCACGTCCGCGAAGACCCCACACCGCCGTCGCACCTGAACCCCGACGTATCGGCGGCAGTAGACGCGGTGGTGCTCAAGGCGATGAGCAAGAACCCCGCCAACCGCTACCAGTCCGCTGCCGAGATGCGCTCGGACCTGATCCGCGTGCTGTCCGGGCAGCGGCAGCTGGCGCCGATGGTGATGACCGACGCCGACCGCACCTTCATGCTCGACTCCTCCGCACCCACTGTGGCCATCCGTCCCAGCCGGTACCGTCCGGAGCTTGGCGGCGGTGGCCCGCCGGACGAGCGGCGGTCCGGACGGGGCATCTGGGTTCTCACCACGGTTGTGGTTGGGGCCCTCATCGCGCTGTTGCTCCTGCTGTTCACCGACCTTTTCGGCGGCGGTCCCGAACCGGTCGCGCTGCCCAACGTGGTCGGCCAGCCGGTGGTACCCGCCGAGCAAACGCTCAACGCTGCCGGCTTCCAGACCGAGCGCCGTCCGGTGGAGTCGACCCCGGAGAACCTCGACCGTGTAGTGGCGATGAACCCCGCAGGTGAGGCGATACCCGGTGCGACCATCCGGCTGGACGTCGGGGCTGGACCGGCGGAGGCAGAGGTACCCAACCTGCTCGGGCTCGACCGCGCGCAGGCCCAAGCCTCCTTGCAGCAGGTGGGTCTGGTGTTGTCTCCCGACCAGCGCCAGCAGGTCGTGCAGGACGATAACGACATCAGCCGGGTACTCGTGCAGGATCCGCCTGCCGGGCAGCGGTTGGCCAAGGGCAAATCGGTGATCATCACCGTCGGCGTGCCGCCGGAAACCGTGGCCGTGCCCGACGTCGTCGGCACCAATCTCGATCAGGCTCAGCGCAACATCACGGGAGCTCGTCTCACCCCGCAGATCCAGGAGGTGGATTCCGGCGCGACGAAGGGTCAGGTCCTCAAGCAGGAGCCGGCAGGGGGCGCCGAAGTCAAGGCAGGCACCACGGTGACGCTGACCGTGTCGCGAGGAAACCAGCTCGAGATGCCCGACCTGCAGGGGCAGACCCCGGCCCAGGCGCAGAACACCCTGCAAAGGCTCGGTTGGACTGGCATCCTCAAACTGGTCACCGCCCCGACGAACGACTCTGACCTGGTAGGCCGGATCCTCGAGCAGGACGTGCCGGCGGGCACCGGGTTCGCTCGCGACCAGACCATCACGGTCACCGTCGGGCAGAGCAGTGCAAGCAGCACCACAAGCCCCAGCGACGGCGACGAGGGGATCTTCGACACGCCATTCCCCTCCAGCCCCAACTGACCCGCGTGTCGTGCGCTGGTGTCCGGTGTGTCGTGCGCTGGTGTCCGGTGTGTCGTAGTTTAGCGCACCAGCGCGGCCGAGGCCAGGTTGCGCATCCCAGTCTCCAGCTCGGCCACCCGCACTTCGGGCACTTCGGCACCGGCGATACGCAGCCAGTTCGCCAGTAGCCGGTGCCCACTGTCGGTCAGCACTGACTCCGGGTGGAACTGCACTCCGTACACCGGCAGCTCCCGGTGCCGTAGGGCCATCACAATCCCCGAGTCGGTGTGGCCGGTGACCTCGAGCTCGTCCGGGACAGTCTCGGGCAGCACCGCCAGCGAGTGGTACCGGGTCGCCACAAACGGCTGCGGCAACCCGGCCAGCACAGCGACACCGTCGTGGTGCACCACAGAGGTCTTGCCGTGCAGCAGCTCAGGAGCCCGCGCCACGGTGGCGCCCCAGACCGCCCCGATCGCCTGGTGCCCCAGGCACACGCCCAGTACCGGACGGCCCTGCTCGGCGCACTCCCGGACAATGTCCATGCTCGCGCCGGCGCGCTCGGGGGTGCCTGGCCCAGGGCTGATCAGAACCCCGTCGGCGGCGGCAACGTCGCCGGCCTCGACCGCGTCGTTGCGCCGGACCACGCACTGAGCACCCAGCTGGGCCAGATAGTGCACGAGGTTGTAGACGAAGCTGTCATAGTTGTCGATCACCAGGATGCGCACGTCGGCCAGCATAGGTGTCGGCGCATGCGTGGTGGGGGCGCACTCAGCCCGTCGTCACGTCATTGAATGGCAGGCGGGGTTCCAACCATGGGAACACGACGAGAAACAGCAGCGTGACTATCGCTGTCACCAACATCAGCGCCTGCAACACGCGTATCACGAGTGGGCCAGGCAGGTGTCGCCAGATCCAGCCGTACATCAGCCCTCCTCACGCAGCAGCGGTCAGCTCGGCCGGCCGTTGACCCGCGACCTTCGGGTACTGAGCGACCAGGATGCCGTGGACGATGAGCCGTTGCCGGTTGGAGAACTGCGGGTGACACGTGGTCAGCGTGATCAGCTCGATGCTCCGTTTGGCGGGCAGATCGGGTTGGCCGGGCACCGGAGCGATCACCTCGTCCTGCGACGGCAATACGATTGTCTTACCCACCACGTCGGCGTAGCTGCCGGTCAGGGGGTCGACGCTTCGGCACTGCGGCTGCGCGGCCTTGCCGGCCCAGTCGGCGGACTCTCCGCGTAGCGGCAGCACCCGGTAAACGAACCAGCGATCGACCGTCTCCACCACGATGGCGTCGCAGGACGACAGCAGATCCAGTGAGTTGAAGGGTGAACCCTTGCCGACCCGATGCCCGGCCACCGCGAAATTGCCTGGTTCACCGGGTAAAGCAGTGCCCTGGTAGTGGCCGGGGCCCACCGCCAGGGTGTCTTGCTCGGTGCCTTCCAGCACGGTGAACACGAAATCGGATCCGAACGACGGGATGTACAGCTTCGCGATACCCGCGCCCTCGATCGGACGGTCCACGATGCCGCGAGGGTTGTTCCAGTTGTCATCCAGCGCAGCGGTGGCCTCGCGCTGTTTCCCAGCAGAGAACCAGTCGGTGACGTAGGCCTCGTAGAAGACGAACAGCATCACCACCAGGCCTGCTGTCAGGAGTAGCTCACCCACCCCGCGGATCGTCGTCCGCACAGCGTCTCGGCGCGGGCGTGGCGGTCGGGTGCCCCGTACCGGGGACAGCACATGGGCCACGAAACCTCCTCCAAGCCAGATGAGCCAGACGCCAGCACCGAGACGGTAGTGGGTGCCCACATCGGGAAGGAGCCCGGCCCGCCTCTAGGTCGGCGCACGGCTGGACCAGTACCCACACCGACGCGACGTGCCGGTTCGCCGCCGGATTACGTTAACGTGTGCGCAGCGCCCCACCCGGTGGCCGGCCAGAGTGACTCTCACAGAGTGACTGATCGGGCGGCCCGCACGCGAACGAGGATGGCCATGCCCAAGTCGAAGGTCCGGAAGAAGTCGGTCTACACCCAACCGGCTGACCAGCGCGCCCCGGTGAGGGCCCATATCGCCGGCCCCTCACACCCGATCTACGTCGCCGTCATGCTGGGTCTGATGCTTCTCGGCTTGTTGTGGCTGGTGGTCAACTACCTTGCCATCGACAAGATCCCTCTGCTGAGCAACCTCGGCAACTGGAACTTCTTGATCGGCTTCGCGCTGATGATCGTCGGCCTGCTGATGACCATGCGCTGGCGCTGACCTGTTTAGAGCCCCTCGGTCCCTAGTAGAAGCTCGACACTTGAGCAGAGTTTTCGGGCGGGTGTAGCTTGCGGTCCGTCCGCTCCACTTCCACCCGCCGACACCACGTCTGACCAGCCACTTTCGAGTGGCATAC
>JBOHGX010000019.1:0-24589 GCA_050700255.1 Pseudonocardiaceae bacterium
CTCGCCCAAGACAGAGGCTGGACCATCGATTACACGCTGCCCTCGGTGCCGCGCATGCCTGCGCGACCACAAGCCTTGGGTATTCAGTTCACCGAGACCATGAAGGGCTACATTCCGCCCAGATCTCCGCCCAGATCACTGACTACCAGGCAGCCGCTGAGCGCGGCCAGACCGACGGCGCGCCGTTATCCTTCACCCTCACGATCACCAGCGACGACCTCGACCGCATGCTGGCCGACCCGAAGGCCCATGTGTTCAACCTCTTCGTCGACGACCCCGATCGAGTTGACGGGCGCCAGATGCGCTACCGCATGAAGCTGACCACCGAGGAACTGCCGAAGATACCGTTTCCGTGCTCGTCATCGGAGATACCGGCGAAGGCGATAACTCACAGTATGCGGTCGCAGAGTCGTTGATGCACATGTCGAAGGACGCAGACTTCGCCGTTTCGCTGCTACCCGCTCCGCCGCGACTCGCTGGCGCGGTTCTCCCAGGTCATCGACGGGCGGTTATTCGGGGGCAGCGGAACAATCGCCATCGATGCGCCGATGGCTGGCAAATACTACGAACAACGAGGTATCACCACCGCCCGGTCCGATCGTCCCGTCGCAGCACGACTCTCGCTCGGCAAGAGAATTAAAACTGCGGTGCTACACCGCATCCCGGCGGGCCGATTCTTCCATCGGGTCGGCTCTGAAGTGTTCGACTTCGACGAACCACCGTTCTTCAAGCGATTCCTGCGCATCGACGCGCTCAACAAAGTCTCCTGTTTCGGTGTAACCGGGTGCGCAGGCACAGAACACGCACCATCCGTTGAGGACCATTTTACCATTGTGCTGTAGCGTTATGTCACAGGCGCGCTATGCCGGCCTGCTCGGGTGAGATCAGAGCCGCTGTGTCCCGGAACCTGTGGCGGGCCCCTACCATTTGGGTGTGTCTTTGGGGTGGCCGCTGACTGGGCGGGCCGAAGAGCTGAGACGGATCAGCGAGCTGATCCGTCGTCGGGATGGGCCGGCGGGGGTCGTGTTGGCTGGGCCGGCAGGGGTGGGCAAGACCCGGCTTGCCCGGGAGACGCTGATCGCGGCCAAGCAGCGCGGCGTGCTGACTCGGTGGGCGGTGGCGACGGCCTCGGCGCGGGCACTGCCGTTGGGCGCGTTCGCCGCGACGCTGGGGCTAGTCGGTCCTGATCCCGCCAGGTTGGTGCGCCAAGCGAGTGAGGCCTTGCTGGCCGGTGCGGGGCGCCCGGGTGTGATCGTCGGTGTGGACGATGCGCATCTGCTGGATGAGCTGTCCGCGGTGTTGGTGCACCAGTTGGTGCTGCGGCGGGCGGCGAGTGTGGTGCTCACGCTGCGCACCGGGGAAACCGCGCCGGATGCGGTGACGGCGTTGTGGAAGGACGGGCACCTGCCGCGACTGGAGCTGCAACCGCTGTCCCAGGAGGAGACCGCAACCCTGGTGGAGGCGACGCTGGGTGGACCGGTGGACAGCGCCGCGGCGCGCCGGCTTTGGTCGATCACCCGGGGTAATGCGCTGTATTTGCGGCAGCTGGTCGATGGCGAGCTGGAATCGAGCCGGTTGCATCAGGTCGCCGGGGTGTGGCGGTGGTCGGGGGAGCTGGCGCTATCGCCCGGGCTAGTCGAGTTGGTGTCGGCCCGGATCGGTCAGCTTCCTGGCGCACAGCGAGACGTCCTGGAGGTGCTGGCTTTCGGCGAGCCGCTGGGCATACCACTGCTGGCAGAACTGACCGATGCGGTGGCGGTGGAGCAGGTCGAAGCCCGGGGCCTGGTCGAGGTGTATCCCGACGGGCGGCGGCTGCAGGTCCGGCTGGCCCACCCGCTTTATGGCGAGGTGCAGCGGGCGCAGATGGGTCGGCTGCACGCTCGCCGGCTGCGCGGTCGGATCGCGTGCGCGCTGGGCGCCACCGGGCGACGGGCCGATGACACCCTGCGCCGCGCGGTATTGATGCTGGACTCCGATCTGCAGCCCGATCCTGCGTTGCTCACCGACGCCGCCCGCCGGGCCACCGAGCTTGGGGACCTCAGGTTGGCCATCCGGGTCGCGCGGGCCGCGGTGGCCGCCGGTGGCGGTTTCGAGCCGCGACTGCTGTTGGGCCACGCACTAGGTTGGTCTGGCCGCGGAGCTGAGGCCGACGCCGAGCTGGCCGCGCTGGATGCTTCGGCCTGCACCAGCGCCCAGCGAGCCCAAGCGGCGATCCGCCGGGCGACCACTTTGGCCTTTACCCTCAGGCGTCCCGCCGAGGCGGAGATGGTGCTCGACACTGCAGCGGGCGCCATCTCCGATGACACCGCCGCACTGGAGCTGGCCGGGGCGCGCTCAGTTCTCGACGCCTACCTCGGCCGGACTGCCCAGGCCGCGGAAGCGGCCGCCGGGGTGCTCGCCGATCCGCGATGTTCCCCGATCGCAACCCAGCTGGCCGGGTGGGGGTTCGCAGCAGCGCGCGCGGGACTGGGCCGCCTCCAGGAGGTTGAGCAGACCTTGCGGCGGATCGATGCCCTCGCCGAGTCCTTTGAGATCGGGCTGCACGAGGTGGTCGTCGTCGCGTTCTGGTGGTTGCGGGGGTGCCTCCTAGCGGGCCTGCTGGACCGGGCGGATCAGGCCGCGCGACGCTACCGCGAGCGCTGCCAGGACACCGCAGGACCCGCGGATATGATCACTAGATTGATGCGCGCGGAGGCGGACCTGTTCCGTGGACAGGTCCGCACCGCGGCGCGCCGGTACCGCCAAGCTATCGCCGCCATCCACGGTGCGGACCCCGGCAAATTGTCGCTGAGCGGGTTGATGGGCCTGGCCAGTGCCCTCGGGATGGCCGGTGATGTGACCTCGGCACACCAAACCGTCGTGGAGATGACGGCCGCGCGACATCCCACATTCGTCTTCCTTGAACCGAAAATGCGACTGGCCCAGGCGTGGGCGGCCGCCGCGGAGGGAAGTGTCAGCCAGGCCGTCGCGTTAGCCCGGCAGGCCGCCGAGGTGGCCGCCTCACAACACCAACCCGCCGTGGAAGTGGTCGCGCTGCACACAGCGGTCTGTTTCGGTGACCGCACGGTGGCCGACCGGCTCGCCCAGCTGGCCACCCAGGTCGACGGACCCCGCGCCCCCGCTGCCGCCGCACACGCCGCCGCCCTGGCCACCGACGACGGCGCAGCGCTGCACGCCGCCTCGGTGCAACTCGAACAGATCGGCGCCCTGCTGCTCGCCGCCGATGCCGCCGCCCAAGCCGCCGCCGCACACACCCGCCAGGACCGGCGCGGCTCCGCCCACGCCACAACCACCAGGGCCCACCGACTCGCACAGGCATGCGAAGGCGCCCGCACCCCCGCGCTGGCCGCCATCGCCGCACCGCTGCCCCTCACCCACCGAGAACGAGAAGTTGTCACCCTTGCCGCCGGCGGACTGTCAAACCGCCAAATCGCCCAGCGGCTGGTCGTCTCGATCCGCACCGTCGAAAACCACCTCTACCGCGCCACCGCCAAACTCGGCACTTCCGACCGCGCCGAACTCGCCACCCTCCTCGAGGGCCACTAACACCAGCTGCGTACCCACACCCGACCGAGGTGAGTAGCCCACTACTCACATCACCGCGCTGAACCGCGACGACACTCGGCCAGGTGAGCGAGGACGGAGCATGAGGAGGGCACCATGACGGCGAACAGAGACAATAGGCCCCGCTCTGCGAGTGGATCGCTCTTCAGAAAATAAGTCCAGCAAAATCGGATCGGGAAGTATTCGAAACTTCCCACTGGCGACCCGCGTGCCGAATCGTTGGCAGTTCCGGCCGCCGCACCCTGGCTCGCGCTGGATTCTGGATAAGCGTCATGGAACAGACTGTCTAACCCAGCTTCAATCCACCGCCAATTCGATACCAAGCGTGGTAACCAACGGTGGGGGCACTGGGGGCACCGCAAAGGGACCGCCCGCCATGGCCAACATCGACTTCGCAAAGGGGTCTCGATTCAGATGACGACCGCCACCATCAGTGACATTTCCGCTGACGCCACGGACAGCGTGGCTGACCTGTTGCACAGGATCAGTAACGGGGATCCGGCAGCATGGGATGAAATCCTCCGCCGGTACGGCAAGCTCGTGTCCACGACGGTGCGGTCGTTCCGGCTGCAGGAGGCTGACGCACTTGACGCGATGCAGATGACCTGGCTGCGGCTGACCGAAAACGCCGACCGGGTGCAGTCCCCTGATCGGCTGGGCGGGTGGCTGGCGACCACCGCCCGCCGTGAATGCCTGCACATCCTGCGCGCTGCCAAGCGCGGACCACATCGCACTGACGTGGCGCCAGAAACTGTCTCCGACCCCTCGGCGGGTCCCGAGCAGCGCGCCATCGACCTTGACACCACACGGACGTTGCGAAAGCTCATCGACGAGTTGTCGCCACGTCGGCGGACCCTGATACGGATGCTGTTCACCGACGATCCCTGCTCCTACGACAAGATCGCACGCATCGTCGGAATCCCGCTCGGCGGGATTGGACCCACTCGGGCGCGGGCCTTGCGACAGCTGCGGGACAAGCTCGACGAACACCAGATAGGACCGGCAGCCTGACAACACCGCTACGGGATGGTGCGCAGTCGGGGCGCAGGTCGGTCGAGGCCACGAAGGCGGGCCCTCGGTCAGCCCTCCCCATTATCGGGGGTATTCCACGGACATAGCGTGGAACACCCCCGATTTGCTAGCTAGTCGCCGCCGTTCTGGCCTAGCGAAAACGTGGCTTCGATGTCCCTGCGCGAGTAGGACCGGAACGCAATGTGGGTGTCGGTGCCCAGCACACCGTGGATCTTGGACAGTCGGCCGGCAACCAGGTCGGCAAGCTGCTCGTGCTCGGCGACGCGGACGATCGCGATGAGGTCCACGTCCCCGGCGCAGGAGTAGACCTCGGCCACTCCGTCCAGATCGGCGATGGCCTGGGCGGCCTCGGAAATCCGGTCAGCGGCGGCATGCACCAGCACGATCGCGGTGATCACGTCAGGCCTCCTGGATCGGGTCGGGTAGCACGATGGTAGTGCGTTTCACGGGCTCCCAGGCTGGAGGTCGATGTCACCGGCCGTGCCTTAACCTACT
This sequence comes from Pseudonocardiaceae bacterium, assembly GCA_050700255.1. Taxonomy (GTDB): domain Bacteria; phylum Actinomycetota; class Actinomycetes; order Mycobacteriales; family Pseudonocardiaceae. The sequence continues at coordinate 5,092 of JBOHGX010000019.1, forward strand.
GGACTGGAAGATCATTACACGCGCGCACAACGCAGGCAGCTCAATCGTCCCGATTAGGAAAGACTCCTTGGAGAGCTATAATGTAGTTGAGGCCGAGCGCGTCGTGACCGGGCGACGTCGCACTCTCCTCCTTGCCGCGCGACGCCTGCCCAAGATTGACGTTGACGCCAAGTGTGGCTTGACCCGGTGACGGCGCACTCGCTTCTGACGTTTGGCCGAGATTGACGCTACCGGGTTTTTCGCTTGCGCCGACCGGCACTCGGCCTGTGAGGTCGGGGAGGGCGAAGGTACTGCTGCCGTCACCGCCGTGGGTCGTGCCGAGAAGCGAGAACAGGGCCTGGTGCTCGCTGATTGGCAGGAGTTGGCCGTGACAGAACGCCCAACCTTGGGGTGCAAAACTGAAGGAAACGAGCGCGATCTGTCCCATGAACGGTTCCATGAACGGTTCCATGGCAAATCCTTCCGTGCTCAGGTGAGGTTCTTTTCGAGGGCGGTAATGTAACCTTTGATGAAATGGTCCCGTACACCGTCGCTAGTGGGGGCGAAGGTATCGGCGGTGAGCCCTTTGGCGCGATCTGCTAGGCCGCTGAGCAGGGGCATGGTATCACGCACTGTTCCGGTGGAGTCGATGTAGTGCAGGGTGTCAATATGGTGATAAGCTGGTTCGGGAGGGAGCTGCGTAACGATGTCGTTGTTGTTGACGAAGCGGTGAGTGCGCTTGGCGAACGCCTTATTGTGCGCGGTCGCCAGCAATCGGTCACAGGTCCGCGGCTGGCCGAAGGTGTAGATTCCGTCAACCAGCAGGTGAGGGTCTTCGAAATACAGCCAGCTCCCGGCAAGCATCGCTAATGCGCCGCCGAGACTGTGGCCGGTGAACCACACCGTCTGACCGTTGTCGCGGAACTCGCCGAGGGTCTGTGCGACCTGCGGATAGACCGATTTTATTGCCTGGTTGAAGCCGTAGTGGACCAGGCCCTTGTTGGCCGGACCGGGCCAGGGTGGGGTGTTGACGTCACAGAGCCAGTCGCGGATCTGTGCTGGTTCGGTGCCGCGGAACGCCGTGATGATCATGTGGTCACTGGCCATCGTGTACGCCTGCGTGTCCTCCAAGGGAAACGGCGGTTGGAACTGAGTCTGATGGTGACGCACCCGCTCAAACCCCCACCGTTGAGCCTCGGCCACGATGACGTCGGGCTCCTTGTAGGCCAGGGCGGCGGCCTGGGCCAGCCAGTAGGCCTGGGCGAGGCTGTAGTCGGTGGCGTGATGGTCTATAGCGGACACAGGCATGGTGGCCCTCCTCCGGGACGTGTAACAGAACAACGCACTTCAGTGGTACAGCGGTGGTGGTAGGACGTCGCTGGTCAACCCGACAATGCGGGTATTCGCGTCCCGTTACTTTCGCAGGCCACGGTGAACTGTGTGGTCGTGGCGCCCCGTCGGCCCCAGAGTAGCGTAGTGACAGGACTGAGCAGTCAGCCGTTTCTCTTTTCCTTCCCTCGTCAATCCGGGTTATGGACGGTTGCCGCCAGTCGCCGGAGCACCTGCGAATCATGCGCTAATGGCCTCGAGACGAATGCATTCTGCTCAAGCTGTTAACACGCCCAAATTCTAGGACACGGGCCGTCAACGCCGCTCGCTGATTGAGCAAGTTCACCCATATCGGTACACCCGGTGACCGACGGTAGTAGACGCCACGGTCACTGTTGACGTTCACGCACGGGATGGTCTACTGGGTGAGGTTCCTCCGCAACGCCGCATACCGCCCGATCGACCCACGGGCACTGCGCATTCTGGGCCAGTACCTCGGTGACCTCGCCACCTGACTACTTATGCAATTACCGTGACGGGAAAGGTGTTGATCCGCGCAAAAGACGAGGCCCGGGTTGTCAAGCGGACGAGCAGGCCAGTGGACTATCGGGTGCAGGACCTCCGATCCTCCGGCCGTCCACCGGCACGCACCTACTTGGCCGGCGGTGAACATCCCGGCCGGCTTGCTGACCCCGCACTAGTAACCTGGGGTATCTCCCCACCGAGGTTCGCCCGGGTCGCTTCCTGGGGTATCGGTAAGGGGTTCCGGTGAGGAGAGGTCCTGATGGGCGCTGACACCGCGCTGTCTATCGACCGGCGCTCGCATGATCCGCCGTCGGCGCGGGCTGAGCCTGGACGTGGTGGCTGGCCTGGCCGGGATCGGCGAGCCGTACCTGTCGATGCTGGAGCAGGGCCAGCGTGGGTTCAATCGGCGCGGTTTGCTGGAGGACCTCGCCGACGCGCTAGGTTGCTCAGTGGCAGACCTGACGGGTCAACCCTCTCCGCCGGATGATCGTGGAACCGCGGACGTTCTCGCCGTCATCGCCCAGGTCACACCCCTGTTGTACGACATCACGTTGGATCACGCGCCCGACCTCCCTGCGCGTCCGGTGGACCAGCTGGCCACCTGGGCGGCACAAGCCAACACCCACTGCGATGAGGCCCGGTATGCCCTCGCCGGCAAGGACCTGAGCGCGTTGCTGACCGACCTCCACATCCACCCGCGACGGGAACTCCAGCGGCTCGCAGGACGGCGCTGGCGGCTCGGAGCTCGCGCAGGCCACCGGGGAGCGCAACACCCTCGCGTGGCATTTCGGCCCGGCCAACGTCGCCGCGTGGTCGCTGGCGATCGCCGTGGAACAAGGCAACGGGCCCGGGCCATGCCGAGCGACACGACGCCGAATCCGGATCTGGTGCCAGACGATCCATGCAAGTTGTTCGCTGCACCGGGGGCCAGCGGGTTTCGTCAACCTCGTTGTCCAAAAGCTCGACGGGGAGATCGAACTTGACCCGCACGTGGACCGCGGATGCGTGATCACGCTGGACGACGACGGTGCCCCCGTCCTGTTCGAGGCGCTGCAGGAGTGGCTGGGTGAGCATTAAGTGGGGATGCGACCACCCGATCGGCGCGCTGGTGGCCCAGTGCGGCCACAAGCTGATGATTCTCACTGCCCCTGTACGAGGCACCCAACGGCAAGCCGTGTGAGGCGTGCGCCACAAAGCAGTTCGAGATAGCTCAAGCCGCGCTGGACCGCGCCGCGGCCGCGCTGCAGCTCGCCCGTGCGAAGGTCGTGTCGTGGCGCGTCGGGTCGGGTCCAGCTCGCCGCTAGAGGTCCGCGGACCCCCCGAAGCGCATCCGGTCTGCGGCCGTCAGTGTGCCGTCGGTGAAGTAGGGCCGCGTCCAGCGGTCGTCGGGGCACAGCGATCCCGCCGGCCAGCCATCGGGATCGGGCGCGGGCTGCGGACCGTCCTTGGGTTTCGATCGCGGGCTCTGGTGCCAGCGGAAGCGGTAGTGGTCATAGAGGCGCATCAGCTCGACGCCGTAGCAGTCCGCCACGTCGATGGCGCCGCGGATGATCAGGTAGTTCTCGTCGTTGCCGCCTGACGCGCTGGCGGAGAGGTTGTGTGATCCGCTCAAGACCGTCGGCGCGTCGGAGGTGAAATCGATCACGATGAGCTTGGTGTGGATCAGGATGTTGCCCTTCTGGCCCGCGGTCGTCTCCTTGAGGAAACCCTCGAGGCCCTCGTTGAGCATCGCGACGGCAACGAAGTCCGCGGTGCGGTCGCGGTGGATGCCCGTGATCGTGTCGGTCGAGTTCTGCAGCCCGAAGCGCAGGATCGCGTCGTTCGGCTTGCCGATCAGCGCCTCGAGGATCCGCTTGTTGAGATCGAATGCGGTGCAGAACAGCACGTCTCGCGCAGCGCCGCGGATCTCGGCCGCGAACAGGTCGAGGTCGACCTCGCCGCCGCGTGGGGAGAAGCCCGCGACGATCGGCGCGTCTGACGACAGCGGGTTGTTGACGTTGATCCACTTCTTCGTGTCACCCGGGGTCGCGCCGCCAAACAGGATCTCGAATATCTCCAGGTACTTCTGCGCGAGCTCCGGGCGGTCAGCCGTGTGGATGACGTTCGCCTGCCGGTAGACGCCGTTGTGGGTGAAGTTCGTCGAGCCGCACAGCACCGCCGCCGGGATGCGCTGTTGCTGGATGCGGCTGAGCACGATGAACTTGTCGTGGAAGATGCGGCTCGTGACGCGGGCTTTCTTCTGGCTGTCGGGCCAATCCGCGACGTGTTCGGTGTTGATCTCGGTCTGCTTGTCGCCGGGCTTGGCGTGGTAGATGATCCGCACGTCCGCGCCGCGGTGGCGGGCGGCGTCGATCGCGTCGCGGATCTCCGGCAGCTCGTACTCGTAGATCGCGATGTCCAGCGCCCAGGTCGGATCGAGCGCGCGGGCGCAGAAGCTCGTGATCTGCTCAAGCGCACCGCGGCTGAGCCAGGCAAGCGCGCGCGCCGGCATGACTGCGGGACGCTTCTCGCGCTTGGCCGTCGCGAGCTCCTGCTCGACCTCCGGGAACTGGCGTGAGAACGCCTGGCTCGCCGCGGCGGCGCGGTTGAAGACGACGCGGTGGTCCCCGCGCGTGACGCTCGAAGTCATGACGGTGACCGACGGCCCCGGCTCGAGACTCAGCTCGGCGGGATCTCCATAGACCGGGTGGACGGTGTAGGTGTAGGTCGTATCCGGGAAGACGCCGTAGTCCGACCAGCGGAACTTCTGGATCGGCGCCTTGTCGCTCGTCGGGAAGTCGCCCGCCTTGCCCTTGACACCGGGGAAGTTCAGGCCTCCCGACAGCCATTTGTGCGGCCGGTTGCCGCCCTGGCGCTCGATCGCGAAGCCGAGCAGCCCCGCCAGCCTGTCGGGCCGCACGTCGAAGGCGAGGAGCACACCGGTCGTGCCCGCGTAGGCCTTGACCGACACCCCGTCGGACTGCCCAATCGCGCGCATATCCCGGGAGTATACGACCATTAATAGATCCGTTCGAAAACGAACTGCCTCACCCTCACCCCGCTCTAGCCGCTTGCGGAATCCCGATCGACAAAAAGTTGTCGATGTCGTGCCCGTGTGCCACTCTCGTAGGTGAACCCCTCCGTAGCTGAGGGAGAACAGCCGGCTTGCCGGTACAACCCAACATCGCCGGCTGTCGCACATCCAGCCAACAGGGACGCAGAGACCTCGTCGGAGACCATAGGGCGACCCATCTGGGAGGCGACCGTTGGACCTGATCGGGCCGCGCCGTCTACCTGCGTAAACGCAACAATGCGCAGGTGGGATGAAGGGCTGTGCGCCTGCCTGGCCAGCAACGCCAGGCTGGTTAAACACGCCTCGTAGCCAAAACTGCCCCGTCAGGGCCCATCCCTTCCGAGCGCAGTCTCGGACGCGACGTAGGAGCCTTGGCGGCCACATCGACTGTGGGGCCGTTCAGTTTAATTCGCCAGCATGCAATTCGGCTGGGCTCGGCGACGGTGCGCGCCAGCTTCGCAACTCAGCGATGACACGTTGGACCAAGACCACGGCATCAGAACCAGCCGCTGCGGCCCTCAGGACCTGCAGCGCGAGCGTGGCGGGCCTCAGTCGTCACCCGGCGGTAGCTGTCCGTACGCCCGGTGCCATTGCGCCACCCCGATCCGTAACCGGCCGGCATCATTGACCGCGACACCCGATCTGCCGAAAGACCACCACACCAGCCAGCGATCATGAAGGCGGCGTAGGTGGTCATCGTTCGCTTAAGCGCCCGCAATCGGCCGGCAGGTGTCTCATCCGCCATGAGCTGTCCCCCTCACTCGCATGCATCGTGTCCTCTTGGATGGCCTCTTGGAGTAGTAGGGCGATCCACCGGTGGAGTCACCAGTTGAATCACTGGGTGAGCTGTCAGCCGGAGGTGGCACTGGTGCAGCTGGAGGTGCCGGTTCCGGCTCTGGTTCCGGTTCCGGACCGCTGGCGGGGCGACTGGCGCCGTCGGATCCTGCTTCTTGGTACAATGATCACCACCGACTGTGTCGGTGGTGATCATCGCTGTGCCAGACGCAGGTATCACCATGGTCACTTTCCAGTTCTCAAGCATCGGCGTAAATGTGCTATCGGCGTCCTGAGATGCGTAGCTGATACTGACGATGCCGAGCTTGCTTAGGTACTACGGTGCTAGTACCCTTTTCGTGCATGCCGCTCGAGTCGATCGGCTAAAATTAAATAGAATGAGACTGGGCATTTTAGCTGAACTCGGGCCCGAGGAATGGCAGCCGGCTATTCGCTACGCTATGACGCGTGCGCTTAAGAGAGGTAAGGAGCCCCACCGCAGCGTCAGCGGTATGCAGATCCGGCGTATCACTACGTTCGGAGGAGATTCGATAGGCAGGCGGCTGGTGGAGGTAGGATGGCTGTCCTGGGTCGTTGTCGTTAAATAGTCAACTAATCAAAGCCCGCGTAGAAATCGGTCGATGCGCTCCAGCGCTTCCTCCAGCAACGGCAGCGCGGTCGCGTAGCAACACCGGACATGGCGCTCACCGGATGGCCCGAACACCGAGCCGGGTACCACCGCCACGCGCTGCGCGTGCAGGAGCCGCTCGGCGAAGGTCTCCGCGTCAAGCCCGGTCGAGGCCACCGACGGGAAGGCGTAGAACGCGCCGCCGGGTTCCGGGCAGTCAAGGCCCAGGTCAGTGAGGCCCTTGGCGAACAGCCGGCGGCGCCGGTCGTAGTCGGCGACCATCTCGGCCACGTCTTCCTCACCGGCGGTGATGGCCTCCAGAGCGGCCATCTGGGAGACGTGCGGAGCGCACAGCATCGTGTACTGATGCACACGCAGCATCAGTTCAGCTACCGGGCGCGGCGCGCAGACGTAGCCGATCCGCCAGCCGGTCATCGCGTGCGCCTTGGAGAAGCCGTTGAGCAGTACGGTGCGGTTGCGGGCACCCTCCAGGGTTGCCACGCAAGTGTGTGGTGTCAGGTAGCTGAGCCGGTCGTAGATCTCGTCGGAGATCAGGTACAGGTCATGCGCGACGGCTAGCTCCACCAGCGCCGTGAGGTCTTCGCGGGTCTGGACTACGCCGGTCGGGTTGGCCGGCGAGCCGAGCAGGATCGCCTTGGTCCGCGGAGTGATCGCCGCGGCAACCCGCTCGATCCGCAGCCGGAAGCCGTCGGCACCGTCGGTAGGCACCAGCACCGGTGTTCCGCCAGCGAACGACACGCACGGCGGGTACGCCACGTAACACGGCTCCGGGACGATCACCTCGTCACCCGGATTGAGCAGCACCCGCAGCGCCAGATCGAGCCCTTCGGACACCCCGGCGGTGACCAGGCACTCGGTCTTGGCGTCGTAGATCGCGCCGTAGCGGCCGACTAGCTCGACGCAGATGGCACGCCGCAGCTCGGGCAGCCCGGCGTTGGAGGTGTAGGTGGTGTGGCCCTGCTCCAATGCGAAGATCGCCGCCTCGCGAGTCCGCCACGGCGTGACATAGTCTGGCTCGCCGACCCCCAGCGAGATCACGTCAGTCATCCCCGCGGCGATATCGAAGAACCGCCGGATGCCCGACGGCGGGCAGGCCGACACTACCGAGTTGAGTGGCCTCATCGCAGGCTTACCGAGTTGAGTGGCCTCATCGCAGGCTTACGGGGCGACCCGCAGCCTGTGATCTGGCTCCGGCTCTAGGAACGAGTCACCGTCTTCCTTGTAGGTCTTCAGCACGAAATGCGTCGCGGTAGCCTGCACCCGTTCCAGGCTGGACAGCTTCTGCGCGACGAAGTCCGCGACATCATGCATGCTCGCGCCGGTGACCACACAGCGCAGGTCCTGCGCCCCGGACACCAGATAGACTGAGCGCACCTCCGGGAAGCGCGAGATCCGTGCCGCCACGTCGTGGAAGCCGACCCCGCGCGACGGGGTGACCGACACGTCGATGAATGCCGTAATCTGCTCGGTGCCGGTGGTAGCACGCAGCCGACCCCAGTCTACGACCGCCTTATACCGCCGGATCACCCCAGCCTCCTCCCAGGTGGCGATCCGTGCATGCACCTCCTCCACCGGCAGGCCGGTGAGGGCCGCGATCCGGTCTGGGGTGGCATGGGCGTCCTGCTGCAGCACGTCCAGGATCTCTCGCATCTGGCCACCGTAATACATGCAGCCGGAGCGTGCATCTCTGATTTCACTCTCCGACAATGACGAATTACCTCTGAAGCGAACGCCACTCTACAGCTAAACAATTCAGGCCCGAACGATCACCGTCGACCCTGCATCGCCTGCTGATCCGAGGGCGATTTGATGACGCACAGGCTGTGTAGTATTATCGCGGCGGTCGATAGGGCGGCCGGGCCGCGCACCAACTACTGCAGAGGATTTTTCACCCCGGACAGGAGAAGCTCCAATGGACCCAATTGGTCTCGAAGAGCTTGCCGAGATTGTTGGTGGCAAGCTCCGATTTGCAGCACCCGGGGAAAAACGAGTTTATCACGTAAGCACCCACTCTGATTACATTAGAAGCGGTACGATCTTCTTCGCGCTCCATGGCAAACAAACTGATGGGCACAAATATGTCGGTCGTGCATTTGCGAACGGCGCGGTCGCCGCAGTGGTTGGCAGGCACGAGCTTAAGGAATTTGGCAAACACGGGCCGCTTATTGCTGTAGAGAATCCTCTGGGGGCGCTTCGCAGCCTTGCTGGCTGGTGGCGATCAAAGCTGTCCGCGACGGTCATCGCAATCGTGGGAAACACTGGGAAGACGGTTACCAAGGACGCCTTGGTCCATTTCCTTGGGTACCGGTATACGACATACGGAAGCCCGGGAAGTTACAATAGTCAAATCGGCGTTCCGTTAAGCCTTCTTGAATGTCCACGAGACGCGGAGATAGCGATAATTGAGGCAGCTGCCAGTCGACCTGGAGAGATGAAGCAGCTCACTGGCATTATCCAACCCACTCATGTCATATTCACCAACCTTGGCAATCGATTCAAAGAAAACTTCGAAAATGCTGTCGAACATGCACGGGAAATTGTGCACTCAGCCGAACACCTACCAGGCGAAGGCTGGTTGCTTATCGGGGAGATCGAAAATATTCTTACAATGGTTGTCGACTCCCTCCGAGTGAAGAAGTACCTTTGCGGTAGTTCGAAGGAGCTACCCGAGTTTTCCGCTCCAGAGTTTGTCGCGGACGGGATTTCATTCCTTGCCAATTTTGCAGAATCCACCCAAGGCGTAATCACCATTCGCACGCCGTCCGACCACATAGCGACGGACGTGAAGATCGCGATTTCCGCAGCTTCCTTATTGGGAGTGGATGGGCAAACCCTCCTAGAAGCCGCGGGAGACTACACACCAACTTCGGCAAGAATGGAGGTTTGGCGATCTCCTGCTGGCATTACAGTCGTTCGTGACATCGCGACAATTGACGGAGCAACATTTACCGCAGCTGTACGCGTTGCCAAGAGACTAACGAAGCCAGGTAAGAGAACCGCCGTTGTGCTCGCGGATTCATATAATCATTATACCAGCGAAGCGACATCTGGTCTTGGTCGAACCATAGGTCTCTCGGAAATTAGCGAACTGCACACGCTACGGTCCCCAAAGCACCGACTAATCAGCCGGGCTGTTGCCGAGGTAAATCCAACGCTAAAGATGCACCACTTCCGGTCTGACAATGAGATGCGGCAATACCTTACATCGACGCTGCAGGCCGATGATGTGGTGCTTGTTCAAGCTCCGCGCGACCGGACAATTTCCGAGCTATCGCCCAATATTCTTCAACCAATGGCACCAAGTCGCCTCTACATCGACCAACCAGCCATCGAGAACAACATTCGAGCCATCCGTCAAGTAATCGGTAAAGATGTTAAGCTTATGTCGATGGTGAAGGCGCTCGCCTATGGGACTAATCCAGTCCAGATTAGTATCTGCTTAGAGGCTGCTGGCGTCGACGCGCTGGCAGTTGCGGACGTGGATGAGGGCGAAGCATTACGGCGGGGAGGCATATCCTTACCAATCCTAGTAACGCTTGCAACACAAGGTGAGTTAGAGCGCATGGCACGGAATCGACTGACTCCGCTCATCTACTCGCAACATATGCTCGATGCCGCTATGGACTACGCCGTCAGGTCGAACGGTCCGGCGCTCGAAATTCATCTCGAAGTTGACTCGGGCATGCATCGCACAGGTTTTTATCCCCACGATGCTGTACAAGCGTTAAGACTGATGCGGGCCGTCCCATCAATCAAAGTCACTGGACTAATGACGCACTTCGCGTGTGCGGACATGCCCAGTAAGGATGACATCACTCGGTTGCAACTATCGAAGTTTGAGAATGTGATCAGCGCCGCGAAGGATCTCGAGTACGGAGACTTCATTGGACATGCCGCCAATACGGCGGCTGCCATGCGCTTGCCCGAGACGAGACTCGACATGGTCCGTATTGGAATAGGGATATTGGGGGTATATCCCTCTCCTGAGACTCGCTCATCCGTTAGACTCACGCCAGCCGTAAGTCTAATTAGTAAGATTGTGGAAATACGTGATCTTGACCCCGGGGAGTCAGTGGGCTATGGCGCGACTTTTAGCGCATCACCGCGGGGAGCGCGAATTGGGGTTGTTGCGGCTGGTTATCACGACTGCGTTCCACGCGCATTTTCGAACTTTGGTTCCGTGATGGTGGGTGGGAAGACATGTGAAATTGTCGGTACCGTGTCTATGGACTCCATGACTATCGATCTGTCAGAATGCCCTGAGGCCACCGTTGGGAGCGACGTCATCATCTTCGGCCATCACGGCACCTCGTTCGTTTCCATAGAGGATGTCGCGGAAGAAATTGACACCATACCGTACGAGTTACTTGCGAGAGTTGGTCCGCGTGTGCAGCGTGTATTCAGTGGTCACTAACTCAATACCACGAGAATCGCCTCGACCGAGCAGAAATACTTGCCGACTACTCAAATAAATTCGAGGCGTCCACTCCGGTTCCCGGGTGCGTCTGATCCAACGAGATACGCGCATTTTCGTACACCATTCCGCCAGCTATCCTGGGTTCGCTCATAAATAGAGGAGTATCGAGGTCCACGTAATCGAAAAGGTCGTTATTCGCTACCGCAAGAGCCGCCGAAAACGACATCGAAACAACGGACTCGATCATTCCACCGATCATACACGATTTACCTGATGCGCGCGCTATGGCCATCACCTCCATGGCGTCCACTACTCCCAATTTCATAGTCTTGATATTCCATACGGACGCTCCGTCTTCCTCGGAGGAGAGGCGAATCGCGTCGACCGGGTTCCTAACTGACTCGTCAGCGCAAACCAGAACGCCGTGCCGCCTTTCTATTTCCCCCAGCCCCTTTCTATCTTCGGGTGCGACTGGTTGCTCGAAGAGCGCCAGCACCACCCCCCTTTCGTTAAGTTCTTCCAAGAATAAGGACGCATCGTCGGTAGAGAACGCTCCATTAGCATCGACGATTAGCTCGAGCCCTGGAGCCTCATCAACGATCGCCGTAATCCGCTCTACGTCACGGTGCCAACCCTGAGACCCACCAACTTTTACTTTAACAAAATCGAATCCGCTGTCCGCTGCGCGTCTTGCCCCAATCCTCGCGTGGTCCACATCCTTTGCGGGAATCGTGATATCGGTCATAAGCGGCTGGGCGACGCCACCCAAAAAGTTCAGCAGCGAGATATCAAGGTGCCTAGCGAATGAGTCAAGCAGACTCTGTTCGAGCGCGCTTCGCGCGGCGGGATAGTCAGGAATACTCGACTTTATAGCGCACGAGCAGGATCTCCATGAAGCCACATCCGCCCCCACGATAAGATCAGCCGCCCGTTGCATCGCCATCAATGTACCGTGCTGCGTCTCACCCGATACCTCTTCGAACGGCGCCGCTTCTCCATAGCCCACTGTGCCATCTCGAAGGATAGTCCGTACAAATACGTTCTTTGCAATTGTGGGTGCACCATTCGCGATCGCGAAATTTTCCGTCAATCGAATATTAACCGGGACGATCTCTAGAGCCGCTACTCGGCGATTACCACTCATTTTTTAGACCATCCCTTTCTTTCGACATCCGACACATTCGATGGTTGTTGCGCTTTCTGTTCATAATCAGGTAGCTAAGTTTGAGAATATCGCGCATACCATGGGTGGATCGTCTCGCACGCCGTGACGGTGGGGGCTATCGTTGGTGCACTTCCTTCGGGTTCAAGACACTGTGGGTGGCTGTCGTCACCCTCAGACTCAATGGATTCATGTTTCCCCATCCATATCGTCTCAGCGAGCGTAGCAGGTTCTTCGTGCCTGTTGTAGGCGTCTCACGCCGTCCTAGTGAAAAGTTCTCACACGCCGTGTGGAGCCGCCGGTCGTTATATCCTCGCCCAATGTAAACAGCCGCCGGAAATGTACGAAATTCGTCGACGTCCCAGCGTCTCATCCGTGAAGAGCCTCCAACCGCACCGTACTCGGGGACACATGCCCCTTGTCATGGGTTGCGAAACCCAGATCAATCAATCGTTCCAGAAATTCACGCGGGAACATCGGAGCATGGTCATCGGCTAGAGCCTGATGATACATCACGGTCGACGGCGTTAGACCTGGAAGCGAATTTACTTCAATTACGATGATCCTTCCATCTTCACGGTCCATGAAAGCGTCGATCCGGGCGTAGCCCCGGAGGCCAAGGTGATTGGCGACAATTGCAAGCTTCTCCCGAGCACGTTCGGTCGCCTGCGGCGAAACTCTCCCTAGCGGCGGAGTCGGGGGCGGCGTGATGTTAATACCAGTTCCTCCCATGAACTTCTCTTCTAAAGTCAACATGCCTTCCCTTGCTACGGTGAGGCTTGGGTACAAACAACGCATCTCGCCCTGGTGTCCCAGTACTCCCGCAGTTACCTCGACCCATCGGCCCTCGCCACGTTCTTTCCAGGCCAAATGGGCAGCGTTAGAATCCGCGGCATAATTTTGACCACGCGCCTCCACGATGGATATGACGTCAGATTCTATGTACGCCTCGAGGAGAAACTCCTGTAACCGGTTTGTAGGCAGATCCACAAGTTGCTTGGATACAAGAGAGAACAGGCCCGGCTCAAGGTGCTCGGCCCGCCTCAAAACCGCATCGAGATAGACACGTAGCTCCGTGGGATCGGCAAGTGGCACGACGCCGGCTGAGCAGCCGTCAGAGACTGGCTTAACGACGAGCTTTCGAGTGCCACACTCTGCGCTGGCCCGATCGTAGATTTCTCTAACCACAGGATCGCTCACGAGTTCAGGAATTCGTACCTTGACTTTCGCCGCTGTCGACACATACGGGTCGTTCATCAGACTGATCCGAAGTCCGGTCTCATATTTGTCCATACATAAGCGCGAGGCTGCAGCGTCAGACCCGTTGTACGGAACACCCAACTCATCAAGTCGACGTTGCAGGGTGCCGTCCTCTCCCACTCCGCCATGTAGCGCTATAAACACGAACTCAACACTACGCACAAAATCGTCGAGCGATTTATTCTCCGGGAGGTAGTCCGACAGAGTTATCTGGGAAGAGGTGAGTCGTAAGCGGCAAACGATGTCCTGGGCCAGGCGCTGGCGCCTCGGCTCCGCGGCCTCTGCCGACTCACAGGCCTCAGCGATTTCCTCTGCAGTGTGGCGCAACGCGAGTGAGTAGGGCAACTGCCACACCGATCCATCTTTCGCAAGCAAAGCGGGAAGTGGTTCGTAGCGATCGGACGCACGCAGCTTCATCCATACGTTGGTGCCGCTAAGGACGCTCACCTGACGTTCAGCGGTGGCGCCTCCGAAAAGTACTCCAACGCGGCGTCGCGGCAGATATTTACGATCGGCAGGACTGCTAGGCGTCGGAATTCCAGCACGCCGGCATGCACTAGAGATAACGACGCTGAGGACGTCGCCGTGCGCCAGCCCCACCTGCGCCGCCTGGATGAATAGGAAACTATTTTGTTCCATACCGCTAATAACATTGATATCCGAAATTAGCACACGGCCGTTTGCGTCTACCCAGCCGTCCACTCGAGCGAAGTCCCGCAACCGCATGGTGATGAAGACTCGCTCCGCTGTACTCCGAATCTCTTCGATCAATTCGTCTGAGAAGTTGGGTGGACATCGGTAGGCCGTATTGTCATTAGGAAGATACTTATGCCTGTAGCTGAGGATTTCGAAAGCTTTGGCACGTCGATGGCGCTCGATTTCTAATGGGATGAGAGCGACGGGCCCACTCGGCCCCTCTAAGACGACGATCGTGAACTCAACGCCGTTAACCCAAGGCTGCGCGACCACGCGATCGGCGTTGTACTGGTCTCCGCTGAAGAGTGACAGTTTAAGTCGATTAATGGCTGCCGCCGGCGAGTCCACGATCTCAATCCCAAGACTCGATCCGCCAGCTGCCAGCTTGAGAACGACACGATCGCTGTCACGCAGAATTCTTTCGACAATACCCGCTACTGCTTCATCGGGCAGATTCCGGGTAAGCAATGTCGACGGCACAGCAGGAATACCTGACTCGCGGAGGCTCATCCAGGCGCTATACTTGTCGTAAGCAGTGCTAGCAGCTGTGGTACCGGCGCCAACATAGGGTATCCCCGCCTGATCGAGGATCTTTTGCAGTGTACCATCCTCACCAAATGCTCCATGCATCGCAGGAAATGCCAGGTCGCAGGACTTCAATCGTGAGAAGAGGTCGTTGCGGGACAGAGGCATAGTGATAGTTGAAAGCTTGAAGTCGAAATCGCTCGGCGTGTTTGAGTAAAGCATCGCGCGCGAGAGCGCATATGGCCGAGCGACGCGATCGAAGTAGATAAACTCTACGAGGTCGAATCGCTCGTCGAGATGATCGGCCAACGATCGTGCGGAATTCAATGATATACCGCGTTCCCTAGAGGGTCCACCGAAGAGTAGCGCAACCTTCACTGCCGTCCTCCTGCAGTAGTTGTGGAATCAAGTTGAGCAAATTGCCGACCACCGATGCTGCCGTGAAATCCTAGCGTATCCAGGAGAATTGTAGGCAGCGGGTTTCGGGCAGGCAATGTAAAAATCTCGAGTGGTGACCATCCATGGCGACATGCTTGCGGATGCCGCCTAGCTCCGCAGTACTGTTATCGGAATGACCAGACGCCGAGGGTTCGCACCCTTGGCGACGCGCTAACTTGAGGTACGGGGTGACGGAACTGCGGTCCTAGGCTAGTGCCCGGGGCCTGCTCCAACCGGTGCCAACTGGATCGCCTGCCTGCGAGGGCCACAATCACAGATCACCTTTGGCATCTCGCACGGGCGCCGTTCGACCACCCCGGCAGTCCGTCCGAGCCAACATCGGCACAGAGCTTTGGTCACCTTTACTAACACCGCAAGCAGGCTGTGTCTGTCCTGAGCCGGTCAACGCACCTGGGTCTTTGGCTGCTTTGTTGTCCTTCGGGTGCGTTGATAATGGTGGATTAGCTCGGCCCAGAGCGCGGCAACCGTTTTCGCGTCCCCCAGGCTATCGAGCTTCGAGGTCCAGTTCACATAGCGGCGCCCGTTACGGTCAATAGATTGATGCGGCAATTGCAGGTTATCGTCGCAGTCTCGGTAGAATGGCTGAAAAATGATATAAACTCGCCAACTTCCGTCCGACTGAAACTCAAGCGAGAAGCCGTAGTCAGCAAGTCCATCCTGCGTCCGATAATCCATAACGGCCATGGTCTTTCCCTTCATGATTTACTAGACCGAAAGTTACGTCGGCGTGTCGACCGAAGAAAGCGTCCTACCTACGAGGAAACTTCTCTGTTAGGCTTGCCAAATGAAAACAGCACCTACGCCTTGAGGTAGCACTTGCCCTTCAGTACCGATCGTCACCACGCGCTCAAAATGACTAGGATCGTCGATATGAAAGTGTACGCGTGAGTGGTAACCATACACGACTGTTTCTAGCCATCGACACCCAATGCGGTTCAAGTTGACGGTGATGTATGCTGTTCCTCGAACGGAGTAGCGGTTTAAGAAGATTGGGTAGCACGGGACGTCTGCCGGATAGGGGAAGGCAGCAAAGAGATGGCAGTGAGCCATTTCGACTGCTTTATTGCTAAAAGAATAGCGGCCCGGCACCCCTTCTTGGGGTACGCCCTCCAATTCGAAATCGACGCCTTCTGAGGTGTAGCGAAGAACAGGTACCCGCAGTGCCATCATTGCGTACGCGTCCTCAAGCTCCTTGGCGTCACCCGGAATCAGCTCACGATAAATACATGCCGGCTCGTCATACGCGGCCTCGAGGTCGCTGTAGGAAGCGGTTGTTGTAACGAAAGCGGTGGCCGGAAGGGCTCCAACCCACTCAGATCTGACGTTGAGGCGATACCACTCTGGATACCGAGTGGAAGCCAGTTCAATCGCGAGCCGGAAGTGGCGGCGGGCCGGAAGGTTGCCCTCGAGCAGATCATGGAGCTCGCCGAGCAGGTCTCGCTGCTCCGCGGGCGTGAGCTGTCGGAAGGTCGAAACGATGCTGTTGTGACGAGCGGTGGTACGCCTCGTGTCGGCATCTCGTTTCCACGCAGCCCAGAGCGCGCCTTCATCGGCACCGGATGCGCTGGCAAGCATAGGAATCCAGTGGCGTATGAGCTCTAAACTCGGATGCTGCCCGTTGCGGTACTTGGACAGATTCGTCAAGTCTACCCGGCGTCCACACCGTTGGTTCGCCTCGCGGAAGGTAGTTCTAACACTGTCTCTGCTCAGACGATTTATAGCTGCGGCGAAATGGCCCATGACTATGCACCATCCATGCCGCGTCGCGTGCACCATGGCCTGCCACCGACGACCCGCTGCGATCTCATCGCGTCTCCTTTGCCCGAATCGAGCGCTTCGCTCATCATCGCGTCCGTCAGGCTTCCATCACGACGCTGTGCTCAGCCCTGTTCTTCTGACATTACTTTATAATCATTAATCCCTGGGATGTGTCAGCAAACGCAACTTGCGCGGGGTCGGCGCATGATACTCGGACGTTGGACCGCCCTCGCACGCTCTCGACGCACGAGGGATCCGCCAGGACGAAGCTGCGGTCCATCGCCCCCGCGCCGGCGATCACGCTGCTGGGTCCGATGGACACCACCGGGTACACCCGGTCCAAGCGCCGGACTGCCACTCGAGCAGCTTCTCCAGCACCGCGTCGTGATCCGGCTGATCAAATCGGCTGACCCTTGCGCACGATCCGCGGCGTGAAGCTGCCGTTTGCGGTCCCGGGGCACTATCAGATAAATGCCACAGACCTCGGTGAGCAGCGTCTTACCGGTCGTGCCGTTGCGGTGTTACCGACCCACACCATGGGCGGGTGCCTCTCATCACCCAGATGCTCGGTCGTCTCCTCGGCCAGCGCCCACTCCAACACCGCCTTGTTCACCTTGGACAGCAGCCCATCCGGGCCGAGCAGCTCGATCCCCCTGGTCTCAGCCCAGGCCAGCAGCTGATCAGCAAGCTCTCGATCAATCATCGGCGACCTGCCGGGCTGCGGGGCGCCATTGGAGTCTCGTTCATCGCGTTTCCTTCCACGAGCCGCTACCGCGACTCAGGGTCAGGCCACGTCACTTACACAGCCGGTAGGACGCCCGACGCGTTGTTCCTGAAGTGGTCGGCCAGGTCGGGTTGCTCGGCATTGGTATGTAGGCCCGAGCATGCCGCCGTGGCACGGTTCGCGGAGGCAGGATTCGTACCTGCGGCGGCCAGAAACTGCTACGAACTCCCCGTAGCATCTTCGCCGGCCACCCGGAATGTCGGGCGGCCGTCGGCGCCGGCCCGCCGCGAACAGCGGCCACATTGGGTGCTCTTCGCCGGTGAGCCGAGCGCGTAGCCGCCCGGTCACGAATCCGGGCAGTGGGATGATCCGCAGCGCGAAGGGTCTTGCCGGTGTCGCTGCGCACCAGGCCCTTGCCTTGATACAGCAAACTTTGCTCCGGACCTCGACGATCGGCACCAACCGTATGTCATCGTCGGAGACCACGGGAACGCCATCGAGGTCGCGGTCGCAGATCCGGACCCCACAGACCTCACCAACCCGCAGGCCCGTGCCGAGCGCGAACCGGATCAGGTCGGGGAGGTCGGTGGCTCGGGCGACCTTCTGCTTGCGCGCCACCTTCGGTTCGTCGCTTGTGCCGTCCAACCAACCGAGCAGTCGACGGCGCTCCTCGATGGTCAGTTCCCTCGGCTGAGCCTTGCGCATGCCCCTAGCCCGAGCTTCCGAGATGTGTGACCTAACGGCGTGGCGCCCAGCGATGGAGGTTGAAGATGTCGATGAGTTTGGCTTGGCGGGTTGGTCTCGGTGAGCATGCGGCGGGCCTTGGGGCGGCCGCCGGTGGAGGGGTAGATCAGCACGGTCTCCTCGATACAGGGTGTCGAGCAGTTCGCGGACCGATACGTGCAGGGCGTGCTGGTCGGTGTGGCGGCGGAGGAGGTGGGCGATCTGCAGGGCGAGCACGCAGGTGAAGACGTGCACGCGGATGTTGTGGTCGGTCCAGTGGTGCATCGGGGAGAATGACACCAGGTGGGGGTCTTTGAGCTGGCGGAACCCGAACTCGGCGTCGGACCGTCAGTCACCCCCGGTTGTCACCGGGTCCGAGTGCGAGGTAGGCGGGCCGGAGTAGCTCGGTCAGCGGCCGGTCGCGCACGGCGACGGTGACGTCGGGTAGCTGGTCAAGCAGCGCCGTGGACGAGGTCACCGGCGGGCTCGGCGGGCGAGTCTGGGCCTGCGGGGTGAAGTAGCTGTCGAGGCAGTCGGCGAGCGGTCGGCCCCGCGCGTCACCGCGGTCGGCGGCCGGCGGACCATCGCAGCGGGCGGCTTGCAGGTTGGCCAGCAGGTCATCACGCTCACGCCCGCGCCAGGCGAGGATGGCGAACGGGTCGGCGTCAAAGGACTCGGCGAGCAGGTAGAACGTCGCGGCCAGGTGCTTGCACGGCACCGCGTGGTCGGGGCAGGAGCAGTCCTGCGACAGGTCGTGCGCGGTGGTCGGGAACAGCGGCAGCCCGAGCCCGGCGAAGACGTCCTCGATGTCGTCGGGCATCTCGCCAGACAGCAGCATGGCCGTGTACCAGGCGTTGCCGGCAAGGGCGTGTTCGATCTGCGCCCACTCGGACTTGCCGAACGCGGCGATCCCGATCCGCACCCGGTAGGGCCGCGCCCGGCTGCCCTGCACCTGGGCGGTGACCGAGCCCGGACCCACGTCCATCGAGATCACCTGCCCGGTGCGCGCGTAGCTTCGCCCGCGCTGGAGCCGGTTACCCATGCCGATGCCGTCGAGGACCTCGATGAACCGCTCGGACCACCAGGTCTGGGCGATCGCGCCGCGGGTGCTGCGGGCCTTGAGCCCGCCCTCGACGGCGCGCGGGCGGGACTTCGGCGGGAACCAGTTACTCACCGACGGCCCCCGCAGACAGCGCGAACACCTCGCGCAGATCGCGGGTGGACAGCTCGGTCAGCCACCCCTCGCCGTCGCTGACCACGAGATCGGCCAGTGCCTTCTACTCCTCGATCATGTCGTCGATCTACTCCTCGAGGGTGCCCGTGCAGATGAACTTGCGCACCTGCACGGTGCGCTGCTGCCCGATCCGGAACGCGCGATCGGTCGCCTGGTTCTCCACCGCCGGGTTCCACCACCGGTCCAGGTGGACCACGTGGTTGGCGGCGGTCAGGTTAAGCCCCGTTCCACC
>JBOHGX010000020.1:0-2481 GCA_050700255.1 Pseudonocardiaceae bacterium
GCTGTCGCTGCCGGGTGCGGCGACGCCGCCGTCGATGGCGCTGAACATGGACAGGACAGTACGGGCCGCCAGCAGCTCCACGTGCTGCCCGTCGAGTTCGGCAAAGCTCACTGCGTCAGACATCAAATCCCCCTAGTGAAGTGGTCTCGGGTACGGAAAGCATCTCATCGTTTGTATTGCTGATTCCCCATCACATACCGTGCCTGATAGGAATGTCAGGTGGCAATCGGTAGTCGCACGTAATTGCTGCCATCGACCTACCTAGCCGGTGGAGCTATTGTCGAATACCTAGCCGGAAGCGACATGCTACGGAGATCCTAGGTTGGGTACCTGATAGAAATCCCTGGTGACTGACCGACGTCCCTGGACGCCCGGCGCCGCGACCGGGATCGGCTCGATGCCCGGTACCGACGCACTCGAAGCCGCCCGCACCGTGATCGGTGAGCTACCCGACCTACCCCACCTTCCAGAGCTACCCGATCGGGGCGCTGGGGCAGACATGATCGGCCGCACCGCGGCGTTGCTCGTTGACCTCGCTGTCGAGCTGGTGCCCTCGGGGTACCGGGTCGCCCCACGGCCCGGCGGTGACCACCGTCGTGGCATCGACCTACTGCGCACTGACCTGGACGCGTTCGAGGAGGCGGCTCAGGACGCCTCGGCCCGGCCGGAGGTGGTTAAGGTGCAGGCCGCCGGGCCGTGGACGCTGACCGCTGAGGTGGACCTGCGCAGCGGGCACAAGGTGCTCACCGATCCCGGCGCGCTACGCGAGTTCGCCGCCTCGCTGGCTGAGGGGCTGCGGTTGCACACAACAGAGCTGTCCCGCCGGCTGGGGGCCAAGGTCGTAGTGCAGCTCGACGAGCCGGGTCTGCCTACAGTGCTCGCTGGTGGCGTTCCGACTCCGTCGGGGTATGGCACCGTGCCCGCGGTGCCCGAGAGCGCGGCGATCGAGTTATTGCGCAGCGTGCTTGAGGTCCTACCGGTGCCGCGGATCGTGCACTGCTGCGCGCCGCGGCCACCGTTGGCGTTGCTACGTGCCGCCGGGGCCGAGGCACTGGCCGTCGATGCCGGACTGCTGGCCGGCGCACCCCGGGCCACCGTCGACGCCCTCGGCGAGGCATGGGACTCCGGGGTATCGGTATTGCTCGGGCTGGTGCCCGCGATGGCGCCCTCGGTGCCGCCCACCCTCGTTGGCTTGGCCCGACCGGCGCTGGATCTGGTGGACCGGCTCGGCTTTGACCGTGCGCTGCTCGCCGAGCGCTGTGTGCCCACCCCATCCTGCGGCCTGGCCGGCGCTACCCCGGATTGGGTCCGGCAGGCGCTGACGCTGGCCAGGGAGCTGGGCCAGGCCTTCATCGACCCGCCCGACTCGTGGTCGCCGTAACTCGTGGCTGCCGTAAGAGGCACGAAACCGCGAAATTCAGTGGCGCCCGATGCTCAATCGTGGCGGGATGGGGGTATGACCGCGGTCAGCTTGAGCGGGTTGTCTCTTACGCCGGTCCAGTCCTCCGATGAGGCGGCTATCCGGCAGTGGTATGAGTTGCGCTGCAAGGTGGCACAAGCGGATCTGCCCGACGACGCGCCGCCATGCTGGATCCACGAGCTCGGCCGCTTCCGGCACCCGTGGCCCGGTGAGGTGGAGACCGTATGGATAGCCCGCGACGCCGGGTCGGTGGTCGGCGGCTGCTTGCTCCACCTTCCGATGCTGGACAACCTGAGCAGCGCCGCGGGCGACATCCTGGTCGCGCCCGAGCACCGGCGGCGCGGCATCGGCCGGGCGCTACTTACGCATCTGCGGGCCGAGGCCACCCGCCACGGGCGGATCCGGCTCATCGCCGAAGTGGAACAGCCGCTGGACCCGACCGCGCCCGATCCGGGAGGGCGATTCGCGTCGGTGTCGGGGGCGGCGCCGGCCCTGGTCGGGACCCGACGGCGGCTCGATATCGAGTCGGTCGACCCGACCGTGCTCGCCCGGCTCGACGCCCAGTCCCGGACGAAGTCGCAGAACTACTCGCTGGTCCAGTGGGTGGGTGCCACGCCGCAGCGGTGGCTTGATGACATCGCCTACCTGACCAGCCGAGTGATCACCGACGCGCCGATGGACGACTTGCGGTGGGACGCGGAAGCCTACGACGCGACGCGGCTGCGGCAACGGGACATCAGCTGCCTGGCCACCGGACGACACATTGTCACCACCGCGGCTCTGGGCAGCAGCGGGCGGCTGGTCGCCTTCACCCAGATCGCCGGTTACGCCACGTCGCACTGGTTTGCCGACCAGTGCGACACCATCGTCGCGCCGGAGCACCGCGGCCACCGGCTGGGCACGCTGATCAAGGTGGCCAACCTGAACTACGCTTGCGCGCAGCGTCCCGAGCTGCGCGTCATCGACACCTGCAACGCTGATTCCAACCCCTACATGGTCAGGATCAACGAGGCGATGGGGTTCCGGCCGTACCGCCGGGTAGGAGAGTGGCAGCTCGATCT
>JBOHGX010000021.1:0-7408 GCA_050700255.1 Pseudonocardiaceae bacterium
ACAACCGGGCGATGCGGAGCCGGTACTTGTGTCCGCTGCTGACGAGTCAGCATACACACGCCCGTGCAGCGTGGGTCTGCGCCGACAATGCCGATCACCATCGGTTGCGGGCGTGGGTACCTGCCACCCAGCACACCGTCGCCTTCTGGGAGCATCGCTTTCTCGACGCGGCCCGCTACGCCGAGGACGGGCTGCGCTACGCGACCACGGGCAGCGCCGAAGCCTTTCTGGCTAGCGCGCAAGCGCTGGACCTGGCCAAGGCTGGCCAGGCGGACGACGCTCGTACTGCACTGGCCCGCGCCCGTGGCGCCACCGAGGTCGTCGAACAAGCATGCGATGAGCTTGCCGGGCCGTTCACCTGCTCCGTAGACCGTGCGGGCGGGTTCTGGTCGGATGTGTATCTCGCCAGCCCATCGACGCGCTGACCGAAGCGGACCGTGCGGTAACATCCTTCGCGCAGGTGCCGGCTGAGCGGCGCAACCGCGGCAGCGAGCGCATGGCGAGAGTTCAGCAGGTCCGAGCGCACATGGCGCTGTCTCAGCTCGACGAAGCGTACGAGGCGCTCGACCCGGTCCTGGACACCGATCCTGAATATCGGGTGCGTCCTTTGGTGCAGCGCCTCGGCGAGGTGCACATGCAAGCGGCGAAGTGCAAGCAGCGCGATGAGCCGATGCTGTGCGCCATGCGGGAGGCCATCATCGTTTTTCGAACGCAGGCCGTCGTCGCCGAGTTGACTAGCTGAGAGTGGAAGGTCGATGGCAGGGAACGCGCAGATGATGCGGGATCATTGGTGGTGGCGGCCCGGCTGGCGGGTGGGCCGTTCGTTCTACACCTGGCACGTGACGTTCGACGATCAACTCGCAGCGCACCAGCTTGCTGCCGACTATGCCCCCATATTTGAGGGTCTGCCCACACTCGACCCCATCCCGGTGCGCTGGCTTTATCTGACCATGCAGGGCATCGGTTTCACCGACGAAGTACACCGTGCCGACGTTGATGCCATCGCGGATTCCGCCCGCGACCGTTGCAGGGCGCTGGCGCCGTTCACGATTACGCTCGGCCCGGCTCAGGTGGATCCGGAGGCGCTGATGTTGCCGGTACGACCCACCGAGCCGGTGCGCCCGATTGCGCGTCATGATCCGCGCCGCCATCGCGGACGTCTGGGGCCCCGACAATGTACCCGAGGACCACGACAACTTCCGCCCGCACGTCTCGCTTGCATACTCCAACACGGCTGGCCCTGCCGCACCGATTTCCCAGCGGCTGATGGAGCGGCCGATCACCTCGGCTGAGGTGACAGTCCCCCGCGCGACGCTGATCGACGTGAACCGCGATAACCGAGCATACCAATGGACCGACGTCGCCACGGCCGAGCTGGGCTCTGACTGCGTGAGGCACGTACCGTACAGACGCCCAGGTGCGGGAGATCGCGCATACCGATCGCGGCGGCTATCGATGATGATCATGATCGGCTCATCAGTGCTTCCCGTCACCAGCCGGTGGGTAACGCCGTGCGGGGCTTCGACGACGAGACGCAATGCGAGGGTGCTGTTGCGATTTACCTCAGGAAACCGACAACTCTAAGCTACATGGCCCTGGACTTGACGGACGGCGTTCTGGGCGGCATCGTGGCCTGGTACTCCATCATCCACACCCCACCGGCGCGATTACTGGTGGTGTTCGCCGAGTTCCACCGGGTGCTTGGCCCGGGCGCCAGCGCCCACCTGCTGCTCAGACCGCTCGACATCGGAGACACGCCCAGGGGTCCATGGTGCGAAGTGCCCACCACTGGTCGCCGCGATAGCCTGATTTCGCCTCACCAAGGTGCTCCGCCCCGGGGCGACGGCCCAGGGCGTCGGTGAGGGGTCCGGTGAGGACGGTCTGCGATGGACGCTGAGGAAGTGTCGGAGATCGGCCAGCGCGCTCGGATAATCCGCCGTCGCCGTGGGTTGAGCCTCGAGGTGGCAGCAGGGCTGGCCGGGATCCAGAAGTCGTACCTGTCGATGCTGGAGCGTGGCCATCGCGGGTTCAACCGATGCGGCCTGATCGACGACCTGGCCGCTGCGCTGGCTGCTCGGTGATGGACCTGATCCACGAGCTCGACGGCTCGTAGTCGTTTCACGGGCTCGGTGCTCCCGGCGTGAAGGTCACCAGGGCCGAAGCCGCCGAGATGGCGGAGGCGATCCTCGAACAAGCCCGATGAGCTCGGACGATCGCGCAGTAGGCCGAGGCGCAAACGTCCGACGGCAGAAATATCATGTGCGGCATCGGAATCGGCATCGGAATCGGAGAGGGGAACGACGTGTCAGGTG
Source organism: Pseudonocardiaceae bacterium (assembly GCA_050700255.1). Taxonomy (GTDB): domain Bacteria; phylum Actinomycetota; class Actinomycetes; order Mycobacteriales; family Pseudonocardiaceae. Next base: position 2,313 of record JBOHGX010000021.1, read on the forward strand.
TGCGCCCGGAGGACCTTGCAGAAAGCGATCTACTCCGCGAGTTGCAGCATCTCCACGAGACCCGGCACGGCACGTTCCTGCACGGTTCGCCGGACGCGCTGCGAACGCACACCAGCCGCACCGCCGAGCTCGAGGACGAGTACCTGCGCCGCCATCCCGAGCGTGAGGTGGACCCGGCGCGCACCCGCGCCGGCGCTCGCAGCGAGGATCCGGACTCCTGACCGCAGTCGGCCTTCTGATCGGACGACCGCGCGGCTATGACGTCAGCACGCGCTAGCGTGCATGCGCGATGGACCAGATGCTGCGCCACCACGGTGATGTCGACGCCGCCCCGGGGTTGCTCGACTTCGCCGTGAACGTGTGCGGCGAAGGACCCCCGGCGTGGTTGCGTGAGCGGCTGTCCGCGGCGCTGGACGGGCTCGGTCGCTATCCCTGCGCGGCGCAGGACGGCGCTGCCCGCGCGGCGGTGGCTGCCCGGCATGGCCGCGACCCTGCTGAAGTTCTCGTACTCGGCGGGGTGGCCGAGGGCTTCGCCTTGCTGCCCGCGATGGCGCCCCGGTTAGCCGCGGTGGTGCACCCGTCATTCACCCAACCAGAGGTGGCCCTGCGCAGCGCCGGCATCCCCGTCGAGCGGGTGTTGACCGACACCGGGTACCGGCTGCGGCCCGAACGGATCCCCGCCGAGGCCGACCTTGTGGTGCTGGGCAACCCGACCAACCCGACCTCAGTACTGCACCCGGCTGAGGCGGTGCGCACCCTGGCCCGACCAGGGCGGGTGCTCGTGGTGGACGAGGCCTTCGCCGACGCGGAGCCCGGTGAACGGGAATCGTTGGCAGCCGACCGCGACACACCCGGCTTGCTGGTATTCCGCAGTCTGACCAAGACCTGGGCCCTGCCGGGGCTGCGTGCCGGCTACGCGCTCGGCGCGCCCGATCTGCTCACCCGGCTGGCGATCCCGCGTCCGCCGTGGCCGGTCGGCACGCTGGTGCTGGAGGCGGTGCGGGCCTGCTCCCTCCCGGCCGCGGTGGCCGAGGCTGCTGCAGCCGCCACGCAGACCGTGCGGCACCGGGAATGGATGGCCCGACGGCTAGCCGCCCTGCCGGGCGTCGCAGTCCACCAACCGGCCGCAGCGCCCTTCCTGCTGTTGCACGTGCCATGCGGGCAGCGGATCCGGGCCGCGCTTGCCGACGCCGGTATCGCGGTACGGCGCGCTGACACCTTTCCCGGACTCACCGCCGACCACCTGCGGGTCGCGGTCCGCCCGCCCGAGATGGCCGCCCTGCTGGTGGACGGTCTACGTACCACGCTGGATGCATCATGATCGCTGACGCCATTAGGAGCCGAATCGCGGTTCTCACGGACCGGCGGGGCGCCATTCGGAGCCGAATCGCGGTTCGCGGATGACCGCGACCGTGAAGGATGTGGTTGTTGTGTTGGAAGCCGCATACCCGCCTGCGCTGGCCGAAAGTTGGGACGCCGTGGGGCTGGTCTGCGGTGATCCGGCCGAACCGGTGCAGCGGGTGCTGGTGGCCGTCGATCCGGTTGCCGAGACCGTCGCCGAGGCGCTGGAGCAGGACGTGCAACTGCTCGTCACCCACCATCCACTGCTGCTGCGCGGCGTGCACGGCGTGCCCGCCGACGATCCCAAAGGCGCCCTGGTGCACCGGCTGGTGCGCGCCGGGGTCGGGTTGTTCTGCGCGCACACCAACGCCGATGCAGCCGACCCAGGAGTGTCCGATGCGTTGGCTCACGCGCTGGGATTGCGGGTCACCGGCGTGCTCGACCTTCGTGAAGGGTCCTCCCGCACCGGGCTCGGGCGGATCTGCGAGCTGGCCCAGCTCGAATCGTTGCAGGCGTTCACCAGCCGGGTGGTTGGTGCGCTGCCCGAGACCGCGTGGGGCGTGCGGGCCGCCGGTGACCCGCAACGACCGATCCGTACTGTCGCGGTCTGCGGTGGTGCCGGGGACTCGTTGCTCGGTGCCGCCGCCAGGGCCCGCGTTGATGCCTTCGTCACCGCTGACCTGCGGCATCACCCGGCGTCTGAGCACCTGGCCGCGGATGGTCCCGCGCTGGTCGACATCGCACACTGGGCCAGCGAGCACCCGTGGTGCGCACAGGCCGCCGCAGTGGTCTCCGCGGCGCTCGGCGGTACGGTCGATGTCCACGTTTCGTACCGCCGCACCGATCCCTGGACGATCGGGTTGACCCGATCAGATAGGGCGCAATCAGATGGGAGGCTGCCGCGGTGATCGCCGATCCCGCCGCGCAACGCCGGCTGCTCGAGCTCGCCGTGGTGGATGCCGAACTTACCCGCGCCGCGCACCGGCGCAGGTCGCTGCCTGAGCTGGCCGAGATCGAGCAAGTCGAGAAGGACCTGCTGTCCGGCCGGGACTCGCTGGTCGCGGCAGAGACGGCGGCATCGGACCTGGACCGTGAGATCCGCAAGTTGGAGGCCGAGATCGACCAGGTGCGGGCCCGGGAGAACCGCGACCGCGGTCTGCTCGACTCCGGATCGATCAGTTCCGGCAGGCAGCTGGAGGACTTGCAGCATGAGTTGGCCACCTTGCAACGCCGCCAGACCGTCTTGGAGGACGACCTACTTGAGGTGATGGAGCAACGCGAGGCCACCGGCGTCGACGTCGACCGCGGCCGCGCCGAACTGGCCGACATCGAGCAGCGGCGCCTCAATGCTGTTCGACGGCGAGACGAGGCGCTGGCGGATCTGGAGTCCACCGAGCAGCGCCGGCAGCAAGAGCGCCGCAGTCTGCTCGGCGAACTGCCCGCGGATATGGTGGCGCTCTACGAGCGGATCCGCGCCCAGCGAGGCACCGGCGCCGCCCTGCTACAACAGCAACGGTGCGGCGCCTGCCAGCTGGAGCTGGACCGCACCGCGATCGGACGCCTGCGCGAGGCGCCTCCCGATGAGGTGCTGCGCTGCGAGGAGTGCGGCGTGCTCCTGGTGCGGGGCGAGGCAGGGCTGTGACCCGGCGGGTCATCATCGAGGCAGACGGCGGCTCACGCGGCAATCCCGGACCGGCCGGGTACGGGGCGGTGGTACGAGACGCCGACACCGGGGAACTGCTCGCCGAGGTTGCCGCGGGGCTGGGTACCGCCACCAACAACGTCGCCGAGTATTCAGGCCTCATCGCCGGGCTGAGCGCCGCACTCAAGGAGGGCGCGGACAGCGCTGAGGCACGGATGGACTCCAAGCTGGTCGTGGAGCAGATGAGCGGGCGCTGGCAGGTCAAGCAACCGCACCTGCGCCCGCTGGCCAGCGAGGCGGCCGGGCTGGCTCGCCAGCTCGGCGACGTCACATACACCTGGGTGCCGCGGGCCCGCAACGCCCACGCCGACCGGCTGGCCAACGAGGCGATGGACGCCCAGGCCGGCGTCACCCGCACATCAGGAACCCAGACCGCGGCACCGTCGCACTGGACCGGGGCTACCGGTTCCCCGACCCGGCTGCTGATGCTGCGGCACGGGCAGACCGAGTATTCCGCGCAACGCCGTTACTCCGGGCGCGGGGATCTGCCGTTGACCGAGCTGGGGGAGCGGCAGGCCGCCGCTGCCGCCGCACGACTGTCCAGGATGGACGGTGTTGCGGCGGTGGTCAGCTCGCCGCTGCTGCGGGCCCGGCAGACCGCCAAGCCGGTGGCTGACGCGCTGGACGTGCCGTTGAGCGTTCACGAGGGGTTGGTCGAGACCGATTTCGGGGCCTGGGAGGGGCTGACCTTCGCCGAGGCCCGGCAGCGGGACCCGGACCTGCATGCCTGCTGGATCACCGACACCTCGGTAGCTGCGCCGGGCGGCGAGAGCATGGACGCGGTGCACCGCAGGGTGCGCCGGGTGCGCGACCAGCTGATCACCGAGCACGCAGATGCGACCCTGGTCGTGGTCACCCACGTCACGCCCGTCAAGGCGTTGCTGCGGATGGCGCTGGATGCTGGACCGGCACTCCTGCACCGGTTACACCTGGATCTCGCATCACTGTCCATCGCCGAGTTCTACCCCGATGGCCCCGCCTCAGTCCGGCTCGTCAACGACACCTCCCACCTCCCCTAGCTAGCCCCAACCCCCGCGTGTCCGCACGTGGTGCACGGTGTGTCGGCCTCTGGTGCCCACCTCATGTGACGAACAGATAGATCGACACCGCCAAGCCCATCCCCACGACCGCGATCCGCAATACCGGCGCGGGCAGCCGACCGGCGAGCTTCGCTCCGAGGAAGCCTCCCACCAGGGTCGTGGGGGCAAGCAGAGCAACGATCGACCAGTCCACCGGTGCGCCGATTGCGAACACCGCCACGCTCACCACGCTGATGATCAGTGACAGCATACCCTTGACGGCATTGAGCCGGCGCAGATCATCGTGTGCGGCGACGGCGAGCACCGCGATCAGGATGACGCCGAGCGCCCCGCCGAAGTAGCCGCCGTAGATCGCGGCGAAGAACACCGCGGGTAGCAGGAACGCCCGGCGGTCCGGGGCATCGGGGTGGGGCTCACCGATCCACCGGCTAAGCCACGGCTGCACCCCGAGCAACACGCTGGCCAGCGCCACCAGCGCGGGTACCACGGCGTCGAATACCTCGGTAGGCAGCGCGAGCAGCAGCAGGCTTCCCAGCAGGGAGCCTGCCACCGCGACGCCGGTCGTCGACAGTACCCGGCCCCACTGGCCGCGGAGCTCCCGGTGACTGCCCAGTGCGAGGCCCACATAACCGGGACACTGGATGATCGAGTTGGTGACGTTCGCCGCAAGCGGCGGGAAACCGACCGCCAGCAGGGCCGGGAACAGCAGCAGCGACCCGCCGCCGGCCACCGCGTTGACAGCGCCCGACGCGACACCGGCGGCGAGCAGCAGGGCGAGATCCACCGGCGGCACGAGGTGCCACGCTATTCGGGCCCGGGCCGATCTATGCTAACGGGGCGGACGAGCTGGCCGGGCGGTCGCGTCGGGCTCGGTGACGGGCCCGTCGAGGAAAGTCCGGACTCCTCAGGGCAGGGTGGTTGCTAACGGCAACCCGGGGTGACCCGCGGGACAGTGCCACAGAAAACAGACCGCCCCGCGCGAGCGGGGTAAGGGTGAAACGGTGGTGTAAGAG
>JBOHGX010000022.1:0-1726 GCA_050700255.1 Pseudonocardiaceae bacterium
GCCGTCGCCTTCGGGGTCCTGCTCGCCGAGGGGATCGGCGACACCATCCGGGTATCGCTGTCCGCTCCACCCGTCGAGGAAGTCAAGGTCGGCAGCCCGTTCCTGGAATCGCTGGGCCTGCGACCCCGCCGCCTCGAGGTCGTCTCCTGCCCCTCCTGCGGGCGCGCCCAGGTCGACGTCTACACCCTCGCCGAGCAGGTCACCGCCGCCTTCGACGGATTCGGCGTACCGCTGCGCATCGCCGTGATGGGTTGTGTCGTCAACGGCCCCGGCGAGGCGCGTGAGGCCGACCTCGGCGTCTCCGCCGGCAACGGCAAAGGCCAGATCTTCGTCCGCGGCGAGGTCAACAAAACCGTCCCCGAACACCAGATCGTTCAAACGCTCCTCCACGAGGCCCGACAAAGAGACTGGTCAAATCCTTCCGGTGCGCGCCAGGTTCAAGGCGCCCCCCGACATGGAGACATATCGGGGTAATTCAGCGCCCGATAGCCCCGATATGTCTCCATGTCAGGGTGTGTTCCGGCGTTGCGTCCAGCTCCAGCGGCACTGGCAGTGGCGCCGCCTCATTGAACGGGATGAAAGCGGCGCCGGAAGGCAGGCAGGTCCCGCTCGTTCCTGATCTGTGGTGGGGCCTGGCTGGTTCCATGGCTGAGCTCCACGTGCGCAACCTTCCAGCCACCGAAGCAGCGCTCCGTCCCCGCCGACCGCTCCCCGCGAAAGTCTCGATCTGAGTGAGCACGAGCTGTGTCGCCTCGGGGCTCGGGGTCCGGTAGGTAGCCACGCTTGACCAGCAAACACTTGATGGTGCTGCGCGACTTCGCGCGCGTCGTCACGAGAAATTCCGTCGCTCTCCACATTCGCAGGTCACAGCGCTGGTCTATGAACGACGTTTGACTCACCTGATTGTGTTCCGGCGTTCATCGCGGTGGAACGCCGGGTGGCCGAGCGTACCCACCGCACTGCTCTGAAAATTCCCGGCCATCTGATCAGGCTGCGTCTCTTTGGCGGGGTTTGACGGTGACCTGGTAGCCAAGGGCTTCAAGTTGGCGGATGGCACGGCAGCGGCGCTGGGCGTGCCCACCGTCGCCGCAGCCCATTTCGTGCCGGCGCTTTTCAGCAGGCTTACGACGGGCGTGCGCGTCGCCGGCCCGGATGAAGTATCGGCGGATGTGGGCCCGCACCACAGCGGATCGACTCCCGCGACCCTGGCCAGGGACTGATAGGCGGAGTAGAAGTCCGTCGAGAGCACCAGCCGCCGACCCTGCGGCAGCGCCGCCTCGGCACGGTCGATCCCGAAGTGCCGGTCCACGACATCGGCCGAGCGGGTCGGGTCCATCGTGAACACCACCGTGTCCTGGGTCAAAAACACCCACAGCCACCAGCGGTGGCCTTGTTTGCCCTCGGTCTGTGCGAACACCCGCCAACCGGTCTCGTCGACGTGGACGTGCACCGCCTGGGCATTGCGCCCCACGATCGCCTGCTCCAGCGGTAGCAGCAGATCGGCGACCGCCTTCAGGGCCCCACACAGGGTGCCCTCGGACACCCGCAGGCCCGCAGCGGCCAACGACCGCACGATCCGATGCACCGGCAGGCCCAGCACGTACTTCTCATACAGCAGCCTCGCCAAAAACTCCGACGTCAACCGGCCCTTGGGGATCGGATTCGCCGCTGGCGGCGCGGTCACCGTCCGGGTCCCCGGGCAGTCACACCGACGCCGGTAACGCAA
>JBOHGX010000023.1:0-4369 GCA_050700255.1 Pseudonocardiaceae bacterium
GCAGGAACGCCAGCGGGTCGGCGAAGGACTCCTCGTCCTCGACGATCAGCACCCTGGTCACAGCACGCCTCCGGTCTCGAGTGAGGTCTCGACGGGTACGGCCGGCGCCACGACGTGCACCGGGATGCGCAAGGTGAACGTCGAGCCGGTGCCGACCCGGCTCCACAGCCGCACCTCGCCGCCGTGGTTGGCGGCCACGTGCTTGACGATCGCGAGCCCGAGCCCGGTGCCGCCGGTGGCGCGCGAGCGCGCCGGATCCACCCGGAAGAACCGCTCGAACACGCGCTGCTGGTGCTCCGGCGCGATGCCGATGCCGCGGTCGGTCACCGCGATCTCAACCATCCTGCCGACGAGGCGGCGGCTCACCGACACCGGGCTGCCGGGCGAGGAGTACGCGATGGCGTTGTCCACCAGGTTGGCCAGCGCGGTGACCAGCAGCGTGCGGTCGCCGTCGACCAGCAGCCCGCTCGGCTCGTCGACCGCGATCTCGATGCCGGCCGACTCGGCGGCCAGCCGGCTGCGGGACAGCGCCTCGTGCACCACGCCGTCCACGTCGACGGTGGCCATCTCGGGCAGCCGCTCGGCGCCCTGCAGCCGGGACAGCGCAATCAGCTCGGTGACCAGCGCGCCCAGTCGGGTAGCCTCATTAATGATCTTGGTTCCGAACCGGCGCACCTCGTGCGGGTCGTCGGTGGCGTCCAGGACTGCCTCGGCCAGCAGCGCCATCGCCCCGACCGGTGTCTTCAACTCATGGCTGACATTGGCCACGAAATCCCGCCGGGTCGCTTCCAGCCGGACCGCGTCAGATTCGTCGGATGCGTCGATGACGGTGAATCCATCGCCCAGCGGTCGGACCTCGCCGAGTACCGCGGTGGGTCCCCGTCCGGATCGGGCCGCCCGGTCCAACGGGGAGAGATCGACCTGGACCACCTCGCCGGTCGCGCGCACCTGCTCGGCGGCTTTGCCCGCGCGCTCGTCCGGACGCGACCCGCGAACCAGGCCCAGTTCGACCGCGGCCGCGTTGGCCAGGATTACGTCACCGAACCTGTTCAGCAGCACCACTCCGTTGTGCGAGGAGAGCACCACCCGTTGGACAAGGTCCGCAGCGGACGCGCCGTCCGGGGACCCCTGCGGCACCGCTGTCTGGACGCGGCGGCCGATCAGGAACCCGAAGATCAGTCCGACCATCAGCACACCGATCGCGGCGAGCACGACGGCTGCGAGTGTCACGTGGCAATCGTAAGCACCGGACCCGGTGAAAGTCCTAGGCTTGGCCCACTGCCTGTGACCGGATCGACGGTTCCACGGCAAATCTTCCCCCGTCGTTTACCACGGGTTCACCCCTTGGCGCCGTTGGCCGTCAAGCATTCTAGGGTCGCGTCGGGAGCCGTGTCTGGCTCCAGGTAGGTCCCACCACGAGTGACCGGACGTAGCTGATCATCGAAGTCGTACCGCAGCGCGACGCCGGTCGGGATAGTGATTCCGGCGATGGTCTGGTCGTCGATCCCATCCAGGTACTTGATCAGAGCGCGTAGCGAGTTGCCGTGCGCGACCAGGAGCACGGTACGTCCGGCCCGCAGATCGGCCACGATGGACGACTCCCAGTACGGCAGCATCCGGGCTACCACGTCGGCCAGGCACTCGGTTCTGGGGACGTCGACGCCGGCGTACCGGGGATCGCCGTCCTGGCTGAACTCGCTGCCCGGTTCGATCGGTGGTGGCGGGACAGCGTAGGACCGGCGCCACAGTGCGAACTGTACATCGCCGTATTCCGCACGGATCTGGGACTTGTCCTTGCCCTGTAAAGCACCGTAGTGACGCTCGTTGAGCCGCCAGTCGCGGCGCACCGGAATCCAGTGCCGGTCGGCGGCGTCAAGCGCAAGGCAAGCGGTGCTGATCGCTCGGCGCAGCAGCGAGGTGTGCAGCACGTCGGGCAGCAACGCGGCAGCGCGCATCAGTACGCCCGCTCGCGCCGCCTCACGCTCGCCCCGTATCGACAACGGCACGTCCACCCAGCCGGTGAACAGGTTCTTGGCGTTCCACTCGCTCTCGCCGTGGCGAAGCAGGACCAGGGTGCCCAGGCTCATGCTCAGCAGCCTGCCAGGTGCCGTGACGACGATCCGAGACACCCCGCCTTCGCCAAGGCAGGGCCAGGGCGGGGTCAAATTCTTCCCTAGGGCCATCAATTCGTGTTACCGAATAGCCCGAACGGCCGCTGGCCGTGACTGCTAGGTTACACATACATTAACGCGCAACGACGGTGTTAACGACAACCCCCTGCTGACACCCCCACCGTCGTTGCAGGGAACCGCTGGCCACTCGCTTCCCCCGCCCCCCGGGAAAGGCTGGTCGCACAGCGGTTCCCTGCCTGCGTGTGGTGTTCAAGTGACTGCGGCATCGCCGATATTGTGCGCATTGTTGTGACTGGATTCTTGCCACACGAGCGATCAGGCGCCGGTCGGCCGCACAGCGTAATCCCGAGTATTGCGGTAGTGCGAGTTCGGAGATCCGTTCATCCGCGCTGGGAGTCCGGGCGGTCTCGCCGACAGATCAGACAAAGGTCGACCGGTTCACCATCGGGCGTGGCGACCGCTGAAGGTGCCTGGCAGTCCGCCCTCGTAGAGGTATTTGGCTTCCTCGGCAACCTCCCGGGTCAAGCATGGCCACGATGCGGCGACGCCGTTGCTGTCGCGGCACGCCCAGCAGCGACCCTGCGGGTCAGGCACATGTGCGTTCAGCGCGCTACGCCACATGTCCGGCAAGTCCGCCAGGATTGCTGCCATGCCCATGTCTATTTACCTCCCGGAGATCGAGGCACCTTACAACCGGCGAGTCCGGTCGCAGTTCATACCAGCGATTCCCACCGGCCGAAGCAGCCGATCGGGGGATGGCCTCACTGTGCAACCGACCGTATCCGGTGCGTGACTGCGCACTGGCTATTTCCTCCTCGACACTCCGGCACGACACTCCGGCACGACACTGGTGAACGCGACACGCCGCTGCCGCAGCCGACCAGCACGGCCGCGCGGCAGTGACTCAATACGTTGACTGTGTGTCGCTATCAGCGTCGCCAGCGTTACTACTCGCTGCCGTCAAGCTCGTCAAGCCGTCGCCGAACAGGCGTCGGCAGCTGACCTCGGCGTCACCAGCTGGATGCCGCAGCACAGGCGAACGTGTACGCCAATCGGGTTACGCTCAAATCGGGTACCATCAAGGTCTTGAGATCCACCCGCGCGACTGAGAGTGTGTCACCGCTCTCCTCGTCGGTTCCCACGGAACCCGGCAGGTGAGCGCAAGCCCGTGGTTCGTCCTCCCCCGTCGGACCGCGGCCCGCCAAGGATCCCTGGGGTGCCCCCCACCCGGGGGGATCCACTACGCGGGACATCGTGGCGGGGCGACCCGAGTGTGCGACTCCCCCCCTCTCCCCGGGTCGCTCCGCCACAACAAGTCATCAGTTCAGCGCACCAGGTGCTCGAATGCGGAGAGGTTGACCAGCGGCTCACCACGGGCCACGCGCCAGGCCCATTCGCGCCGGATCGACGAGGCGAAACCAAGCTCCAGCAAGGTATTGAAGTCACCGTCGGCGGCCTCGGCCACCTGGCCCAACACCCGGTCCAGCTCGTCGATAGTCACGGCATGATGGGCTAGCCGGCCCACGAGGTAGATGTCGCCGACCTTATCCAAGGCGTAGTGCACGCCGTAGAGCCGGGCGTTGCGCCGTAGCAACCAGCGGTAGACATCTCCGCGCGCCTCATCCGGATGCCGGCACACGAAGGCCTCCACCAGCACCCCGTGCTGGCCCACCAGCACCCAGCAGCTGGTCTGCAACCTCTTGGTCCCGGGCAGGGTAAGCAGGAAGCTGCCCGGCTCGCGGTGTTCATGCTGCAAGCCGGCCTCGTCGAGTACCCCGGCGATGATCTGATCCAGCTCCGCCGGACGGCTCACACCGCCACCTCACGCTGCAGGACCTCCACCCGGTAGGCCGCCGCGGCATCGGCGTAGACCTGCAGCAGCGCCTCGGTGGTGCGTTCCCAGGAAAAGCGCCGGGCATGTCCGGTGGCGCCAGCGGCCAGCTGCTCACGACGCACTGGGTGCAGCGCCACGGCGGACAGCGCATCAGCCCAGTCGACCGGCTGGTGGCTTGCCACCAACTGACCGGACATCCCGTCGGCTACCGCTACCGGCAAGCCACCCACGTTGGCTGCGACCACCGGCGTTGCGCATGCCTGCGCCTCCAGCGCCACCAGACCGAACGACTCGTTGTAGCTGGGCACCGCCACCACATCGGCGGCGCGGTACACGCTGACCAGCTCAGCACCACTTTGCGGTGGGACGAAGACCACCTGCTCATTGATACCCGTTGCGGTCG
>JBOHGX010000024.1:0-17654 GCA_050700255.1 Pseudonocardiaceae bacterium
TTCGACCGGCTCGACTGGTTGTCAGACCGCCTCGAGCATCAGCGCTACCTCGTCGGCGACACCATCACCGAAGCCGACGTCAGGCTGTTCACCACCCTCGTGCGCTTCGACGCGGTCTATCACGGTCATTTCAAGTGCAATCGGTGCAAACTCAGTGAGATGCCGGTGCTGTGGGCCTACGCCCGCGACCTGTTTTCCACGCCCGGCTTCGGCGACACCATTGACTTCGACCACATCAAGCGCCACTACTACCAAGTCCATCGCGACATCAACCCGACCGGCATCGTGCCTGCCGGGCCAGACCTGGCCAGCTGGTTGCGCCCGCATGGGCGTGACTCGCTAGGGGGCCGCCCCTTCGGCAACGGCACCCCAGACCGCCGCAGAACGAGACAGTTCCCCGCATCGCGGGTTACGTCTTGGCGTAGGTGAGAATGACCGTGCCGCTGCGCAGCGCCTGCGTATCGGCGAGCTCGAAGCGCGTGGGGTCGAATCCGGTGGAGAACAGCGGAATCCCCGCTCCGGCGACGACCGGGTAGAGCTTGACGACGAATTCGTCGATCTCAGGCAGCAGTGTTCCGGCCAGTTGGGACCGCCGGCCAGTTGGGAACCGCCGGCCAGGTAGATGCCCAGCTCGCGGACCTTGGCGATCGGATCGCCCGAGACGATCTCCACCCTCGGGTCCGGGCTGTCCGTGATGCTCTGGGAGACGACGTACTGCCGCAGGTGGGCATACGGGTAGAAATCGATCTCACCGCTGGGCCCAGCGATGACACCGTCGATGGTCGAGCCGATGAAGTATGTCAACCTTCGCATGGATCCTCACCCCTCCAGCGTCGGCCAGTGCCGCCACGCCGGTGCCCCGTGACGTCATGTAGTTCTCACCCGTCTCGTTCTATGGTCGACCTTCTCTCCTTGGGGGTGCAGTGAATCGATCCCGGCTGCTGATTGGCGTGCTGGTGGCATTGGTGTGGGTGGTGGCGGCCTGTGCGAGCACACCACCCCAACCGGGATCAGGACTGCTGCTACCCGGATACGACCGCCAGGTGCGCGCGCAGGACGACCTGTTCCAGTTCGCGAACGGCGAGTGGCTGCGCACCACCGAGATCCCGGCCGACCGGTCCCGATACGGCGGGTTCGACGTGCTGGCCGACCAGTCTCGGCAGCACCTGCGAGCGATCATCGAAGACAGCGCGGCCCGGCGCGGCGCGGCCGGCTCGGCAGATCAGCAGATCGGCGACTTCTACGCGAGCTTCATGGACACCGCACGACTCGAGGCGCTCGGGGCCGCCCCGCTGAAGGAGTCACTGGACCGCATCGACGCGCTCGCCACCCCGGCCGACCTCGTCCGGTACTTCGCCGACAGCACCGCCAAGGGAGTTCCCAGTCCCCTCGCGCTGTATGTCGGCCAGGACGCCAAGAATGCGACGGCCTATATACCGGGCGTCTCGCAGGCCGGGCTCACCATGCCCGACCGGGACTACTACCTGAAATCCGATCCACAGTTCGTGACGATTCGCGAGCAGTTGCGGGTTTACGCTGCACGCGTATTGGGTCTGGCCGGCGTCGCCGATCCGGAAGGCGCAGCCGGCCGTGTGCTCGCCATGGAGCACCGGCTCGCCGAGGTTCAGTGGTCCGCCGCGCAGGAACGCGACGCGACGGCGACTTACAACAAGTTCACCGTCGCCGAAGCCACTGCACAAACTCCAGGACTGGACTGGAAAACCTATCTCGACGCAGCGGGGGTGAATACCCCCGATTTCATCATCGCCGAGCCCAGCTACTTCACTGCGCTGGGCGGCGCGCTGACCTCCGTGCCACTGGAGGAGTGGAAGCCGTACCTGAAATTCAAGCTCATCGATAGCCTTGCTGCCTACCTCAGCGATCCCTTCGTCGCGGCACGCTTCGACTTCCGCGGCCGGGATCTGGCTGGACAGCAGGAGAATCGACAACGCTGGGAACGAGGTGTCACCACGGTCGACGGCGCGCTGGGTGATCTGCTCGGCCAGCGATACGTGCAGCGGCACTTCCCGCCGGATGCCAAACAGCAAATCGACGCTCTGGTCAGCAAGCTGATCGACGCCTTCCGCTCGTCCATCGACGGCTTGGACTGGATGGACGACGCAACCAAAGCGCAGGCTCGGGACAAACTCAGCAAGCTGGCTGTCAACATCGGCTATCCGGAAAAGTGGAAGGACTACTCGAAGCTGAGGGTCGCTCACGACGATCTGGTGGGCAACATGCTGCGCTCAGCCCAGCTCGAACACCAGCGGGACATCGACCGGCTCGGCACACCGGTGGACCGTGAGGAATGGTTCACTACGCCGCAGACGGTCAACGCCTTCTACAGCGCACCGCGCAACGAGATCGTGTTCCCAGCCGCAATCCTGCAGCCACCGTTCTTCGACGTGACCGCTGACGATGCCGTGAACTACGGCGCAATCGGCGGGGTGATCGGTCACGAGATCAGCCACGCGTTCGACGATCAGGGCCGCAAGTTCGATGGAACCGGCAACCTCCGCGACTGGTGGACGCCGCAGGACGCGCAACGGTTCACCGAACGGACCAGTGCTCTGGTCGCCCAGTATGCGGCCTACGAGCCGTTGCCCGGCGAGCACATCAACGGCGAGCTGACCCTCGGTGAGAACATCGCCGACCTGTCTGGCCTGACGGTGGCGATGCGCGCGTACCGGCTGTCGCTCGGCGACCGGCCGGCCGCCGTTATGGACGGTTTCACCGGCGAGCAACGGTTCTTCCTGGGATGGGCGCAGGTGTGGCGCGGCAAGGCGCGGGACAAGGCGCTGCGCGTGCAGCTGTTGAGCGATCCCCACAGCCCCAATGAGTTCCGCGCCAACGGCGTCGTCAGCAACCTGCCGGAATACTACGGCGTCTTCGGCGTGCAGGACGGCGACAAACTGTTCCGCCCACCCGACCAGCGCGTCAAGATCTGGTGATCACAATGCACCGAAGATGATTGTCCAGTTCCACCGGTGGCCGCGGCCGGGAATCCGGCCGGCGATCAGGCGCCGAGCGGGCGGGCACGGGTGGTACACCGCGCGAAGGCGATCCCGTCGAAGTCCCGGGCGGGCACGACAGAGGCGAACTGGTCTCCGGCCAGCGGCAGCGTGATCGATCCGAAGCAGCGCATCCGCTGACGCTGCCCAGCCCACCCGCCGAGATCGGCGTCTTCCCCCCCACCGCGCAGGTCCACCAGCTGGTCGCCGTATCCGATTGCGGCCAGGGTGCGCTCGAGTGAGCGTCTCGGTGGCAACCCGACCGCGAACTCCTCGGGTCCGCGCAGCCCCCGCACGGTCAGGCGCAGCGCCTGGAAGCTGCCATGATGGAACGTGAGCCCCAACGCGTAGTAGGCGCGGCCAAGCTGCTCGCGCAGGTACCCGCCGGTCGCCTTTAACCGGCCGGAGACGAATCGGGCGGAGATGTGCCCATTGTGTCCCCAGAACACGACCTTGCGCTCACCCAACTCGAGTACGGCTTGGGCCATGGCGTGGTCGCGCTCCGCGACGCCGCGGCGCTGCGGGTCCGACGGGTCGACCCCGACGACGCGGACCGCGCGATCGGGCGGCGTCGTGGCATTGTGGGTCCGCAGCCAGGTGAGCAAGGCCAGCACTTCCTGCGTGTTCCAGGTCCAGTACCCCAGATCCCGAAGTCCCTGAACAGGGTCGCCTTTCCCGGTCGTCACATACGCGTCGAGTGCCACGCAACGATCCTGGTCAGCCTCCAACGCGAAGACCGTGAAACCCTGCTGCGTGACGAGGTAGTCGACCAGCCGGTGTTTCAGCGTGAAGAACTCCCGCGAACCGTGCGTGGCCTCGCCGAGCCCTACCACTCGGACCCCGCTGAGCCCCTCACCCCACTTGGCCAGGTCATCGTGTGCCCCGCCAGGGTGCAGCGAACTCAGCTCGACCGATCGCTGCCGCAGAGCGGTGAGCACCTTCTCCGTCATGCCGAAGTGCGCCACGGCGCAGCGGTGACGAACCCGAAGACCGTTCCGGTGACCAGGCACGCCACGGACAGGCCGAGAAATCCCAACCAGAAGCCGGTCACGAAACCGTGGAAGGCAACAACGGCGAGCAGACCGGCGGCCGCGGCGGCCAGTCCTGCGGCGGTGAGACCCACCGCCAACCGTGGAGGCTGGTAGGACGTGGCCAGGGCCACGGGCAGCGCCAACGGTACGAACACGACGAGCCAGCCGGCCGCCGCCACACCGCCGTAGACGGCGATCTTGGCGAGGCACAGCACAGCCGCAACGCCAATCATGATCACGCTCTGGATTGCCAGCACACCGGGCCCGCGGGGCTGCCGCGGCGGCGCACCGTCACCGCCGGCTCCGAACGAACCCCAGCCGGTCCACGTGCCTACCGCGTCCGCAAGCTCGTGCACTGACCGCAGCCCGCTGCTGCCTCCGTTCATTTCACCTCACCTCTCCTCGGCGTCTCACTTCAGCCGATCCAGGTTGGATACCACCCTATTTACTGCGGGTGAGCCCGCAGCGACACATTCAGCCGCGGACGGGCCCAGCCGGTGACGACTCCGCCGGCTCGTCGAGATAGCCGGCAGCTTGGAGCC
Organism: Pseudonocardiaceae bacterium; assembly: GCA_050700255.1. Lineage (GTDB taxonomy): Bacteria > Actinomycetota > Actinomycetes > Mycobacteriales > Pseudonocardiaceae. The sequence continues at coordinate 4,585 of JBOHGX010000024.1, forward strand.
GGAACAGGTGGGCATACATTCCCTGCGCAGCCATGAGCTCAGCGTGCGATCCCTGCTCCAGCACCTGGCCGCAGTCCAGGACAACGATGTGGTCGGCCACCCGCACGGTGGAGAACCGGTGCGCTATCAGCAACGTGGTGGCCAGTCCCGCGATCTCTCTTAAGCGGCCGAACACCTCGGCTTCCGACGCCGCGTCCACCGACGCGGTTGGCTCGTCAAGGACCACGATCGGTGCGTTGCGGAGAAAGGCTCGGGCAAGCGCCACCTTTTGCCACTGCCCACCGGAAAGCTGGTGCCCGTCCTCGAACCAGCGCCCCAACTGGGCGTCCAGCCCACGCGGTAGCTGTTGCAGGAACGCCAACGCACCGGACTGCTCGGCCGCGGCGCAGATCTTCACCTCGTTATCCAGGTCACTGTGCCGCCCGTAGCCGACGTTCTCCCGGGCGGACGCCTCATACTGCACGAAATCCTGGAAGATCACTCCGATGTGTCGGCGCAGATCATCGACGTCGAATTCCTCGATCGGCACATCGTCGATGAGGATCTGCCCGCCGGTAGGCTCGTAGAACCGCGCGAGCAGCTTGACCAGCGTGGTCTTGCCCGCGCCATTCGGTCCGACGAGGGCTACGCACTGCCCTGCGGGCAGGAAGAGATCCAGGCCCGCCAGCACCGCGGTACCTGTTCCCGGGTACGTGAACGAGACGTTGCGAAACTCCACGCCTTTGGTGAGGACCGCTGGAAACGGGCGTTTGCGGCCGGCCGGGGTCCGATGCTCCGGCAGCTCCAGGAACCCGAACAGGTTCTCTAGGAAGAGGTTGTTCTCGTACAGCTGCGCGAGCCCGCCAAACAGAGCTTGTACGGAGCTGTGCACCAGCCCGACCGCCGCCACGTAGCCGGCGAACTGGCCCACCTGACCACTGGCCACCGTCACGTGGACGGCGAGCAGCACGGCGCCGCCAAGGGCGGCGACGTTGAGCATGCCGAGCAGCCCCGTCGCCACGGCTTGGCGACCCTCCAGACGGCGGTCGACCGAGTAGAAACGGGTCACCAGCTCCCGGAACCGCTGCACGAACAGCGGCCCCAGGTCAAACAGCCGGGTCTCCTTGAAGGTCCGATCGGTGGTGACCAGATACTGCAGGTAGTTGGTGCGGCGGCGGTCGGAGGAGCGGTCGTTCTCGATGCGCCACCCCATCCGGCTGTAGAACAGGTTCGCCAGCATCGACGGCACCGGCGCCAGCATGATGGCCAGTGCGACCCGAACGTCCCAGGAGAACAACACGATGCCCACCGAGGCCAGGGCCACGAAGTTGGACGCGACGGAGATCAGATTCGCCAGGACTTGGTACGGCCGAAACGCCGCCTCACGGTTGGCCCGCTGCAGCTTGTCGTAAATAGTCGCGTCCTCGAAGTCACGCAGCTCCAGCCGCACCGACTTCTCCATGATCTGCTGCTGGATGTCGTTGGCCATCCGGTACTGCAGCAGCGTCTCCAGATAGGTCCGGACGACACCGAGGAGGTGACCGGCTGCCGCAAGACCCGCCAATCCCCCGGCGGCAAGCAGCCCAACGTGGAGTGCCTCGGGTCTCCCCCCCGGCACGACCGAGTCCGCCACTGCCTGCACCGCCACCGTGGTGAGCGCGACGGTGAGAGCGGGCAGGAGTGACACTCCGACCGTGGCCGTGAGCACACCCACGACGTGGCCAGGACTGACCTGCCAGAGCAGGATTAATGCCCGCAGCCAGGGACGCACGGGCCGCCGGTTGCTCACCGCCATCGGATCTTCCGTCATGCCCGTCATATCACTGGCCTGCGCTGGATGGACCGTCGCGCCAGGGACCAGAGCTGGTGACACCGCCGCTCCTGCTCCTGGTCCATCCCCAGCAGCCGGTTGACCTGCATGTGAATCAGGCTGGAGAGCACGGTTCGCTCGTCACCGGTCAGCCGGCCGGCGACGGCCAATTCCTGGGCCCGGGCACCTGCTGCCGCCACCCGGTCCCGCTGCAGGTCCAATGCGGCTCGGAGAGTCGCTGCCTGGGCGCGCGCCACCGGGTTGGGGTGGCGGTCCCAGGGCATGAGCAGGTCGCACAGCACCGGCTGTACCGCGCGGAACCGGCTACGGACCGCATCCTCGACCTCGAAGCTCGCATCCGGTCGGATGTCGCGGATCGGATCCAGTCCCCAGTCGCGGCACAGCGCATGCATCGCGAGTACACATACGACGTCCGGCTCAAGGTCGTCACCCCGCCGGTGCAGCAGGCGCACCAACTCAACGCAGACGTCGCTGTTGGCCTCGAACACTCCCTCAACCTGATCGAATAGGTTCGGGCCGCCGTAACGCTCTATCTCCGGGTCGTAGCTGACCAAGGCGAGATCCGACGCCAAGCCGGCACTGACGAGGTGCCGCGACCAGCTCATGCACGCGGCGAGCACGCCCGGCACATCAGCGGTGCGGGTGGCGCGCAGCCGCAGCCGCAGATGAGGGGACGAGTCGCAGTACCGCAAGTAGAACCACCGGTCGATGAGACCACCGTCCCGCAGGTCACCGACGAGTTCTGGGATTGGACCGGAAATGACATCGTCGTGCTGCGCTACGGCGGAATACAGCTTCAGGTACACCCACTCCGAGCCAAACAGCCTGCGCCGGCTCGCCACCGTCTCGGGTAGTCGGGCCGCTTCAGCACCGCTGGACTGCCCGGATACGGCAGCGGCGACTGGCGGACCGCCAGACCGCCGGACGCTCTCGGGATCGCGCGCGAGGAGGGGGACGACGATCTCGTTGAGGTAGCGCCGCCCCGCGCCGTCGGTCAGCCACGTCCGATCAAAGCCGGGCAGCATCTCCTGCAGCAGGATCCCGGACGCGGCCACCAGCTCAACCGCGCGGCGCAACTCCGTGCGCAGCTCGTCGACGCACAGCGGGTGCTCAAGGTCCACGAGCAGCCGGTTGTCCAGCCACACCAGATACACGTGCCGGGGCACTCGCCAGTCGCGGCGCCATGCCTGGACAGCGTCGAAGAAGGCAGCCGCATCGGCGAGTACACCACCGCCGCCCAGGCGGCGCGCCGACAGGGTCCACTGGGCCGGGCTGAACACCACCTGTCCCCGCACCACTCGAGGCAAGAACGGTGCCGCCACCATCGGGCCCCATTCGAAGGTGGGCAGCGGCGTGAAGCCGTCCTGGGACAGCTCCAAGAGCAGCCGGCACACGTTGGGCGCACCGGTCTGTCCGAGCAAGTGGCTCTGCGTGACGATCAGTTCCTTCCCGAGCCGCCGCGACCTCAGTGAGAACCGGTCCGCCGTGGCCGCCACCAGGATGTCGGTGAGCGGGATCTGCCCCTCTGGGCCCACCGACGGTGAGGTGTTGACGCAGATCTCGTATCGCCGCAGCAGCGGGTGGACGGTGACATTGCCGCCCCGGCCGAATGGCGTCAGGTAGCTGAGCTCAGCGAAGGCGACGTCAGGACACAGCGCCTCCTCAGCCCGCGCGTAGTCCACCAGGTCGGTCCGCGCCTTCTCACCGAGCACATCAAAGAACCGCCCGAAGGTCCGCGCGCCATCAGTGGTCCCCGACGGTGCCACCACCAGACGCCAGTCGCCGCGGTCAAGGGCCTCGACCGACTCGGCGGCGACCTGGGCATAGAGGTCGAGGGCCGGGCGTAGGGACGGGTGCGGGTGACCAGGCCGCCACACCGTCAATCGGTCGAGCCGCTCGTCGGTCAGCTCAAGCGCATCTTGCCCGCGGTACAGCGCCTCGGCCGCCAGCGCTGCGAGGACCATGTCGCGCTGCCGGATTGGCTCCTCGGGGATCACGGGCAGGGGGTATGAGCGCGGCGGCGAGGTGTAGGTCGAAGGGGCCTCCATCCCGAGCTCTGGGCTGAGCAGCTCAAGCAGCGGGACCTCGGCGTTGACGCCGTATCGTTCGAGGAAGGCGGCGTGGTACTCGACGAGGTGATGGTGACGCTGCGGCCAGGCACCCAGCCGTAGCAGCGTGTCCGCCGCTTCCGCGGCAGCAACGCCCACCTCCGCGGTCAGTGCATGTCCGGTCAGCGCAAGGCCGGTGTCGAGCTGGTAAGTCTCACCGGTGTAGGCCGGTGTCAGCCTGCGCTGGTGAGTGGTCAGCTCTTCCAGCCGCTCGAGCGCGGCCCGGCCCCGTGCCTCGTCCACGGCGCTGGCCAGCACCCTCAGCTGCTGCAACTCCGCCTGGAGACCAGCGCAGCCCGGCACGCCGTCGAGCCGCTTGGTCAGGTCCTCTTCCGGGAGGGCGACCGTCGACGCCGGTCGCAAGTCGCTGGTCAGCACGTGCAGGTCCCACAGCGTGCTCACCAGACCGCGGATTTGCTCCGGCGTGGCATCACCGATCTCCGCACAGACTCCCTCGAGCAGGTCGAGGTAGGTGACCCCGGGCCGGCTCGCGAGCTCGAGTGCGAGCGCGACCGGCTCGGTGACCCGGAAACCGATCTGCCGGTTGTCCTCCTGACCGTGGATGTCGGCGAACGGCAGCACCGCGCGGCCGCCTACCCGGTACAGCAGGGGGTTCACGGTGACCCGCAGCTGCGCCAGGACGTCCGGGTTGCGTTCGATCTCCTTGATCAGCGCCAACAGCCACCCCACATCGGAGCGGGTCCGGGTGCAGGCCACGGGATCGGTGGCGAGTCGCAGCGAGGTGGCGGGCTCGAAGGTTCCCACGGCGACCCCGGAGAACAGCCCATAGGGCGTGGGACGGGAGGACATCCGCGCGACGTAACGCAGCAGCGACGAGTACGCGCGGTCGGCCTTGCGGCCCGCCGCTGACGCGAACCCCGGCCGGTTGATCGCCGCGATCAGGCTGGGACTGGCCACGTGCAACGCTTGCGCCGCTCGCGGACGCCCAGCCAGCTCGCGCAACCGCGCACGGCCGTGGATGCGCAGGCCGGCAAGCCGGTCGGAGGCGGGTTCCGCACGGTCTGCCGTGACCGCGGCGAACTCATCGAGCGGCAGGATCGGCGCCCGAAGCAGGAAGAAATCGGCTGCCCGGTACGTCGGCGTGGTCATCACGTCGCCTTCCTCGTTTTCCTCGTGTGGACACGTCGGCGCAGCCGGACGCATCAGGTGATCAGCAGCGCGCGTTCCCAGCGCGCAGGAACAGCGGTGGACGCCGACCACAGCGCCAGCACGACGCCGGCCGAACCGGTGAGCAGTCCCGGGGAGTCGAGCAGGACGCCGGGCTGTTCCAGGTCCTGTACTCCGAGGAGAAGATCGGGATCGCAATGGGCGAGCAGCTGCTCGGTCAGCGCGGGCACGGCACGCCGCGCGAGAACGCTGCCGGTGTCCCGAGCGAACCGGACACACATCGCCAACGCTCCGGCCGCGCCGTGGCAGAGGGTGGCCGACGGGAAGCCACCGTGGGCAGCCACCCGCCGTAGCACTCCATCGAAGCTGTCGATCGCCACGGCACGCAGGCCGTCATCGGCCAGGGTCTGCGCCGCGACGAGCAGGGCGCAGGCCACCCCCGGTGCCCCGTAGCACCACGCGGTCCGAGTGGGGACACGGTCGGTCCGGCGCTGCGTCCCGGTGTCGGTCAGCGGCACTCCCGTGGCCCAGTTGCGGCCCCACTCGTCCTCGACGGAGACCGAGACGAGGTAAGCGGCGATGTGCCGGATGGTGTCGAGCAGCAGTTCATGCCGGTAGCCGGCGGACGCCGCGAAGCACAGTGCGGCCAGCGGGCCTGGGATGCCGTGCGCGAGGCCCAGGTTGACGTACCCATGCGGGAACTGGTCCAGGTAATCGTCCAGTGGGTAGTGCTGGGGCGGGATGAACCACGGTTGTCCCCGCCCACCGGACCGTGGGGCGCATAGCCAGACAAGATCCTCAACGAGCACGCCGACGGCTTGGCGCACCATAGCGTCGGGTTCCGGTACGGACGCGAGATAGGCGAGCACCCCCGCGGCACCGACCACGACGTCATAGTCGCCATCCCGGACGCCGTGGTCGCTGCGCCACGTCGGTGCCTCGATCACCTGAAGGGCCAGCTTGCTGTCGAGAGCGCGCCGGGCGGCGTCATAGCGTGAGTCGTCGCCCGCACAGTCGGCGAAGGCCAGGGCCAGACCGGCAGTCCCGGCTGCCAGCCCCCGGTCCGCGAGGGGGAGTTCATGCGTGCTGCGCACCGCGTCGGCGAGCTGCCCATGGGATCGCACCGCCCAGTCGGTGGTCTCATCGGGCAGCACCCGCGCGGCGTACCGGAAGCCAAGCGCGCTGCTCACCGGACCGGATGCCAGCGACGCACCACCCCAGCCGAAGGGATATCGGGCGCAACGTTGCGAGTTGGCCACCGCTTCGGCGACGAGCTCGGGGTCGGCCAGCCTGCGGATCAGCAACTCGGCGCAGCCCATGGCCGCAGCGGCCAGACCGGGCGGGATGAGCGCTTCGGTGGCGTGCATGTGGATCACTGGTTCTCCTTGGGGCGGGGTGCCGGCTGGTGTGCCGCCGCGAAGCATGCGGCGGCACACCAGATCCAGGCATCAGACGCAGGCAATGGGGCACTGGGTGATGCAGCTGGCACAGGTGCAGCTCCTGCAGGTGAACTTGGTGCAGACCTTGGTGCACGGGATGCTGCATGGAACGGTCGGGAAAGCCGCCGCTTCCGGCGAGCTACCCGGGGTGGCGACCCGAACGTCCAGGTCGAACTGGTTTGCAGCGCTCATTTCTTGTACCTCGTTCCATTCCTAGTGGAGAAAGGACGCCTAACAGCCGTTCGGCATACCGATCGAATACGACCATGTGCCGCCCGTTCCGCAGTGAGCACTGCACGTTATTGCGAGAAGTGCCTTCTGCGGTTACCCGATAGATGGGTCTGCTGGCTTCGTCAGGATGCTGGAAGCCCGGGAGTCTGTCATCGTTTCCACAGATCAGCTTTCGCATACCCCAAGTCAGGCAATACTCCTGCACTAAATGAGGTAGCCCGGCGCGGCTATACACCTGTGGGATGACCGAAAAAGATGTGATCGTGCTTGCACGAACAGTGAGAAGAACCCGGCGCCAACAGAAAAATATGTCTTCAGATCGCGGTGGAGACCTGAACCAGATCATCTACGGCGAGGTGGCTTACCGGTTCTCCATGATGGAGCCACTTGCATAAGGTGCTGGCCGAGACCATGCGGAGCCGCGCGGCAGTTCTTCAACGAGAGGAGAACGAGTGCGACGGTGAGGGACTTGGTCGAGGAGCCGGGAGCTGGACCAGCCCGGTTTGGTAGGCGGCGACCACTGCTTGCGCTTTCTCTCGGACCCCGAGTTTCATCATCAGGCGGGCGAGGTGTGTTTTGACGGTGGCTTCGCTGATGAACAGATGTGCGGCGACATCGGCGTTGGACAGGCCGCGCGCCAAGAGGGTGAGGACTTCCCGCTCGCGGGGGGTCAGCTGGGCCATCTTCGCTGGTGTGGATGTGTGCTGCTGCGGCCGGGTAGCGAATTCATCGATGAGCCGGCGGGTGACGGCCGGATCCAACCAGGCCTCGCCGCAGACCACTGCGCGGAGCGCGGCGACGATTTCGGTGGGTGCGGCGTCTTTGAGCAGGAAGCCCGAGGCGCCGGCGCGCAGCGCAGCGTAGACGGCCTCATCAATATGGTAGGTGGTGAGGATGATGACCCTGATGGGTTGGCCGTTGCGCGCGATGAGGCCCTCATCGATCACAGCGCGAGTTGCAGCGACGCCATCGGTTCCCGGCATGCTTACGTCCATGAGGATCACATCCGGGCGCTGGGCGCGGGCCTGGATAAGGGCCTCTTCACCCTCGGCGGCCTCGGCGACGACGGCGATGTCTTCCTCGGCATTGACCAGCATCGCTATGCCGGCCCGAACCAGCGGTTGATCATCGACCACCAGGACTCGCATCATGTCGACACCTTTCCTTGGTCCCCGCGGCCCTAACTGGCGACAGACACGGCTACCGATGATGGCTGAGGAGTCCGCAGCGCGGTGTCCGCAAGAGGGAGGGTTGCGGTCAGGCGGTAGCCATCCTTATGAGGTCCAGCGTGCAGACGTCCACCGACAGCTTGGGTCCGCTCGCGTAAACCCACCAGACCACGGCCGATGGAGAGTCCCTTCCCTCGACGCGCCTCCGTGAGGTTGGTGTCGTTGTCTATCTGGATGATCAGGTTCCGGGATTCCCAGATTTGCCGCAGCCGCGGGTTGGCGTTCCTGCCGGCGTGTTTCAGGATGTTGGTAAGGCCTTCCTGCGCGATCCGGTAGGCGGCCAGGTCTACGCTCGGGTCCAGATCGCGTGGTGTGCCCTTAACGTGAACGGCGACCGGCATCCCGGTGGCTCGTAATGAATTGAGAAGCGCAGGTAGGTCCGCCAGCCCGGGTTGCGGCCCGAGCTCGCCGATACTGCTGGGGCCGCCGGCCTCCAGGACGCCAAGGAGGCGCCGTAACTCAGCCATCGCCTGTTTCCCGGTGGTCTCGATGTGCGCCAGGGACTCGGTGACTTGGGTGGGGATGGTACCAGCGACGCGGGCCGCCCCGGCGGCTTGCAAGACGATCACGGTCACCGCGTGGGAGATGATGTCGTGTAGTTCTCGGGCGATTCTTCTGCGCTCCGCAGCCACCGCTTCCCGGGCCGTCTCCCGCTCGCGCTCCAGTTGCTGGACATGCCGCCGGCTGGCCTGGGTCAAACGTCCCGCACCCCACGCCGCGGCGGTCATGAGGGCAAGGAATACGGAATTGCCCACGAACGAAGCGAGCTGCTCGGCAGGGTCAGACCAAACCCTAAATGCCACGGAGGCGGCTAGCCCTGTTGGAATGAAAGATGCCAGAAACGCCAGCACGGAAGTTTTCCTGCTGCGGTGCACAGAGACTGCGTACAGGGCAAGCGGGATTCCCACAACAGGGGTATACTGCGGCATGATTGGCCAGGCGACCGCGGTGAGCACCCACTGCGTAGCAAGAACAGTCACCGGTGCCCTGTCCCGCCACACTAGCGGCGCCAGCGCGGCCAGCCCGTATAGCCACACGAGGAGCAACCATGGCTTGGCGGCCACCTGGCCTAACTCGACCCAAGCGGAAAAAGTGAAGACATTGAAAACGAAGAATGCCGGGAGCAGCAGGGCATCCCACTTTGCCGATAGTGGAATGTAGGCACGTTTCGGCATCCAACCCGAGATCTTCATCGGTTTCCTTACTGCGACAGGAGGTGACGGTCAGAGAACCGGCATACGGTCACTGTGCTTGCAGATACGGGCAGATACCAGGTCTCTGGCCCCCGCAGACGGGGTGAATGACCTGGCTCGAGGAACTGGCAGGATCCGAACTGTCGACACCGCCCACCCCCACACCAGGCCGGTCGTAACACGGACCGGGCCTGCCTTGGCACATTGGTTCTGGTCCAGCTGTCGCACCAGGCGCGCCTGCAAGGGCGAAGGCAGTGGCCAAGAACAACGTCGCGACCACTCTCGCGGCTCGTTTGTGTAATGGCTTCGGGCAAGCGCTTCTCAGTAGTGCCTTGCCTTCGGGAGGTGCCTCAGGAATTTCCATGTCGTACGTCTCCTCGGTGTCAGCGAATATAGACGCTACCAGTCACAATGCGCTGTCAGCGTCTCGACTGAGAGCAACCGTTCTGATGGTGGGACGTAATCCCTTTTGTATCCAACCCGACAACCGGTCCCACCATTATTGGTGGCAGACACCGGGCCTACCACAGAAGCCGTTATCCGAGTCGTCGGTTAAGGGGTGCTGCGCGGCGTGCCACCCGGGGGCGGCATTCCACCCGGGGACGGGGCAAGGGCCAGGCGGTCCGCCCTTGCAGTACGGTGCAGCTGTCGCAGCAGGCGCTCCCGCAAACGAGAACGCAATTGCCAGGAGAAAAGTTGCGGCCACCGTCACAGTGCGTTTGTGTGATGACTTCGCATGGGCGCTTCGCGGTGTCTCAGGGATGCTCATCATGTTCTTCTCCTCAACGTCAGCGTCGGGCGCTAACAGGAAATCCGCTGTCAAGTATTCCGTATATATCGATCGGATTACCCACCCCCGGCCTTCCGGGACACGGACCGGGCGATTGACCTGCGCAGGAGACCGTGCCGTCAGCCGATATGGACGGGCTAGGATTGTTCGTCGACGCTGGCGAAGCTGCCTCAGCAGGCGTGCCAACAAGAGCGAAGGCGGTGGCCAGAAAAAGTGTCGTGACCACCGTCACAGTACGTTTGTGTGATGACTTCGCATGGGCGCTTCGCGGCGCCTCACCTGCGGGCGGTGCCTCAGGAATCCTCATCCTGTACTTCTTTCGGGTGTAAGCACATGTTAGGTACTACCAGGCAATCCGCTGTCAAGCGTTCCACGTATGTGGACTGACGGCAACAAATTATGGGAGCTGGTGGTGTCATTTTCGGCCACAATCATTCTCCAGATGTAGATAGCCTCGCCGGGCTACCTCATCTGATGTAGCGGGTCTGCATGATCTGGGGTAGCTGGAAGGTGACCCGTGGAAATGATGATCGATCTCCGGGGGCATCGCCTCGTAGTTAACACTGCAACGCGCATGTCGAAGTTCGGATCATCGGATACAAGGCTGGGGGGCGTGATCACGTTTTGTGTTCCTGTGGCGACATTCTGTGTCGTCACGCAGAACACCAACGGCGATCACAGTATCCCTATTACGGCATAGTGAGCGCCATTGCAGTTCATAGGACGGGGCGTCCCGGCCGGCGGTCAGGCGCCGAGAGGGCGGTGGTGGCACTGCCCGCGCCGATGATCACAGACGGTGTGCTGGCCTTCGAGACGGTCCCCAACATCGGGCTCGTTACCGCTGAGTGAGTGCCGTGGGCTTCGTGAACCTGCGGGTGATCCGTGTCACGCTGCACTGGGCGCGTTCATGCGCGCAGCGGCAGCCCCGCGACTACTTGCCCGATCCGCAACCCTTGGTCGATGCCCCGTTCGACCGCCGGCCGGAAGTGGATCCCGCCGTAGAGCCGGGAGATCCCGGCCTCCTGCGCAGCCGCACGAAAGCCGGTGAACTGCCGCGGTGGCAGGCCTCGGGGCTCCATCATCCGGTCCACGAACGCGCTCGCGCCGAACTGCGCGGTCATCACCTCCGCGGCGGCAGCAGATTGCACCGAGTGTCCGGACGGGTACTCGGGGAACGGCGGAGTCTTGATCGGGCTGAGCCAGCCGGGCCGCCCCAGCACCCGGCGCGCGTAGGTGATCGGCCTGAGCAGGTTGTAGTGGTATTTGGCCCACCAGCAGGAGACGAACGCGTCATGCTGGGACAGGGCGAGCCGAAGGTAGGTCTCGGCAGCCTCGTCGAAGGCGGCACGGCGGCCGCGCAGTACCGCGGTGGCGATGCCCAGCCAGTGGCCGGGCGGTGTGATCGACCACTCCCCGTCGGCCCAGTGGCGGGCGACGGCGAGCTGCTCGGGCGACAGGGCGGCCACCACGTCGACCACTTCGTGCGCCGCGGCGTGGCACGGGCTGCTGAGGTTCTCGGAGTAGGGCGGCGGCGGTCCGGGGTCGATGTCGGATCCGCGGGCGAGCACGAGTGTCCGCACGTGGCCCCACTGTGGCAGGGCCGCGCGCTCGAACTCCGGGGGCGTGGGTTGCCAGCTGCCGAGACCGGGCTGGCCCGCGGTGGGCACCGGCGTGAGCTGGGTCCGGTCGGCCTGCATCACCCGCAGTTCCCAGTCCATCAACGCCTGCCCGAGGGTGTGGCCGGCGTCGGCGGAGCGGGTTCGCAGGGCGGGCTGTGCATCGCCGGTGAACCGATCGGCTGCGACCAGCTGCGCGCGCATGACCGGCCCGGACAGGTCGGGGTAAAGCCGGGGCACCAGGTGCAGGAGTGCTGCATTGGCCACCAGCGGCCAGTGCAGGTCGCCCTCAAGCGTCGGCGGAACCCAGCTGCCCAGCGCACCGGCGACGCGGCCGGCGAGCGGTCGGGCGTCCGGGGTGCCGGCGGCCGATGCGGCGTGCAACACCATCCCGAGCTGGCTGAACAGCCGTGCTGCACTGGGTGCGGGCGCCCCGCTCGCCACCACCAGCGCCAAGTAGGCGCTCGCCCAGTGGTGAGCGACCTCGCCGTCGAAAGCGCTCGCGGGACTGCCGGTGACCGGCCGGCGCGACGAGGTGGCCGCGACAGGAGACCCGACCGCCGTCGGACCGACCTCGTCGCCGACCAGGGAGAGCCCGGCCGCACCGGCCGCGCCGATCCCGGTCAGCGCGCCGATCCCGATTAACAGGCTGCGCCTGCTCAGCCGCTCGGTCATGGCAGCACCATCCCGCTGCGGGCGTCCCAGTGGCCGATGTCGGGATCGACATCGACATCCGCTCGCGCACGCAGGTCCGCGAGCCACTCGGTGAAGACCTGATCCTGGAGCTGCTCGGCGAGTGTGGCCTCGATATCGCCCCGTACCTCGGTGATCTTTGCGGGTGGCTGCCGCTGGATGACGTGGTAGCCAAACGGTGTCTGTACCGGCCCGACGATCTGGCCGTCACGGGCGTTCTCGATTGCCTCCTCGAACGGGGCGACAAAGGCGTCCTCGACGTGGGGCCCGAGGTCGCCGCCGCGGCGGGCGGTCAGCGTGTCGAGTGACAGCTCGGCGGCGAGCTGGGCGAACTCCTCCCCCGCGGCGAGTCGCTCCATCACCTGCCGCGCCTGCGGCTCCTCTGCGAGCAGGATGTGGCGGATGATCGGCCGGCCCGCGTACCGGTCATGGTAGACCTGGGCAACCTGCTCCGGAGGTATCACCGGGTGCGGCACGAGACGGTCCTCTACGGCCTCGCGGCGCCGATCTTCCCGCAGCTGGGCACGGATCTCGCCCTCGGAGTAGCCACGCTGGTCGAGGTACCGCCGCCAAGCGTCGGCTTCACCCCCCAGTTCGGTGCGAACGAGTTCGTCGATGTAGGCCTGCAGCTCGACGTCGGTGATCTCAATGCCGAGCTTCGCAGCGCCCTTGGTGATGAGGGCGACATCGACGAGATGGTCGAGCACGCCGGCCTCCAGGCGGCGGCGCGCGACGTCGTCGGTGTCGATGGCGGCGCGGACGTCGGCGTTGCGGGTCACCGTGCCGAGGCGGGCGGCGAAGTCGGTGTGACTGATCGCCGTGGCGTCCACGGT
>JBOHGX010000025.1:0-7990 GCA_050700255.1 Pseudonocardiaceae bacterium
CGACCAGCTTGGTGTTCCGCTCGGTGAGCTGTGCCACCGAAGCGGACGCCTCCGCGAGACGCTCCTCGAGCAGCCGGACGTGCCGGGGGGACTCGGTAAGGCGGCGACGCAGTAGCGTCACTTCGTCCTCGAGGACTCTGATCTGGGCGGCCAGGGTGGGGTCGATGCGGTCCCGACCCCCGCCGGTCCGGTCGCTGGGATGATCGTGCGCCACGAGGCACCTCCTCCCGCAAGGTTCTCAGACCGTTAACGGTACGGGACTGCACGCCAGACTGTGAGGAAACGATGCTGCACGATGTGCCGGATCACGAAGTCAACAATTCACAGGCGTCGGTTCGACCGGCTGGGCCTGCGCTGCGGGGTTGGCGACACGACGCCCTCGGCCAGCCGGCGGGCGGTGAGCAGGAACGCGGTGTGGCCGACCATCCGGTGTTCAGGGCGCACCGCCAGGCCGACCACGTGCCAGGGCCGCAGCAGGGTCTCCCACGCCTGCGGTTCGGTGTAACAGCTCGCCTCCCGCAGCGCCTCGATGGTTCGGGACAGCTGCGTGGTGGCGGCCACATAGACGGTGAGCACCCCGCCGGGAACCAGCGCGGCCGAGACCGTGGGCAGCAGCTCCCACGGGCGGGCCATGTCCAGCACCGCTCGGTCCATCGGCTGATCGGCGGGATGGGTGGCCAGGTCGGCCACTCGCAGCTGCCAGTTCGGCGGCGCAGCCCCGAAGAACCGTTCGACGTTGCGCGCGGCATGCTCGGCATGGTCCGGGCGCGCCTCGTACGACGTCACGGTGCCGCGCTCCCCCACCGCCCGCAGCAGCGAGCAGGTCAGCGCTCCAGAGCCGGCTCCGGCCTCGAGCACCCGCGTACCCGGGAAAATGTCTCCCCACATCAGGATCTGCGCGGCGTCTTTGGGATAGACCACTTGCGCTCCGCGCGGCATGGACATCACGTAGTCGGGCAGCAGCGGGCGCAACGCGAGGTACTGCGTCCCCGCGGCGGAAGCGACGACGCTGCCCTCGGGCAGCCCGATCAGATCGTCGTGGGCCAGTGCACCGCGATGGGTGTGGAACTGCGCGCCGGGCTCCAGCAGCACCGTGTGCCGGCGTCCCTTGGGATCGGTGAGCTGCACCCGATCGCCGGGTTGGAACGGTCCGCTGGATCTGGTCACGGGCGCTCATGGTGGCAGATCGCCGACCGGAAGCTGTCGGGATACCGGGCTGTCGGGGCGCTAGCCTACCCTGCTATGCCATGACGGAGATTCTGGCGACCAGCGCCCCAGCCAGTACCCCGGCGCGCCGGCGCCCGGCACTGTCACCGTCGCGGGCAGCTGATTTCAAGCAGTGCCCGCTGCTGTACCGGTTCCGAGCTATCGACCGGCTGCCCGAGACACCCAGCCGGGTGCAGGTACGCGGGACCGTGGTGCACGCCGTGCTGGAGCAGCTGTTCGCGCTGGCCGCGGACCAGCGGGACCCCGAGGTCGGGCGCGGCCTGGTCGATCCGGTCTGGCGCGACGTGCTAGCTGGCAGTCCCGAGCTGGCCGAGCTGTTCGCCGGGCCCGACGATCCGGAGCTCGCCGAGTGGCTCGACTCGGCGCGTGCGCTGGTCGAGGCCTACTTCGCGCTGGAGGACCCCCGGTTGATCGCGCCCGAGGCCTGCGAGCTGCTGGTGGAGGCCGAGCTGCCGACGGCCGTGGGCGAGGCGCTGTTGTTGCGGGGATACATCGACCGGCTCGACGTCGCTCCCACTGGCGAGATTCGAGTGGTGGACTACAAGTCCGGTGCTGCCCCGCGGGAGGTTTTCGAGGCCAAGGCATTGTTTCAGATGAAGTTCTACGCCCTGGTCTTGCTGCGTATCCGTGGTGTGGTGCCGCGCCAGCTGAGGCTGATGTACCTCGCTGACCGGCAGGCGTTGAGCTACCACCCTGATGAGGAGGAGCTGGTTCGGTTCGAGCGCACGCTCGGCGCGATCTGGTCAGCGATTCTGCGGGCCGCCCACAATGGTGACTTCCGGCCCAACCCCAGCCGGATGTGTGACTGGTGCGATCACAAGCTGCGTTGCCCAGCGTTCGGTGGCACCCCACCTCCCTATCCGGGCTGGCCGGATCCGGCCGGGGCGGGCACCGAGACCGCGCGCGACCGGGCGGAGTAGCGGCTTTCAGAACCGGCAGGAGCGGATGTCGCTGGCCAGGATAGCCTTGGCACCATGGGCGGAGAGCTCGTCCATGACCCGGTTGGCGTCTTTGCGCGGCACCATCGCGCGTACCGCGACCCAGTCGGGATCGGCCAGCGGCGCCAGCGTCGGCGACTCCAACCCGGGAGTGATGATGACCGCCTCGTCCAGCAGGCTGCGCGGGCAGTCGTAGTCGAGAATCACGTATTGCTGGGCGAACACCACGCCCTGCAGGCGCGCCGCGAACTGCGTCTTCTCCGGCGATGGTGCGGCGTTGGCCCGCTCCACCAGCACTGCTTCCGAAGAGCAGATCGCGTCGCCGAAGGCGGCCAGGCCGTGCTGGCGCAGGGTACGGCCGGAGCCGACCACGTCAGCGATCGCGTCGGCCACCCCGAGCTGCACCGAGATCTCTACCGCGCCGTCGAGCCGGATCACGTCGACGTGCACACCGTGGCGGGCCAGGTCTGCTTTGACCAGCCGGGGGTAGGCAGTGGCGACCCGCAGGCCGTCGAGGTCATCGATCTTCCAGTCCCGACCCAGCGGGGCGGCGTAGCGGAAGGTGGATCCGCCGAAGCCGAGCGCGAGCAGCTCCGAGACCGGCGCCGCGGAGTCCAGCGCCAGGTCCCGACCGGTGATCCCGAGGTCCAGCTCGCCGGAACCGACGTAAACCGAGATGTCCCTGGGGCGCAGGAAGAAGAACTCCACCTCGTTGGCCGCGTCGATGACCGTCAGGTCCTTGGCGTCGTGGCGTGGCCGGTATCCCGCCTCGGCCAGCATCTCCGAGGCCGGCTCGGCCAGCGTCCCCTTGTTGGGCACCGCGACCCGCAGCATCTGGCCATCCCCGTTCGTGGTGTCCCCGTTCATCGGCACCTCACAGGTAGCGGTAGACGTCGCTGGTGCTGATCCCGCGGCCGAGCATGAGCACCTGAACGCGATAGAGCAGCTGGGAGATCTCCTGTGCCAGCCGCTCATCAGATTCGTGTTCGGCGGCGATCCACACCTCGCCGGCTTCCTCAAGCACCTTCTTGCCCTGGGCGTGTACCCCGTCGTCCAACGCCGCCACCGTACTGGAGCCCGGCGACCGGGTGCGGGCCCGCTCAGTCAGCTCGCCGAACAGCTCATCAAAAGTTTTCACCAGCCGCCATCCTCGTGAGTGGCATTGAGTGCTATAACACTGTTACGCACTCACGACCCCTCAGGCATTGAAGTACTTGGCTTCCGGGTGGTGCGCCACGATGGCGTCGGTGGACTGCTCCGGGTGCAGCTGGAACTCCTCGGACAGCGCCACCCCGATCCGCTCCGGCCGCAGCAGCGCGACGATCTTCGCGCGGTCCTCCAGTTCCGGGCACGCCCCGTAGCCCAGCGAGTATCGAGCACCCCGGTACCCGAGCTTGAAGAACTCCTCCACCTCAGCCGGGTCCTCCTCAGCGACCGCCGCCCCGGAGGCGAAGTGCAGTTCCTCCCGGATCCGCCGGTGCCAGTACTCGGCCAATGCCTCGGTCAGCTGCACCCCGAGGCCGTGCACCTCCAGGTAGTCGCGGTAGGCGTCCTTGGCGAACAGCTCGGCGGCGTAGTCGGCGATCGCCTGCCCCATCGTCACCAGGTGCACCGGCAGCACGTCGACCTCGCCTGCGGGCATCGCCGCCTCCCGGGGCCGGTAGAAGTCGGCCAGGCACAGCCGTCGGTCGCGGCGCTGGCGCGGGAAGGTGAAGCGGAACCGCTCGGGGGCGTCGGGCCGGGGCTCGGTGAGCACGACCAGCGCGTCCCCCTCTGCGACTGCCGGGAAGTACCCGTAGACCACCGCAGCATGCGCGAGCACCCCCTCGGTGGTCAGCCGGTCCAACCAGTACCGCAGCCGGGGCCGCCCCTCGGTCTCCACCAGCTCCGCATACGACGGGCCGTCCTTGCTCCGGGACCCGCGCAGCCCCCACTGCCCCAAGAATGTGGCCCGCTCGTCGAGCATCGCGGTGAACTCGGCCGCCGGAATGCCGGTGACCACCCGGGAGCCCCAGAACGGCGGGGTCGGGATCGGCACGTCGATGGCCACGTCAGAGCGTGCCGGCGCCGGGCCCTCGGTGCTGTCCTCCCTGGCCCGGCGCGCCGCGGCGATGCGCAGCGACCGTTCCCGGCGCGCCTTACGCTCGGTTGCCTTGGCCTCCTCGGCCGGGTCGGCGTGCACCGTGCCGCCCCGCTTCCTGGTCATGATCGAGTCCATCAGCCGCAACCCCTCGAAGGCGTCTCGCGCGTAGCGGACTTCTCCTGAGTACAGCTCGGCGAGGTCGTTCTCCACGTAGGCGCGGGTCAGCGCGGCCCCCCCGAGCAATACCGGCAACGAGCCGGCCAGCCCCCGGGAGTTCATCTCCTCAAGGTTGTCCTTCATGATCACGGTCGACTTGACGAGCAGCCCTGACATCCCGATGGCGTCCGCGCGGTGCTCGGTGGCGGCCTGCAAGATCGCGCTGATGGGTTGCTTGATGCCGAGGTTGACCACCTCGTAGCCGTTGTTGGACAGGATGATGTCCACCAGGTTCTTGCCGATGTCGTGCACGTCACCCTTGACGGTGGCCAGCACCAGCCGGCCCTTGGTGTCGGCGGTGCCGTTTTCGGAGCGCTCCATATGCGGCTCGAGGTGCGCGACCGACGCCTTCATCGTCTCGGCCGACTGCAGCACGAACGGCAGCTGCATCTGGCCCGAGCCGAACAGGTCACCGACGGTCTTCATCCCGGACAGCAGGGTGTCGTTGATGATCTGCAACGCGGGCCGCTGCTGCAGCGCGGTGTCCAGGTCCTCGGCCAGCCCATTGCGGTCCCCGTCGACAATGCGCCGTTCCAACCGTTCGAACAGCGGCAGCGCGGCCAGCTCGGCCGCCCGGGTTTCCCGTGACGACGATGTCGTGACGCCCTCGAACAGCGCCATCAGCTCCTGCAGCGGGTCATAGTCGTCACGCCGCCGGTCGTAGACCAGATCCAGCGCCACGGCCCGCTGCTCGTCCGGAATCCGGGCCATCGGGACGATCTTGGATGCATGCACGATCGCGGTGTCGAGGCCGGCCTGCACGCACTCGTGCAGGAAGACCGAGTTGAGCACCTGACGGGCCGCGGGGTTGAGCCCGAAGGACACGTTGGAGAGCCCGAGTGTGGTCTGCACCTCCGGGTAGCGTCGCTTGACCTCGCGGATCGCCTCGATGGTCTCCAGCGCATCGCGGCGCACCTCCTCCTGCCCGGTGGAGATCGGGAAGGTGAGACAGTCGACGATGATGTCGCAGGTGCGCATGCCCCAGGTGGCGGTCAGATCGTCGATCAGCCGCGACGCCACCCGGACCTTCCACTCCGTGGTGCGAGCCTGGCCCTGCTCGTCGATACACAGCGCCACCACGGCGGCACCATGCTCGCGGATCAGCTTCATGGCGCGCTGGTACCGCGAACCGGGCCCGTCGCCGTCCTCGAAGTTCACTGAGTTGACCACACACCGGCCGCCGATGCGCTCCAAGCCGGCCTGGAGCACTTCGGGCTCGGTGGAGTCCAGCATCACCGGCAGCGTCGAGGCGGTGGCCAGCCGCCCGGCCAGCTCGGCCATGTCGGCTGCGCCGTCGCGGCCGACGTAGTCCACGTTGAGGTCGATCAGGTGCGCGCCGTCGCGGGTTTGCGCGCGAGCGATTTCCACACAGTCATCGAAGCGCTCCGCCAGCATGGCCTCGCGAAACGCCTTGGACCCGTTGGCGTTGGTCCGTTCGCCGACCATCAGCACGCTGGCGTCCTGGCGAAAGGGCACCGCGGCGTACAGCGAGGACACCCCCGGCTCGGGACGCGGCCGCCGGCTGCGGGATGTCAAGCCGGCCATCGCCTGGGCCACCGCAGCGATGTGCTGCCCGGTCGTGCCGCAGCAACCGCCGACCAACCGGACGCCGAACTCGGTGACGAAGCCGGTCAGCGCGGCGGCCAGCTCATCAGGGGTCAGTGGGTAAACCGCTCCGTCCGTGCCGAGCTCGGGCAGCCCGGCGTTGGGCATCACCGACAGCGGGATCCGGGAATGCTTGGACAGCTGCCGCAGGTGCTCGCTCATCTCCGCCGGTCCGGTGGCGCAGTTCAGCCCGATCAGGTCGATGCCCAGCGGTTCCAACGCGGTGAGCGCTGCGCCGATCTCGGTGCCCAGCAGCATCGTCCCGGTGGTCTCCACGGTGACCTGCGTGATGATCGGGACGTGCCGGCCCTCGGCGACCATCGCCCGCCGTGCGGCGATGACCGCGGCCTTGCACTGCAGCAGATCCTGGCTGGTCTCCACCAACACCGCGTCAGCGCCGCCGGCGAGCAGGCCGCGAACCTGCTCGACGTAGGCGTCGCGCAGCTCGGCGAAGCCGATGTGGCCCAGGGTGGGCAGCTTGGTGCCAGGGCCCACCGACCCGAGCACGAACCGCGGCCGGTCCGGATCGGAGAACTCGTCGGCCACCTCGCGGGCCAGCGTGGCGCCCACCTCGGCGAGCTCCCGGATCCGATCGGCGATGTCGTACTCAGCGAGGTTGGCCAGATTGGCGCCGAAGGTGTTGGACTCCACCGCGTCGGCGCCGGCCTCCAGATAGCCCCGGTGCACATCACGGACCACGTCTGGGCGGGTAACGTTGAGGATCTCGTTGCAGCCCTCCAGCCCAGCGAAATCGTCCAGGCTCAGCGGGACGGACTGCAGCATCGTGCCCATGGCCCCATCCGCGACCAGCACCCGATGCGCCAGGATGTCGAGCAACGGTGACTGGGACATGAGATTCAGCGTAGAGCAGGCGATATCGAGCTCCCTGGTAGCGCATGAGGGCCATTACGGTCCAGGGGCCGTAGGCTGGCGCAGTGACCCATCCCGACAGTCCCGGCAACGGGCCGGCCGACCGCGGATCGCAGCTGCTGCCGCAGCTCACCTCCCCGGTATTGGTGGCCGCGTTCCAGGGTTGGAACGACGCCGGGGACGCTGCCAGCACTGCGATCGAGCACTTGCAGTTGAGCTGGGACGCGACGCCGCTGGCTGAACTCGACCCCGAGGACTACTACGACTTCCAGGTCACCCGGCCCACCACCAAACTGGTCGACGGGATCACCCGGCTGGTCGAGTGGCCCACCACCCGGCTGTCGGTGTGCCATCCGCCCGGGGCGGACTACGACGTAGTCCTGGTGCACGGTATCGAGCCCAACATGCGCTGGCGGTCGTTCTGCGAAGAGCTGCTGCGCTACGTCCAGGAGCTGGAGATCACCACCGTGGTGACCTTGGGCGCGCTGCTCGCCGATACCCCGCACACCCGGCCGGTCCCGGTCACCGGCACCTCCTATGACGCTGCTTCGGCGGCCCGGTTCAAGTTGGAACGGTCCAAGTACGAAGGGCCGACCGGGATCGTGGGGGTCTTCCAGGATGCCTGCGTGCAGGCCGGAGTGCCGGCCATCTCCTTCTGGGCCGCAGTGCCACACTACGTCTCCGCCCCGCCGTCGCCCAAGGCCACCCTGGCGCTGCTGCACCGGGTGGAGGAAGTGCTCGATCTCGAGGTCCCCCTCGGCGCGCTCCCGGAGGAATCCGAGGAGTGGGAGGCGACGGTCAGCGAGATGGCTGAAGAGGACGACGAGGTCGCCAGTTACGTGCGGGCGCTGGAGGAGCGTGGCGACACCGAGCTCACCTTGCACGAGGCAAGCGGGGACGCCATCGCCGCGGACTTCGAGCGCTACCTGCGCCGTCGCGGGGGTTCCGGCGGCTCCCCCGGCCCCCGCAACCCCCGCGACCGCCCTTAACCACGCCTTTAACCGCATTCAGCGGGCTCAGCGGGGTAAATGGGTGCCCGTAACCCCGCTGA
>JBOHGX010000026.1:0-13956 GCA_050700255.1 Pseudonocardiaceae bacterium
GGTGCCTCTCCCACGACCTCGAGATCCGGCTGGCTCTCGAGGATTGCCCGCAACCCGCAGCGGTATAGGGCATCGTTGACGACCAACAGGACGCGGGTCACGGCACGAACGGAGCGAGGGATCTGACAGCCACGGGCTATCCGCGATTCGGGCCGACTCTGGTCCCACCGTTGGGTTTGCCTAACCGACCGTTCCTGGGCGTCCATACCGAGCCTCCAAGCTGCGGAACGGAGCTTCCTGCGATGCCTGCCTTGGTGATGCCAGTAGGCCGCTCGCGGCCCCTCATGGCCGGTAAGGTCGGCGTCTGCAGATCTCGTTCCGGTGTGGTTACCTGAGAACAGGCTGGGGATACCGGGTGAGTGGGGCGTGAACAGCGAGTGAGAGAATTCTCATGCAGCCACCCGTTCGAGTGTTAATCAGGAACTCTGCCGCCCTCATCTGGGCGGTTGAGCTGCACGCCCGTGCGGGGCCGGGGCGCCCACCCGGCAACGAGGGGGAGATGCACCGGGCGGGCGCCTGCGGGCACGCAACCGATTCCTGCTGGGTGGGGAACCGGTGGCCCGCCTGCTGCGCACCGTACGCCGAGCCCCGAAACGGCGCCTGGTGAACAGCGTCGCTGGCGATCCCCGCAACCATGAGATGAACGCAGCTTCATCGTCGGTTCATTCAGATCTCATCGTGATCGCGTAACAAGGACACGGTGGACGCAGACCCGAATCCGACGGTCGACGCGCGTCGCCGGCGAGCGCTGCTGGTCGCGATACTGGCGTTCCCGATTGTCGCGGGCCTGGCAAGCTGGGGAGCCGCGGGTCTGGGAATTCTGCCCGGGTGGGTGCATTTGGAGGAGGCGCCGCCAGCACCCGCGATCGTCCCCGCCCCACCTCCCGGTGCGGACGTATCCGGTGGGTTGACCGTGCAACCGTCGATCGAGCCCGGACCACAGCCCGCCGTGTCCGCATCGGAGGCGTCTGCTCCACCCGCGGCGGTGACTCCGCCCGATGCAAACGGGTCGGCGGGTGATGCCGGGCCGGCTGCCGGCGGCTCGTCCGAGCTTTCCGGCACGACCGAATCCGAAGCATCAGGGCCGGGTCCAGCCAGTTCGGACCCACCGAATTCCGGCGGAAGCGTCCCGGTACCGCCGGCAACCGCCGGGTCTGACGATGGTGATGACCGTGACGACGACGGTGATGACCGCGACGACGGTGATGACCGCGACGACGGCGACGACCGTGACGACGGCGATGACCGTGACGACGGTGACCGTGACGACAGCGGCGGTGACGACAGCGGCGGTGACGATTGAGCTTGGCTGGCCAGCGTCTGAGATGAGCGGTTACCCGCAGCGGTAGCCCATGCCGCGGACAGTGACGATCTGCTCGGCGCCGATCTTGCGGCGCAGCGCGCGGACGTAGACGTCAACAATGTTGGAGCCGGGGTCATAGTCGTAGCCCCACACGTGGGAGAGCATCTGCTCGCGGGACAGCACCTGGCCGGGGTGGCGCAGGAATAGTTCGAGCAGGGTGAACTCGCGCGCGGTCAGGTCGATGGTGCGCTCGCGAACCTGGGCACGGCGGGTGCGCAGGTCCAGCGTCACGCCGTTGCTGCTGAGCACGGTGACCTCGGGGGCACGGTCGGCCGAGCGAAGCCGTAGCCGGACCCTGGCCAGCAGCTCTTCGAACCGGAATGGCTTGGTCATGTAATCGTCCGCGCCACCCTCCAGCCCGGCGACGGTGTCGCGCACCGTGTCCCGGGCCGTGAGGATGATCACTGGCACGGCGGCGCCAAGCTCGCGAAGCAGGCGCAGCACGGTGAACCCGTCCTTGCCCGGCAGCCCGAGGTCCAGGATGACAAGGTCGAAGCTCCCGGTCTGGGCGTAGTCCAGCGCGCTATGCCCGTCACCGACCGTGGTGGTGGTGAACCCGTTGGACCGCAGCCCCTTCTCGACGAATGCCGCGATCCGCGTCTCGTCCTCGGCGATCAGGATGCGATTGCTCACCGGATCTCTCCTTTCGTGGCGGCTGTGGTCTCGGCGGGGATGTCGATACCGAAGGTGGCGCCCTGCCCTGGCACCGACCGCAGTGCGACGGTGCCGCCATGCGCGTCGGCGATGGCGGTGACGATCGCCAGGCCTAACCCGGCTCCGCTGCGGTGCTCGCGGGCCCCGCCGGTGGAGCCTCGAGAGAACCGCTCGAAGATCGCCTGCCTGTCCTCCA
Source organism: Pseudonocardiaceae bacterium (assembly GCA_050700255.1). Classification (GTDB taxonomy): domain Bacteria; phylum Actinomycetota; class Actinomycetes; order Mycobacteriales; family Pseudonocardiaceae. Next base: position 2,214 of record JBOHGX010000026.1, read on the forward strand.
GAGGAACTCCCGGGCCACTGTCGGTGATCCAGAACGCCAGCGTGCCCAGCCGCTGCGCCGATCCGAGCGTGATCACATCGCCAGGTTTGGTGTGTTGGACGGCGTTGTGCGCCAGTTGCACCATGGCCTGGGTAATGCGCTGCGGGTCGACCCGGACAGTGCCCTCGCCGATGGCCTGCAGCTGCCAGCGCCGCTCGCCGAGCGCACGCACTTTGGCGTCGATGTCGCTGGTCAGCTCCGCGAGCTCAACCAGCTGCGGGCGTACGAAGTCGGGCCGCTCGGACTTCGCCAGCAGCAGCAGGTCCTCCACGATGCGACTCATCCGGTCCAGCTCGTCGAGGCACAGCCGGATGTCCTCGGCCCGCTCGGCAGGGTCATCACCGAGCAGCTCCAGGGTGCCCCGGATGATCGTGATCGGCGTGCGCAGCTCGTGGCTGGCGTCGTCGAGGAACTCGCGCTGGGTGCCGAAGGCAGCCTGCAGCCGCTCCATCATGGCGTTGAACTGCTCGGCCAGCGCGGCAATGTCGTCGTTACCCTGCACCGGGATACGCTGGGTCAGGTCATCCTCCCCGATCTGGGCGGCAGTCCGGTGCAACAGCCGGACCGGAGCGAGGATCTGCCCGGCGACGATCCACGAGACCCCGGCGGCCAAAACCAGCCCGATGAGGCTGACCAACGCAAGGGTCCGCACGGCCTTGTCGATTTCGGCGATTTCCGGCGTGACGAGGAACCCGACCACGAAGTAACCGTCCACCGTGTCACGCAGCTGGATCGGCACCCGCACCCAGCGCAGCTCTCCCTCCGGGGTCGGCAGCGCACCGGCCGGGGCGGACCCGGTGGCGACCGCGGTGAGCATCCCCGGTGCGCTGATCGCCCGTTCCGCGTCGGCCTGGCCCTCTATCAGCGGCGGGGTGACGGCGGTTGCGGAGATTCCAGCGAGTACCTCTCTCTCACCGGTGCGCTGGCGCTCCACGTGGACCTGCAGCAACTCCGCAGCCGACGTGAACGGCTGGCCGGTTTCGGGGTTGCGGCCCTGCCGCGCGAACTGCTGGAACTCCTCGACCTCCTGGCGCAGCGCTGCGTCGATCTCCCGCTCCAAGCCGTTGATCAGTACGTTTCGGGTGACCAGCACCACGGAGATGAGAGCCGCAGCCAACACCAGAACCAACCAACCCATGATCTGCAGCCGGGCCGAGGCACCCCGGCGGCGCGGTCGCGCGGGCCGTTGCTCGGGACCGGCGTCCAGCCGACCTGCGCCAGCAACTGATCGGCCGGACGCAACGGTGACCGTGGCCGGCCCAGCCGTCTGCGCCGTTGTCGCCGCTACTCGATCAGTCCCGTCCGTTGCCATCGTTGTCATCATCACTCACGGTGCGACCAGTGGCATGAACAGAAGATGAAAAACCCTTCATCACTACGGTGCCGGCAAAGGCAGCGACCACGGCAGGTGTGGATCAGTCAGTTGCCGCTGTGAGACGCTGGTGCGGCCGGCGAGCCAGTGGCTCCCGTCCTACCGGCTGCACGAGCTGATCGGTCGACGCCGCCGGCGGGATCGGCTGAATCTCCGGCGAGCCCGCCGTGAGCGTGATCGGCTGCCCGTGGTGCCTCAGCTCCAGCTCGACACCTTCCAGCAGCCGGTACTCCGCTTGCCCGGGGGTGATGTGTACCTGTATCCGCCGCCTGCGCCAGCGCAGCCGGAATGTGATCCTGTTGAGCGCCTCGGGCAACCGGGGAGCGAAAGCCAGGCCGCCGTCATCGCGATGGCGCAGCCCCCCGAACCCGGCCACCACCGCCGACCAGGCACCGGCCAGCGCCGCGATGTGCAGGCCGTGGCCGGTGTTGTTCGCCAGATCCGCCAGATCCACCAGTGCGGTCTCGCAGAGGTACTCATACGCCAGGTCGAGGTGCCCGGTCTCGGCCGCCAGCACCGCCTGGGTAGCCGCCGACAGCGACGAGTCGCGTACGGTGATCCGCTCGTAGTAGGCGAAGTTACGGGCCTTCTGCTCAGCAGTGAACGCTTCCGGGCACAGGTGCATGGCCAGCACCAGGTCGGCTTGTTTCACCACCTGCTTGCGGTACAGGTCGAAGTAGGGGAAGTGCAACAGCAGCGGGTACTGGTCGGCTCTGGTGCCGGCGAAGTCCCACACCGCATGCTCGGTGAAGCCCTCGGCCTGAGGATGCACGCCGAGCTTGTCGTCGTAGGGCACGACCATCCCGGCCGCCGCGTCCCGCCAGGACGCGGCCTCCTCCGAATCGACGCCGAGCGCAGCTGCCACGTCCAGGTGCCGCCCAGCGGCCGCGGCGGCGGCACGCAGGTTGTGCTGCGCCATCAAGTTGGTGAAGACGTTGTTGTCGGCCACCGCGCTGTACTCGTCCGGCCCGGTCACGCCGTCGATGCGGAAATTGCCCGCCAGGTCGTGATGGCCAAGGGAGCGCCACAGCCGCGCCGTCTGAACCAGCAGTTCCAGTCCGACGTCGCGCTCGAAGTCGGCGTCGCCGGTCGCGTTCACATGGCGAATCGCCGCGTAGGCGATATCGGCGTTGACGTGGAAGGCCGCGGTACCCGCCGGCCAGTACCCGGAGCATTCCTGGCCACGGATGGTGCGCCAGGGAAACGCCGCACCAGCCAAGCCCAGCTGCCGAGCACGGTCCATAGCCAGCGGGAGGGTCTGCTGCCGCCAGCGCAGTGCATCGCCGGCGGCGCCGGGCACGGTATGGCTGAGCATCGGCAGCACAAAGGTCTCGGTGTCCCAGAAGGTATGGCCGTCGTAGCCCGGTCCGGTCAGGCCCTTGGCCGCGATCCCGCGCCCCTCGGCGCGCGCCCCGGATTGCAGGACGTGGAACAACGCGAATCGGACCGCCTGCTGGAGCTGCGGGTTGCCGTCGACCTCCACGTCGGCCGAGGCCCAGAAGTCGTCGAGGTAACGGCGCTGTTCGGCGGCCAGCCCGTCCCAGCCGGTGTAGCGGGCCGCCGCCAGCGCCGCCCGGACCTGATCGTTCAGCGCGGGGATCGACCGCCGCGACGACCATCCGTACGCCAGGTACTTCACGACCTGCAGCCGCTCACCGGGTTCCAGCCGGCGGATCACGGTGGTCCGCGCCACGTGCTCGGTCGCCGACGACCGGATCTCGGTGTGCCCGCAACCGGTCACGTCGTGGTCCATCCCCGCGGCCATCCGCAGCTTGGACTGGCGGGTGCTGTGCAGCAGGGTGGCAGCAGCGTCGCCGGCCCAGTGCAGCTCGGCAACCAGCGGTTCGGAGAGCACCGCGGCCACCCGCGGGTCCCCGGTGGTGGCCGGGAGCTGTTCGTTGGCGAACAGCTCGGACTGCAGGACCAGTAGCACCGGCGAGTCGACCGGCTCGACCTCGTAGTTGATCGCGGCCACAGCTCGTTGAGCCAGCGACACCAGCCGCTGCGAGTGCACCCGCACCGCCGTACCGGTGGGCGAGACCCACTCCATGCGACGCGTCAACGTGCCGGCCCGCAAGTCCAGCATCCGTTCGTGCGACCGCAGGTGGCCGTAGCGCACATCCAACGGCTCGTCGTCGACCAGCAGCCGGATCAACTTGCCGTTGGTCACGTTGATGATCGTCTGACTGGACTCGGGGTAGCCGTAACCACCCTCGGCGTAGGGCAGCGGCCGCAGCTCGTAGAAGGAGTTGAGGTAGCTGCCAGGCAGCGCGTGCGGATCCCCCTCGTCGAGATTGCCTCGCAGCCCGATGTGCCCGTTGGCCAGGGTAAAGACCGATTCCGTCTGGCCTATCGCGGCGAGGTGTAACCCGCATTCCCGCACTGCCCACGGCTCGACGGCAAACCATTGCTGATCGATCACGGCCGGTCCAGCAGCTCGGCGAGATCGCTGACGACGACGTCGGCGCCGTGCGTACGTAACGCCTCGGCCTGACCGACTCGATCCACCCCGATGACGTATCCAAAGTGCCCGGCCTGGCCGGCCGCGATGCCGGCCAACGCATCCTCGAAGACCACGGCCGCCTCCGGTAGTACCCCGAGCAACCGAGCGCCGGCCAGGAAAGTGTCCGGTGCCGGCTTGCCGACCAGCCCCTCGCGGGCGGCGACCACCCCGTCAACGCGAGCGTCAAACAGCTCGGACAGCCCCGCCGAGGTGAGTACCTGCTGGGCGTTGGCGCTGGAGGTCACCACCGCGCAGGGCAACCCAGCACTGCGCGCTGCATGCACATAGCGCACCGAACCCGGATAGACAGTGACCCCTTCAGTGTCGATGAGTTCCGATACCAGGGCATTCTTGCGGTTGGACAGGCCATGCAGGGTCGGCGCCCCGGGCGGGTCGTCGGGCGTCCCCGTGGGCAGCTCGACCCGCCGGGACGCGAGGAAGGATTCGGTCCCGGCCAGTCGCGGTTTGCCGTCGACATAGGCGTCGTAATCGGCGCCGGAGTCAAACGGCACGAACGTCTCGCCGGTGTCCTGCGCTCGCTGCGCCAGGAAGTCGTCGAACATCAGCTTCCAGGCCGCCGCATGCTGCTTGGCTGTCTGGGTAAGCACGCCGTCCAGGTCGAACAGGAAGGCACGTGCGGTGTCAGGCACTCCCAGCGCACCGATCGGTGCGGGGGTCGGCGCAGCTGGGGTGGGGCTCACGTCGATGACGATAGCGCCTGCTGCGGTTTGGCTGACGGCGACGAAACGGGACTGGTCACACTTCGCGCTGGTATTGACTCAGGCGGGTTTGATGTTGGCGTTGAGGTGGAAAGTGTTGTCCGGGTCGTACCGGGCCTTGATCCGGGCTAACCGCTCGTACTTGACCGGGCCGTAGGACGCGCGCACCCGGCTTTCGTCGTCGTCGGTCATTGAGTTCACGTACCCCCCCGAGTGTTGAGCGAACGGCCGCAGCGCATTCCATACGGACCGTACCCACGCCCGGTCGGCGGTCAGCAGCTCGGGCGTCGGGCCGATTCCGGCGATGTTGACGACGTAGCGCGGTGCTCGCCCACCGCCGAAGGCGGTGTCGTCATCGCCGATCGCCGAATATGCTCCATCCAGCCGGTACACCACGCACAAGCTCATCGGCGAGCTCTTGGCAGGCATCCGCTCCACGATCACCGCAATCGCGTCGTCGGTGAGCTCGTCGAGGTAGATCACCTCTTGATAGCCGAGGAGTCCCCATGGAGCGGTCTCGTCGAGTGTCCGTTGCAATGCTACGTACGGGATCGGCGTGACCAACTCGAACAGCGGCGGTAGCGTCTTCCGAATCGGCGCGACGAGCCGGGCATGCTCCTCTGCGGAGGACAATCCCACCACGATCAGCAGGTAGCCGGGGACGAAGTGGTGCTGCTGGGGCACGAACGGTGCCGGGGGAGCGTTGAGCCCGATCGCGATCTGGGCGCCGGCGTCGTGGGGAAGGGCTGGCAGGAGGTCGCGCGCAAGGCGCAGCACCTGCTCGCCGTCGTGCATCCCCCAGAAGAACAGTCCCAGGTGCACTTCAGGTCCGACCGGCTGCAGCTGGAACTCGAACGTCGTGACGACGCCGAAGTTGCCGCCCCCGCCGCGGACCGCCCAGAACAGATCGGCGTGCTCGTCGGTTGACGCATGCACGTAGCTGCCGTCGGCGAGCACGACGTCGACCGATACCAGGTTGTCGATGCTCAACCCGGACCTGTGGGTCAACCATCCGATGCCGCCACCAAGTGTCAGGCCCCCGATCCCGGTGTGGCTGATCACTCCGGCGGGCACCGCCAGGCCATGCGTCTGGGTTGCCGCGTCCACCTCCGCCACGGTGGCGCCGCCTCCCACCTTGGCCACACCAGCGGCGGCACAGACCGAGACGCGGCGCATCGCGCTGAGATCGATCATCAGCCCACCGTCGCAGACGCCGGCCCCGGAGAACGCATGGCCACCGCCGCGCACCGAGATCTCCAATGATTGCTCTCGGGCGAAGGTGAGCGCTGCCGCGATGTCGGCTGGGGATACGCAGCGGGCGATCGCAGCCGGGCGGCGATCGATGTCGTTGTTCCATTGTATGCGGGCGGTGTCGTAGTCAGCGTCGTCCGGCGTGATCACCTTGCCGGCTAGCACGGTGCGGAGCGCCTCCAGGTGGTGAGTAGAGATTTGAATCATGGAACCGCTCCCAGGCCTCGGGCGAGCACCCGGCGTGCGCCTGGTGCGACTTAAGTACAGCGTTAGTGCGCCGGGATCCTCAACAATCGCACATTGAAGATCACGTCATGCCGTTACTGCGTGAAACCAACGATGAGGGGCAGCCGCACTGTGACCACCCCTCCCTTGCCAACGGCACCGCCCGCGATCGCCGACGGCACCGCCGCGATCTGTCAGCTGTAGCAGGCGCCGCCAGCACGCCATCGGCACTGCCGCCGTCGCCGCCGAAGCCACCACCGGCGCTGTTGGTCTGGTCTCCGAACAGGTTGATGTTCAAGAGGTTCACCCCGAGGCCGCCGCGACCGGTGCCACCGTCGCCACCCACGCCGCCGTTGCCGCCACGGCCGCCGCAGCCGCCGGCGGCGAACAGCGACCAAACCGTACGAGCGGCAGCAGCTCGACGTGCTGCCCGTCGATCTCGGTAAAGCTCAGTGCGTCAGACATCGATCCTCCTAGGGAATGTAACCCCGGTGGTGCCCGGAAAAAGCGCCTCATCGGTGGCATGCCGATTCAACAATGCATACACTGCCTAGTGGCGCCGTGGCGGGCAATCAGTAGTCGCACGTAAATCTGCAGGTAGACTACGTAGCCATGGCGTTGCTTTTCGAATACGTAGCCCGCGGTGACATGGACTTAGGTATTCGACGCCCGGTACCTAGTTACGGCGTACGTTCGACCGGGGATACCCGGCGAGTTCAATGTGGGCGCTTTGTTCTTCAAATACTCTGCGTACGGCCCCCTTCGAAACCCGGTCGGCACACAGTGTCGAAACGGTTACTCAGCGAGTAATCAGTCGCTAGCTTATTTCGCGCCTTTCACGCGCCGAATCGGAATTTATCGACCGTTGGGTGGCGCCGGCCTTGGCTAGCAGGTCGAGCACTTGTGGCACCTCGGCGAAGGCGTGGGCGAAGTCAGCCGGAGTGGCGACCTGGTGCGCGTTCGCCGCGATGTAGGAGCGCAGCGCGGTATCGAAGCGGTCGGCGCCGGCTTGGCGTCGGGCCTGCAAGAGCACGGCAGCGCCCTGGTTGTAGACCCCCTCGGTGTAGCGGTCGAAACCGCCGTTGTCCGCCCAGTAGGTCATCGGTTGCCCAAGCAGACCGACGACGCGCCGAGAAATGTCGCGGTTGCGGTAATCGCTGGCATCGCCGCCGCGATGCCTTCACCAAAGGTGGCCAGCGACTCGTCGAGCCAAGGGTTCTCGGCCTGATTGTTGCCGACCAGGGAGTAGACCCATTGATGGGCGACCTCGTGCGCGACCAAGGCTCGCAGCTGGCTGCGCCTGACGTCGCCGAACTGCAGCGCCGTGGGGAACTCGGTGTCATCGCTTTGGCCAGGGGTGATCGCGACCCAGAGCTCGGGTAGGGAAACGGTCCGAAGCACCAGGCGTCGCGGAGTTCGACGGCACAACTCAGGGTGCCATGAGGGTGTCGATGAGGTCGTCACCGAGGTCTTGGGTCGACTCGCCATAGCTGAGGTTGGCCTCTCGGTACCACTCGGGCGGAGCTTCAGGATGTGGACCGCACAAGCCGACCTTGCCACGGCCGTATGGTGTAACCAGCGCCGCGATCGCTCCGTTGGTGTATCGCGCCAGCACGGTGATCCCGGTGGACTTGCGTCGCGGAACCATGTAGCCGCCGTCCTGGAAGTACATCGGGCGCCTCGTGCCGCGCCAGATCACCGGGATGACGGCAGGGTCCGCGGTGGTGACCGATGCCCTGCGGGAGAGGTCCGGCCGTGATCACGTCGAAGTTCCAGCCCGCCGCCGACGCCAGCATCGCCGACACTGCGCCGGTGTCGTCACCGTCCGCCGGTCCGGTGGAGTCGTCGCTGTAGACCACCGCGACTGGGCGCGGCCGCAGCGCACTGACGCCCAGAAAGTTGGCCTCACTCGTCACGGGCAGGCTCCTCCGCTCCTCCGCAGAAAACGCCCCTCAATCACAGGTAATCAGTGGCCGCGCGCGCCCTCCGGATCACTACCGGTTCGGGGGCGGCCCAGCGACCCCTCGTGCCCCCGACGTTACAGAACCTTGGGAGCTGCGAGGGTGGGCGTCGGGAAGCTGCAACACCCGATGGTCCGGCGTGTCAGGGTGGGCCAGCATGGGTGCGCGAAGCGCTGTTGACTGACACGCGCGAACCTGGCAGCCCCTCGTCACCAGGGATCCTTGGTCGCTGAGACTTTGACACTTGAGCCGAGTTTCAGGCACGCCTACCGTTGTGGTGGCCCGCTCCAGATTTCGCAGTCAGTGGGTCTGACCAGCCACTTTGGGGTGGCACGGCCGGTCGCTTCGGTGATCGGACTTCGGCATACCGGTAGCGGCATAGATTTGTCATAATGTCACTTATCGGATCGATCTCAGGTCGGGGGGAGGGGCCTGCGGGCGTCTTGGTGATTCTGTGCGAGCCAGTCTGTGCGCAGCACGGCCATGGTGATGGCGTCGATGCGCTGCCCGTCGAAGACGAATGCGGCGCGGCGGCCTTCGACTACGAACCCGGCGCGCTCGTATACATGCTGGGCGCGCGGTTTGAAGGCATAGACCTCCAGCTCGATGCGGTACAGGTCCGTGCTGGTAAAGGCGTGCGCCAGGAGCAGTCGCATCGCCTGGGAGCCCAGGCCTCGATCACGCCCGTTCGGACCGATGAGGATGCGGAAGTTGCAGGACTGGTTCTCGGCCTGCCACTCGTTGAGGACGGCTTCCCCGACGCACTGGTCGCTGGCGCGCTCGATGATGGCCAAGTCGAGGCGGTCGGTCTGCTCGGCGCGTGTCTCGTACCAGTGCCGGGTGGCGTGGTCGAGCACGTCTCTGCGCCCATGTGCGGCCGCGGTGGTGTGCACGCTGCCCGTCAGGCGAAGTACGTCGGGATCGGCGAGGACCGGTCCCATCGCTTCGAGGTCAGCGCCGGTGAAGGGTCGGAGCACCACGTGAGATCCGGTGAGGGTGGGCTTGACGCTGAGCGTCGCCGGTGCGTCCACCGACCAGAGGCTACGGCAACCGGTGACGCAAGGGCCTTGCCTGCCGAAGGCTACCAATGTGTTGGGCGAGTGAGCGACGGCGGCAACTTCGTGTCATTATCGCCCTTCGCCGCATCGAGCTGGGATTGGGTGAGAAAGATACTCTCGGTGAGATCGGCACCTCTGAGGTCAGCATCTCTGAAGTCAGCCCCGATAAGGTCGGCCATTCTCAGGTCGGCGCCTCTGAGGTCAGCTCCGATGAGGTATGCCCCTCTCAAGTTGGCACCTCTGAGGTCGGCGTTTCTGAGGTCGGCCCCGATGAGGTCGGCGTTTCTGAGGTCGGCCCCGATGAGGTCGGCCCCTCTGCCATCCTTCTTCGGACGCCGGGCTTCGGCACGCACGAGTTCGCTCGTGCGTAGCAGTAGGACATTGACGTCTCGTCGGTGTGCTGCGACGTCCAGTGCCATGAGAGCGTCGGGACTGTTGTGAGTGAGGTGTTCGGTCTCGCCGAGCGCGAGGCTGAGCTCACCGTGAAGCGGGCGGGCCGGTTGAAGTGTCAGCGCTTCGGTCAGATACCAGAGCAGCTCATGGAGCTGTCGCATGATGGTGAACACCTCGAACATCTGCCGTGCGGTTTGCGGGGCCTGCCGCCAGTCCTGCCCGCCGAAGGTGACCTGGGCGACCTTTTGCCCCGCTCCGAAGCAGTCGTAAACGGTGCAACCCGGAAAGCCCTCCTGCCTGAGGTGTTGGTGAATTCCGCAGCGGAAATCCGATCGCAGATGGGGGCATGCCTGCCCGGCATCTTTGTTGATCGCGAAGTCGGCCGAGGCTGAGAAGGCCGGCGCGACACAGCACAGCGCGAAGCAGCGCGCGCAGTCAGCTCGCAGGCTGAGGCGACCGCTGTGGGCAAGAGATCCGGCATATTCGCGTTTCTCGGACAATCAGGGTGTCCTCCTGTGCGCAACGCCCTCGGCTTGGTCCTGGTCTAGATTGTGCGGAACCGGTCGAACACTCGATACATCAGTTGCGTTCCGCGCGCCAGCGCGTCTACCCGGATCCGCTCGTCGTTGCCGTGCATCCGTGCCATTGTGTCGTCATCGGTGGCGTAGGGGTAGATCCCGTACACCGGGATGCCGCGCTGCCGCCACGGGCCAGTGCTGGTACCCGCTTCGAACAGGCCGGGGGTGACTGCCGCGTCGGGGTAGGTCTCGCGAGCTGCGGCTTCCAGCGCCCCGAAGACGTCGGTATCGATGCTCCCCGGCGGTTGGGCCATCCGTTGTGCGAGCCCGTCCAGCACCTGCTCCTCGGGCTGGTCGGGCGACAGCGGGTTCACCAGGCGCAGCGTCACGCCGTCACTGGCGCCCAGTGCGTCGCGCATCTGGGCTAATGTTGTAGCCACGTCGAGCCCGCCCGGGACCAGGCGCAGGTTCAGCGTGGCGGTCGCCGACCCGGGCTGGATGTTGACGCGGTATCCGGCGCGCTGGATCACCGGAGTGACGATGTGGCGCATCAACGCGTTGTGCAGCGTCGGGTGGTTGCTGAGCTGGACCACCAGCGCGCCGGCGCGGTCTCGCTCGGCCTGCCCCGAGGCGTTGAGCATGAGCCGCAGCGCAGCGGTGAGCTTCGGATTGTCGGTTCGCGAAGCCCATGCTTCGAAGTACGCCCGGGTCACGTCGGTGAGGCCGACCCCAGGTTGGTAGTCGGCCAGCCGGACCGCCGCTCGGTTCAGCCGGGTGATCGCCGCGTCCGGCGACGGGCGGGAAGAGTGGGTGGTGGTTCCCTGGGCAACGAGCTCGAGCGCGGCAGACATCTTGTCCTGCCGGGTCAACGTGACCACCACCGGTTCCACCGAGCCGGGCAGGGCGAGCGCCCATCCCCCCTCCGTGATCACGGCTCCGGCGTCGATCTTGTCGTAGTGCCGCTCGGCGAGCCACCGGGTGCCATTCGGGCCGGCTTCCTCGTCGCAGTCGGAGAGGAAGATGATGTCCCGGTCGAACCGCGCGCCTTCGTCGAGGTGCCGCAGCAGGGCTGCCATGAACGCGGCGTTGGTGCCTTTCATGTCCAGTGCACCGCGGCCGTAGATCCAGCCGTCGCCTACCTCGCCACGGTAAGGATCGACGGTCCAGCGGTCGGCCTCCACGGACACCACGTCGGAGTGGCACAGCAGCAGCAGTGGCCGGGCGCTTCCCACGGCGCTCGGGACTCGGGCGATGAAATGGGCATTGTCCGGCTTCGGGGTCGGGATGATCTCGGTGTCGGCCCCGGCCGCGTCCCAGATCGACTTCAACATCTCGGCATGCGGAACGGTCACACCGCCCTCGCCGTTGTGCGACGTGTCGAACCGGACCATATCGATGGTGAGCTTCAGCGGGTCCAGGTTCACCGGGTCGACGACGGGAGCTGGAGGCGGTTGAGTGACCGCGCTGGTGCAGCCGGCCACCAGGGCCCCGGCCGCAGCCAGCCCCACCGCTCGACCGCTGAGCTGCAGCACCTCGCGCCGGCTATACCGGCCATGTTCATCGACCACGAGTCCCTCCCCGATCGCTGTAGTGACAAGATCGACGACGGTCGTGAGTGCGTAACAGCACCTGATACCCGTGCGGGTCGCGCGTTCCGTGGTGAAAATGGGGGTTGGCTGCTGTTGTGCGGGTGGATGATCGTGG
>JBOHGX010000027.1:0-5298 GCA_050700255.1 Pseudonocardiaceae bacterium
CGCACCTCCATGGCCCACCACACCGGCAGCAGCAGAACCATCCCGGCCTGCACTGCCACCATGGCGCCCACCCGCCAGTTTCCCGCTGCGAGGCCAACGGCCACCGGGATGCCCACCGTGGTCACCCCCGCCCCGGCAGTCACCGCCCAGCTGATCCGTTGCGAGCTGCGCAGCACCGCGTTGTGCAGCGTTTCAGTGAGCACCAGCACCACCGGCAGGCTGGGGTCGCGTATCCCCTCGATGATCACGACCAGTGCCGCGACCCCGAGGCAGGGCAGCGGAGCACGGCGGCGCCCTGCCACCGCAACGCAGCCCACGGCGAGCATGACCAGCCGCTGCCACAGCGGAATCGCCTGCGCGTTGGCGGACAGCGTCTCCTGAAGACCGCTGAGGTAAAACAGCGTCCCCAGTACAAACCAGGTCGCCGCGAGAACCAGATCACCTCGCGACGGTGGTAACGGCAGTGAACGTGCGCGGGCTGGTGGCCCGATACCCGCTGCGAGCGCCGGCGCTGGGTGCGATCCTGCTCGCCGGCACCGTGCTGGTAGACGTGGTCGTGCTGATCGCTACCATGATCGACCTGCAGCGCGGCGCGATGGCGAACTGGTCGTTCGGGATAGGGCTGGAGCTGCAGTACCAGTCGGCGCGGCGACGGGGCACCCGCTGGCCGGGCTGGTACCTGTGGCGAGCGGCACTGCTGTTCACCGAGGGTCTGCTGCACTACGTGTTCGACGTTCTGATGGGCTACGCGGTGACCGCGATGATCGTCGCGTGGCTGATCGGGCGTAGCGATCGGGCGGTGCGAGCCTGGATGATCACCGTGGGCACGCTGCACGTGTTGGTCGTCGGCCTGCTGACGGTGGCGATCGCGAGCGCCGCGCCCGCTGCCACGGAACCGCCGTTGGCGTTCGCCACCGACAGCTGGACCGATCAGGTGCTCGACCGGATCGCGCTGGCACCGGTGTACCGGATCGAGGCGGTGTTCATCATCCCGCTGGGTATCGTGCTGTTCCTGGCCGGCTCGCGGCTACTGCGCGCGGGGGCACTCGCTGATGATGCGGTGGGCCGCCGGATCCGGGCCCGGCTGATGGCTGTCGGGTTGGGGGTGGCCGCACCGCTGAACCTGCTCACCACCTTCGCCGACTGGTTCCTGGTGGACCGCTACCTATTGGCGCCGTTTGTCGCACTCGGACTGCTCGGATTGATCACCACTGTGGTGTACCGGCTCACCGCCGTGCCCGGTTTGCTGGGCACCGGCCTGACCGCGGTTGGGCGCACCGCGCTGTCCTGCTACCTGCTCCAGAACCTGGTGGCCGCTGTGCTGTGTTACGGCTGGGGCTTCGGGCTGGCCGCGCGCTTCGTCGACGCCAGGCCCTGGCGGGTGATCGGCGCATGGACCGGCATCTGCGCGTTGTTGATGACGCTGTCAGTGTGGTGGCTACGCCGGTTCGACCGCGGCCCCCTGGAGCGGCTCTCGCACTGGGCTTACCACCCCGCAGCGACCCGTCTCGCATTCAGCGGGCTGAGCGGGGTATGACGGATCGAATAACCACGCTCAGCCCGCTGAATGCGGAAGTGCTGGGTGCCGGAAGGGAGAGTCATGAACGTGCTGATCGCCCGAGTGCGGGTGGCGCTCCCCGCGCTCGGGGGCCTGCTGATTCTCGTGGCGTCGTTCACGGATGTCGACTTGCTGGCGCTGGTCGGCTTCGTGTCACTGGTCGTCGGGTTGGCCTGTTACTTCGTCCTGGGCACGGTTCGTGCGCAGCCGGTGCAGGTGCAGCTACCGGTCACCGGGCGGTGGGTCGCGCTGAACAGTCCGGCAAATCGGGTGCCCAGTCACGGACTGCACGCTTACGGCCAGACCTACGCGCTGGACCTGGTACACGAGCCGCCGGACCGACCTCGCCCAGCCTTCGGCTCGGGGTCCGGTTTCCGGCCTCCTTCGGAGTTTCCCGCATTCGGCCAGCCGGTGCTGGCTCCCGCCGATGGCATGGTGGTACGGGTGCGTGACCGGGCGCGCGACCACCGCAGCCGCAACTCCTGGGCGGGGATTGCCTACCTGCTCATCGAGGGGACGGTGCGTGAGATACTGGGACCGGGGCGAATCCTCGGCAACCACATTGTGCTGGATCTGGGCAACGGGGTGTATGCGGCGCTTGCACACTTGCGAGAGAGCTCCGCGCGGGTCAAGACCGGTCATTCGGTACGGGCCGGCCAGCACATTGCCGACTGCGGCAACTCAGGCAACTCCACCGAACCGCACCTGCACCTGCAGCTGATGGATCACCCTTGGGTGGCCGTCGCCGCCGGGTTGCCGGTTGAGTTCGAAAGTTACGAGATCGAAGGCAGCCGCCGGTGCGGGGTACCCCGCAATGGAGAGCCGTTCGTGGTGACGTCGGCCAGATGACCGTATGTCCAAGGTAACTTGCAGTGCCGACTTGACTGCGGACGGTAGTCTCGCTCGGTGATGCAGCGGGCCCTCATCTCCCGGATCGGCAGACCCAGCGCAGGTCGAGCGCTGCGCTGCCTCCCTTGGGTGTTCGTCTCCTTGGTTGCGCTCGCGGCATGCGGGACAGCAAGGCCACAGCCGGCTCCAGCCGCCTCTCCGTCAGTCCTGTCGCCCAGCACGCTGTCGCCCAGCACGCAGTCCCCGTCGCGCGCAACGAGTCCGCCAGCGACACCGGGGAATCTCACCGTGGTGCTCGACCCGGGTCACAACGGTGCCAACGCGTCACACCCGGCGGAGATCAACCGTCCGGTCCCCAACGGTCGGGGTGGCACCAAGGCGTGCAACACCACCGGCACCTCCACCGACAGTGGCTATCCCGAGCACGCCTTCAATTGGGATATCGCACTGCGGGTCCGTGATGCGTTGACCGCGCGCGGGGTGCAGGTGGTGCTGACCCGGCCGGATGACGCCGGGGTCGGCCCGTGTGTGCACGATCGCGCCGCGATCGCAAATCGGGCAGGTGCCGACGCGATGGTCTCCCTCCACGCCGACGGGGCCGCGCCGTCCGCGCACGGTTTCCACATCGCCTACTCCGACCCGCCATTGAACACCAGCCAGGGCCCACCTTCAGTCGCACTGGCACAAGCGCTGGTCGACGCGTTGCGCGCGGGCGGCTTCCCCACCGCCGACTACACCGGCTCCGGTGGCCTGGACGCCCGCTCGGACATCGCCGGACTGAACCTCGCCGAGATCCCGGCAGTGCTGGTCGAGTGCGCCAACATGCGCAACCCAGTAGAGGCCGCCCTCATGTCCACACCGGACGGCCGGGCCCGCTACGCGGCGGCCATCGTCGACGGCACCATGGCCTGGCTCAGCACCCCTTAGCCGCGTTCTGGGGACAGACTGCACTAATCGGGGCCCGAATTACTGCCTTCTGGCCCCAGAACGCAGACATGTCAGCTCCGCGAGCAGAGGTCGACGGTTTTGGCTGCCAGTACATGGGTGACGGCGGAGTTCACCCGGGACTCGGGAAGGGACCCGTCCGCGACGGCCTGTTCAAGATGGTCAAGGACCTCGGGCAGTCGGTCCGTGGTAATCCACAGTGCCATGTCCACGCCAGCCGCCAGGGCTTGACGCACCGCCTCAGGCAAGTCGACCCGGTCGGTGATGGCCGCCATGGCGGCGAGATCGTCGGTGAACACTAAACCGTCGAAGTCGAACTGATCACGAAGTAGTGCCAGTGCAGCTGGGCTGATGCTCGCCGGGGTGTCCGGCTCGGTGAGTCCCGGTACATCGAGGTGGCCGACCATCACCGCAGCGGGCTGACCATCGAGCAACTGCCGGTAGGGCAGCAGGTCGACCTCTCGCAGCTCGGTCAATGGCGGTGTACGCACGGAGCCACGGTGGGAGTCACCGGTGGCCCGCCCGTGCCCGGGAAAGTGCTTGAACACCGGCAATACCCCAGCGTCGCGCAGTCCCATGGCGAAGGCACCGGCGTAGCGCGCCACCGTGTTCGGGTCGCTGCTGAAGGAACGATCCCCGATCACGGCGCCGTCCGGTTGGCTGGAGACGTCGACGCTGGGGGCGAAGTCGACGGTGACACCGCGAGCTCGCAGCTGCCCCCCACGCTTCACGGCGAGCTGGTAGACCTGCTCGATCGACAGGTTCGCCGCCATGGATCGGGCGCTGGGCAGCTCACCGTCGAGGGTGTCGATCCGCTGCACCCGGCCGCCTTCGTCATCCACCGCCACCGCTACCGGCAACTCAGCCGCGGCCTGCACCTGCTCCAGGGCTCCGCCGGACAGCAAACCAGTGGCTGAGCCGGGCAGGAAGATGCCGCCGACCTGCT
Source organism: Pseudonocardiaceae bacterium (assembly GCA_050700255.1). Lineage (GTDB taxonomy): Bacteria > Actinomycetota > Actinomycetes > Mycobacteriales > Pseudonocardiaceae. The sequence continues at coordinate 4,299 of JBOHGX010000027.1, forward strand.
CGGACCTGACGACAGCGAGCGCTTCTTGCGGCCCCCGAGCGTCCACTCCGACCATGACCAGCTGGGCCAACCGGCGCCGGATGGGCAACTCTGCGACGGCGGACTCCTGGGTGCACCGCACCAGCTCGATCGATGGCATCGGCTCCGTCAACGGCACCGTCGGCGCTACCGGCTCTGCCGGTGTTACGGCTCTGGTGGATTTGGATGCCTGAGGTTGCTGCGCGCCCCGCATCGCCAGCGTGCCCACGATAACCGCAGCCACGCCCACCACAAGCACCGCCACGAGGCCCGACCAGTGGGTTGCTGATCGTCCCGACCGGTGCGTCACGGCCGCCCCCGGTGGGGTGCAACGGCGGGCGAGAACATCGCGGCACGGCGCTGGTCGACGAACACGCGCGGCACTCTAGCGACTCTCAGCTAACGAACGCAGCGGTACCGGCGATTACGCCTTGTGCTGAACCCGTCACAGCAGAGTACGGGTTGGTTCGTCTGCGTGGTACTGCAGAAAGGAAGAATTCTTGATGTTGAGACGTTTCGGAGCGTGCCTCGCCGTTGTGTCGTCGATCCTCGTCGCGGCCGCCCTCCCGGGGACCGCGGCGGCACACGACGATCGGGGGTATGGCCGCGCTGAGTTCTCCATCCGGTTGACCCCTGACCAGGTCCGCGGTGGAGGAGATCGGGGCGCTATCGGCGCCGCGCGGCTCGCGTTCGACGAAGACCACAGAGTCGCCTGCTACGTCATCGAGTGGAGAGGCCTCGAAGGCGACGTCACCACCGCACATCTGCACGCCGCGCGCCGGTACGACGACGGTCCACATGCGATCGATTTCTTCAACGATCGACGCTACGACGGAGACCACGATACGGTCGCGGGCTGCGTGACGAGCAACCGAGAGACGATCCGGGACATCATCGAGCGTCCATCGAGCTTCTACCTCAACATCCACACGACCAGGTACGAGGCTGGCGCAATTCGTGGCCAGCTCGATTAGTTGAGGGG
>JBOHGX010000028.1:0-26858 GCA_050700255.1 Pseudonocardiaceae bacterium
GCGCCACAGCGGCCGCGATGCCGGCGATCCCGCCGCCCACCACGGCAACTCGGGGCGGCTGCCCGTCGGGTCGAAGCAGCCCGCCCCGCGGCGGGTGCAGCACGGCACGGCGGTCCCGGCCCGGTCGTTGCCCGCTGTCGCCTCGCGGCCTCACTGAGACCGCCTGGCCACGACGGTGTGCACAATGCCGCGTTCCCACCCTGGCATCGTGGCGATGCCGGCCTCGTCCAAGCCGTGCCCGCGTAGCCGCTGTGCCAGCGCGTCGACGGTGTCGAAGCGCAGCACGCTGCGCCACAGGTAGCGGTAGAGGCTGGCCCGGCCGGTGACCACCTTCCCGGCGGGGATGATCACGGTCCAGCACACCGCGGTCCAGATCGCCCGGCTGCGCACCCGACCGTCCAGTGCGTAGTCGTGTATCGCCAGCGGTGCCCCGGGCGCGAGCAGGTCACGCAACCCGGCCAACACCGGGTCCGGGTCGGGCAGGTTACGCACCAAATACGCGGCGAAGATCCCGTCGAACGGGCCGTGCACCCCGGCCGTGGCGAGATCCTCGGCCCGGGAGTGGACGAAGGACACCCGCTGCGGCCAGTCCGCCTGCCGGGCCCGGGCGAGCATGCCGGCCGATGCATCCACCGCGGTGATCGTGGCCTGCGGTGCGGCGGCAAGCAGTGCGGCCGTTGATGCCCCGGTCCCGCAGCCCAGATCCAGCAGGTGCAACCCAGCGCCCGCTCCAGGAAGCTGCATCCGGCGCGCGGAGCGGGCCAGGTTGTCGTGATAGCCGGGGCTGGCCGCGACCAGACGGTCATAACTCGCTGCGGCCGCGTCGAACTCGCTGGGAACGTCGATCGTCACCAGCGCAGCCTACGGCTGCCCGTGCGCGCCTATACGAGCTATGGCTGGTGTCGTCACTCCCAAGCGGCCCACTCCCAAGCGGCCCAGTCGCAGAATGTGGGCGACGGCCCGCCAGGGTTGAAGTTGCACGTAGTTGGTCTGGCCCCAGTCATAGGTCTCACCGCTGATCTCGTCGTGCACGAGAAAACGGTCCTGCCAGCGCATCCCGAGCGCCGGCAGGTCAAGCGAGACCGTCCCGCTCACGGTGGTGTAGGGCTCCAACGTCACCACGCAGAGGACGGCATCGTCGGTGTCCGGGTCGGTCTTGGAGTACGCCAGCAGCGACTCGTGGTTGGTGCGGTGAAAGCGCAGCGTGCGCAGCTGCTGCAGGGCGGGATGCGCCCGGCGGATCGCGTTGAGCCGGGCGATCCACGGCTCCAGGGACCGCCCCTGGGCCAGCGCGGCCGCGAAGTCCCGGGGACGCAACTGGTACTTCTCGCTGTTCAGGTACTCCTCGCTACCCACCCGCACCGGTGTGCTCTCGAAGAGCTCGAAGCCGGAGTAGACCCCCCAGGACGGAGACAGCGTGGCGGCTAGCGCAGCCCGGATGGCGAACATACCGGGACCCCCCTGCTGCAACGACTCATGAAGAATGTCCGGCGTATTGACGAAGAAGTTCGGCCGCATCTCGTCGACTCTGGACGCCAGTTCTTCGGCGTACTCGGTGATCTCCTGCTTGCCGGTGCGCCAGGTGAAGTAGGTGTAGGACTGGGTGAAGCCCAACCGAGCCAACCCGTAAAGCCGCGCCGGGCGGGTGAACGCCTCGGCCAGGAACAGCACGTCCGGGTATTGGTCCTTGACCTGCCAGATCAGCCATTGCCAGAAGTCCGGCGGCTTGGTGTGCGGGTTGTCCACCCGGAATATCCGAACCCCGCGCTGCGCCCAGAACAGCATCACCCGCAGCATCTCGGTGTAAATGCCGCGGGAGTCGGAATCGAGATTGAGCGGGTAGATATCCTGATAGCGCTTGGGTGGATTCTCCGCGTAGGCGATGGTGCCGTCTGGACGGATGACGAACCATTCAGGATGCTCCTTGGCCCACGGGTGGTCCGGAGCGCACTGCAGCGCGAAATCCAGCGCGACCTCCATGCCGAACTCGCCGACCCTGGCCACGAAGGCCTCGAAGTCCTCAAGGGTGCCCAGCCGGGGATGCACCGCATCGTGCCCGCCGTCGATCGAACCGATCGCCCACGGCGACCCGACGTCGTCAGGTCCCGCCTCGGTGGTGTTGTTGGCCCCCTTGCGGTTCGCCTCTCCGATCGGGTGGATCGGCGGCAGGTACACGACGTCGAAGCCCATTGCGGCGATCCGCTCCAGCTCGCGGGTGGCGGTCGCGAATGTTCCGTGCACCGGATTGCCCTGGTCGTCAACGCCGCCGGTGGATCGTGGGAAGAACTCGTACCAGGAGCTGAACAGTGCCCTGGGGCGGTCCACCCACACCTTGTGTGAGCTGCCCCTGGTGACCAGGTCGCGGAGCGGGTCGGCGTTGAGGATCTGGGTCACCGGCGTCGCCAGTGCGGGGCCGACTCGCTCGTCGAGGGCACGTCCGGTGTCCCGCAATGCCGACGCGGCGGCCACCAGTACCGGCCGGTTGGGCCCCTGGCCGCCCCGGCGCGCCGCGCGATCCAGCAGCCGGGCGCCGACGTGCAAGTCGTTCTCCAGCTCGGATGCGCCCTGGCCGGCGTCAATTCTCACCTCGATCGCGTGCCGCCAGGTCGTCCACGGGTCGGCCCAGGCGTCCACCCGGAAGGTCCACCAGCCCACCTGGTCCGGGACCACGGTCGCGAGGAACTGGTCGATGCCCGGCTCTCCGGGCTGCATCCGAACCTGGCTTACCAGCTGGTCGCCGGGACCGCGCCAGACCACCGTGGCGGCCACCGCATCGTGCCCGTCGCCCCACACCACGGCCGATAACGGGATGTGTTCGCCGACCACCGCTTTGCTCGGGTACCTCCCGCACGCGACCACGGGCGTGACGTCGTCGATGGCGATCCGACCACTCACCAGTTGCCTCTTCCCCGTCGGCTCCCAGACTGGTCCCCAGTCTGCCGGTAGCGGCCGTCCGGTGCGCGGCAGGTGTGATAATCGTGACCGCAGCCAGACCGTGGGACTACAGTCTGAAGGCCGGACTGTAGTGATCGGGTGCCCGTGACCGCGTTCTGCGCCCAGTACGCAACCGGCTCGTGCTCAAGTCGGCTGGCGTCCCGCCGGAAGCCGGACGGGTGTCCATTCCGGGTCCCGGTGAGCAGGGCCGTTCGGAGCAGCCGTGTGCGGTCGCGGCGGTGGTGGCTGCCGTCCATAGCGTGGACAGGTCGGCCACGAGGGCTCCCAGTCGGTGCGGGCCGTTAACGGTGTGGGCGGCGGCCAGGGCGGCCCCGGGCCCTCGGCCAGCGCGGCAAGTTCACACGATCGGGGTCGAGCATGACGTATCTACCTCGCGTTGCGCATCCTCCTTTCAGCTGGATTGTTGGTTCGCGCCGGCGGACAGGAGAGGGTCTCGAACACCGAGCTCAATGCCCGCCGCTCCACTCAGCCCGCTCATTGTCCCGGACCGCCACAATCCGCACCCGATTCGGCCCGCACCCGATTCGGCATGCGCCATTATCCCGCACACCAATCGGAAAACTAAGGGAAGACACGCGTCCGACCAAGGGTCCCTAGGTCCGGCTGGGCGAGACGTTGGCCGCGATCTCGACGCGGATCTTCATCGAGGTGGAACGTCTACTTATATCCCATATGCGGGGTTCTTCCTGAGGGCTAGCCTCGCCTGGTGCACCCGTTCAGGGAGCTGTCGGGTCATCCGCGCCGGCTCGGGGAGGCGCTGCGGGCGGTGCGCGCCCATGCCGGACTTTCCGGGGAGCAACTTGCGAAACGGCTGGGGATCTCTCAGTCCCGGGTGAGCCGGATCGAACTGGGCCAGCAGGTTGCCTCGGCCGACTTGGTGCGTCGCTGGGCAGAGGTGACCGGGGCGCCGGAGCAGCGTTGCGCTGAACTCGTCGGTTGGGCCGAGTCTGCGGGTAGCGAGGCGGTCGCGTGGCGGGCCGCCATGGGCCGCGGTCTGGCGCGGCTACAGCGGGACAGCCGCGAACTCGAGGAGAGCGCAGCGACCATTCGTTCCTTCCAGCCGGTGCTTGTGCCCGGTTTACTGCAGGTGCCCGAGTACGCACGGCGCATCTTCGCCGCCGGCAACCCGCAACACAGCACATCCGAGATCGCTGCCGCGGTGGCCGCTCGGATGGACCGTCAGCTCCGGCTTTACGAGGGCACCGCTCGGTTCGAGTTTGTGATCACCGAGGCGGTGTTGCGTTGGCGGGTCGGGCCGCCACACGTCATGCTCGCGCAGCTCGACCGGATCACCGCCGTCGCCGGCTTGGATTCCGTGGACGTGCGTGTGATCTCACTGGATACCGATCTCGCTACCTGGCACGAGCACGGATTCAGCCTGACGGACGACCGCGCCGAGGATGATCCGGTGGTGACCGTCGAGACTCAGACCAGTCAGGTGATCACCACCGATCCGGCCGAGGTCGCCTTCTACCGGGACGCCTTCATGCGCCTGCGGGAGGCCGCGCTGCACGGCACCGAGGCTGATGCGCTGCTACAACGTATCCGCCAGGGCCTGCTTCGCATCCAGTCAGCACACTGAACCCCCTCTCGAGGTTACCCATACTCACCCGGGTAGAAGCGACTTTCGATGAGCGCCCCACGGCCCCGACGGGACAACCCGCGGTGTAGCCGCACCGCGGCCCGCCGAGGCCGCTGCACCAGTCTCCTCGGTGAAGGAACACCGATGCCCCCGCAGCGTAGCCAACCAAGGCGCCGCGCCAGTGCGAGAACAATCACGCGCCGAGCACTCTGTGCAACCGCTAGGGCCGGCTCTGCGCGGGATAGAGTCCGCCCGTGAGAGCATTGCGCCGGTTCACCGTCCGTGCCCAGCTACCGGGACCGCTCGCGCCGTTGGAGACGCTGGCCACCAACCTGAGGTGGACCTGGCACCCTCCCACCCAGGATTTGTTCGCCTCGTTGGACAGGCGCACCTGGGACGCCGTCCGCGGCGATCCGGTGCGGCTGCTCGGTGAGATCCCCACCAAGCGGCTGACCGCACTGGCCGCCGATGAGACCGTGGTGGACAGCACCCGGGCTCTGGCCGAGGACTTGCGCAAATACCTGGACGAACCCCGGTGGTACCAGCAGCGCCAGAACGACCGGCCCGCCCTGCCCTCGTCAATCGCCTACTTCTCCATGGAATTCGGCGTCTCTGAGGTCCTGCCGTTCTACTCCGGCGGCCTGGGCGTGCTGGCGGGTGACCACCTCAAAGCGGCCTCGGACCTCGGGGTGCCGCTGATCGGGGTCGGATTGCTCTACCGCTCGGGCTACTTCCGGCAGTCGTTGTCGTTGGACGGCTGGCAGTTGGACCACTACCCGGCGCTGGATCCGCAGGGCCTGCCGTTGCGCCTGGTGGCCGACGCCACCGGTGCACCGCTGCTGGTGCACGTCGGCATGCCCGGCGGGCGGGTGCTGCGGGCGCGGATCTGGCGGGCCGACATCGGCCGGATACCGCTGCTGCTGCTCGACAGCGATATCGAGGACAACTCCGACGATCTGCGCGGAGTCACCGACCGGCTCTACGGTGGCGACCAGGACCACCGGATCACCCAGGAGATCCTCGCCGGAATCGGCGGGGTCCGGGCGCTGCGGCTGTACTGCCAGCTCACCGGCCACCCCGAACCGGAGGTGTTCCATACCAACGAGGGCCACGCCGGGTTTCTCGGCTTGGAGCGGATCCGTGAGCTGATCCGCGGTGAAGGGCTGAACTTCGACGAGGCATTGGCCACGGTCCGGGCCGGCACCGTGTTCACCACGCATACCCCGGTGGCTGCGGGGATCGACCGGTTTCCGGTGGATCTGGTGCGGCACTACTTCAGTGGGTCGCCAGACGGGGCCGCGCTGCTTCCCGCTGTCGACGTCGGCCGGGTGCTGGCGCTGGGCGCCGAGGACAACTTCGGCATGTTCAACATGGCCCATATGGGGCTGCGGCTGGCCCAGCGCGCCAATGGCGTCTCGCGGCTGCACGGTGCGGTGTCCCGGTCGATGTTCCGCGGGTTGTGGCCTGAGTTCGACGTCGACGAGGTGCCGATCGAATCGGTCACCAACGGGGTGCACGGCCCGACCTGGGCGGCGCGCGAGGTCGCCGGCCTGCTCGGTGAGCCGGATAACGGCCGTGCGGTACGGCCGGTCACCGACACCGCGCTGTGGGACCTACGCTGCGTGCTGCGCTCCAAGCTGGTCGAGGAGGTGCGCAGGCGGGTTCGGGCGGCCTGGTTGGAACGTGGTGCCTCCGAGCCGGAACTGGGCTGGACGTCTCAAGTCTTCGACCCTCAGGTACTCACCATCGGTTTCGCCCGCCGGGTACCCACCTATAAGCGGCTCACCTTGATGCTGCGCGACTCCGACCGGCTCCGTTCCTTGCTCCTGGACCCGCAGCGCCCGGTGCAGATGGTCATCGCCGGCAAGTCGCACCCCGCTGACGATGGGGGCAAGGCGCTGATCCAGCAGATCGTGCGCTTCGCTGACATGCTGGACGTGCGGCACCGGATCGTGTTCCTGCCCGACTACGACATGTCGATGGCCCGGTACCTGTACTGGGGCTGCGACGTGTGGCTGAACAATCCACTGCGGCCGCTGGAGGCATGTGGCACCTCGGGAATGAAGTCCGCGCTCAACGGTGGGTTGAACCTGTCCATCCGGGACGGCTGGTGGGACGAGCTCTACGACGGCGAGAACGGCTGGGCGATCCCCACCGCTGACGGCATCGAAGATCCGCACCGGCGCGACACCCTGGAGGCCAACGCGCTCTACGAGCTGATCGCCTCGCAGGTCGCCCCGCCGTTCTATGACCGCGGCGCTGATGGCGTGCCGACCCGCTGGGTGTCCATGGTGCGCAACACTCTCGCTACCCTGCGCCCACAGGTCCAGGCTTGCCGGATGGTGCAGGAGTACGTGGAGCGGCTCTACGCGCCGGCTGCCAGTTCAGCTGCCGGGGTGGTCGCCGATTCCTTCGCCGGTGCCCGCGCGCTGGCGCAGTACCGGTCCCGGGTCTGCGCTGCCTGGCCCCGGGTGCGGGTCGCGCAGGTGGATGTCTCTGGCCTGCCGGATACACCGGCGCTGGGCTCGGAGATGACCGTCCGGGCCGTCGTCGCCTTGGCCGGGCTGCGGCCTTGCGATGTGGACGTGCAGGCCGTCGTCGGCCGGGTCGATGACCGCGACGAGCTGCGGGACTCGCTGGTGGTTGCCATGCAGCCGGCCGGCGACGCAGACGGGGACGGCCAGCGATTCGAGGCGACCCTACGGCTGCCCCATGCCGGGCTGCTCGGGTACACCGTACGGGTACTGCCGCGGCACCCATTGATGGCCAGTCCCGCCGAGTTCGGCCTGCTCCACCTGCCCACCTGACCTTCCCGGCGCGCCCGATATGGAGACTTATCGGGGTAGCCAGGTCCCCAGGAACCCCGATAAGTCTCCCTATCGGAGAGCTGGCATGAGGGCTAGCGCCGCACCGCTCGGAAGACCAGGAGGGTCCGGGCCGGGACTGTCATCCGGGTCCCTGCCCGCCTGCTTCGCCGCCGGGTGGGCACTCCGTCCGGCGTCCCGGTGTCCAGCACCGGCGCGTAGTGCTCGCCGCATTCCGGTCCTGGCAGGGTAACCATGATCGGGTGGGCACCGGCGTGCAGCACCAGCAGCCACGAGTCGGTGGGCGGTTGCGGCGGATGCGATCGCACGTCGGCGCCCTTGATCCACATGCCAAGGGTCTGCCGATGGCCGTCTCGCCAGTCGTTGAGTTCCATAGGTCGGCCGTCGGGACGAAACCAGACCAGGTCGGGAGCGCCGCTGGGAGTCGTGCGGCCCTCGAAGAATTCGGGTTGGCGCAGTGCGGGCGTCGTCGCGCGCAGGGCGAGCAGGCGGCGGGTGAAGGTTGCCAGCGTGCCGGCCGTGCCGGCCGTGCCGGTCTCGGGGTCTGGCGACCAGTCCAGCCAGGACGTCCCGTCATCGAGCCGGTAGGGATTGTTGTTGCCGCGTTGGGTGCGCCAGCGCTCGTCACCAGCCAGCAGCATCGGAGTGCCGGTGGACAGTGCCAGGGTCGCCAGCAGGTTGCGGGCCTGGCGACCACGCAGGCTGAGCACCGCCGGATCGTCGGTCTCGCCTTCGACGCCGCAATTCCAGGAACGGTTGTCGTCGGTGCCGTCGGCTCCGCCCTCACGGTTGGCCTCGTTGTGCTTGCGGTTGTAGGAGACCAGGTCGCGCAGCGTGAACCCGTCGTGGGCGGTGACGAAGTTGACCGACGCCCACGGCCGGCGCCCGGTCGCCGCGTAGAGGTCCGAGCTGCCCGCCAACCGGGAGGCCAGCTCGCTGACGCCGGGCACACCGCGCCAGAAGTCGCGTACGACGTCCCGGTAGCGCCCGTTCCACTCGCTGAAGTCTGCGGGGAACCCGCCGACCTGGTACCCGTCGGCGGTGGCGTCCCAAGGCTCGGCGATGAGCTTGCGAGTGCACAGCAGGGGATCGGAGGTGATCGCCGTGAGTAGCGGCGCATCCGGGTGAAAGCGCCCGCCCCCGGGCCGGCCCAGCACGCTGGCCAGATCCAGCCGGAACCCGTCAACTCCCAGCTCACCCGCCCAGTACCGCAGCGCGTCGGTGACCAGCCGGACCACCCTGGGCGAGCCGGCATCCAGGGTGTTGCCGCAGCCGGTGAGGTCGCGCTCCAGGTAGTAGGCGCACGCGTCCAGCCCGCGGTAGGACAGGGTGGGTCCGTGCACGTCACCCTCGCAGGTGTGGTTGGCCACCACGTCGACGATGACCTCGATGCCAGCGGCGTGCAGTGCGGCGACCATGGTGCGGAACTCCTCCACCTCAGCACCGGGCACCGCGGCGTACCCGGGATGCACCGCGAGCAGGGCAAGCGGGGAGTAACCCCAGAAGTTGCCTGATCCGGCGCGCAGCAGGGCGGGTTCGGCGCAGGACGCGGACACCGGCAGCAGCTCCACAGTGGTGATCCCCAGGCCGGTGAGGTAGGAGATCACGGTGGGGTGCGCCAGCCCCAGAAAGGTGCCGCGGTGCTCAGGCGGCACCTCCGGATGGGTGCGAGTGAAGCCCCGGACGTGCAGCTCGTAGATCACGGTCTGCTCCCACGGCACATCCGGTCGGGTGCCGGTGTCCGGGCCACCGGGCGTGGTGACCACCGACACCGGGACGCTGCCCAGCGAGTCGATGTCGCAGCGGGGCCCGGCGGGATCGCCCCGGTAACCCAGCGCTGCCTGCAGGTCGGTCACGGTGCCCTCGATCCGCCGTGCGTACGGGTCGACCAGCAGCTTGGCCGGGTTGCACCGCAGGCCGCGTGCGGGGTCCCAGGGCCCATGTACCCGGTAGCCGTAACGCTGCCCGGGTCCTACGCCGGACAGCAGCCCGTGCCATACCCCGAAGGTGCGTTCCGCCAGCGGTACCCGTAGCTCCGCGCCGTCTGGTGACAGCAGGCACACCTCGACAGACTCGGCGACCGCGGAGGCCACCGCGAAGCGCACCCCCCCACCCTCGGCATGTGCGCCGAGCGGGAACGGTCGGCCGACCTGAGGAGGTGGCAGTCGGTTCACGACCACAATCCTGCCTGCCCAGTACGGCATCCACCCGGCCCCAGCACAATGTGTGGGTGGACGCGCGGAACGGGCACCTCTGGGCCGATCTCACAGATCTCGTGGTGCGGATGGACGGAGTGGGCGTGCGGCGCGGCGCCACGGCTCTGCTCGATCGGGTGGACTGGCGGGTGGAGCTGGACGAGAAGTGGGTGGTTCTGGGACCCAATGGCGCCGGCAAGACGACCTTGCTGCGGCTGGCCGCGACTGAACTGCATCCGACCAGCGGGACGGTCCACGTACTCGGGGAACTGCTGGGGCGCACCGACGTGTTCGAGCTCCGTCCGCGGATCGGTTTCTCTTCGGCGTCGCTGGCCAGCCGGGTGCCCGGTGACGAGGTGGTGTCCGACCTGGTGGTCAGCGCCGGTTACGCGGTGCTGGGCCGGTGGCGGGAGAGTTATGCCGATCTGGACAATGCCCGGGCGACCGGGCTGCTGGCCGCGCTCGGCGTCGTCGGGCTCGCCGGACGGCGCTTCGGGACCCTGTCCGAGGGGGAACGCAAGCGGGTCCTGATCGCCCGGGCGTTGATGACCGATCCGGAGCTGCTGTTGCTGGATGAGCCCGCCGCCGGACTGGATCTCGGTGGCCGGGAGGATCTGCTGGCTCGGCTGGCCACGCTGGCCGCCGATCCGGATGCGCCCGCGACCGTGCTGGTGACTCACCATGTCGAAGAGATCCCGCCTGGCTTCACGCACGCCATGCTGATGCGCGACGGGGCGGTGGTCGCCCAGGGTCTGCTCGATTCGGTACTGACCGAGGAGAACCTGGCGAAAACCTTCGATGTCGACCTCGTGCTGCAGCGTTCCGGGGATCGGTTCTTCGCCTACCGCCGGTAGCGTGCGAAGGCATGACGATAAACAGCGAGTTCGTCAGGCTTGAGGTGGATGGCGGTATCGGCACGATCCGGCTGGACCGGCCCCCGATGAACGCCCTGAGCCGCAGGTGCGCCGACGGAATCCGGTCCGCTGCGCGGGAGGCCGCAGACCGGCAGGACGTCCGCGCGGTGATTGTTTATGGCGGAGACAACGTGTTCGCTGCCGGCGCCGACGTCAAGGAGATGGCGGCGATGCCAGCCTCGCAGATGGCGGCGCAGGCCCAAGAACTGTCCTCGTCTTTCGCCGCTGTGGCGGCCATCCCGAAACCGACCGTGGCCGCGATCACGGGCTTCGCGTTGGGCGGTGGCTACGAGCTCGCGCTGTGCTGTGACCGGCGGATCGCCGCGGACAACGCCAAGGTCGGCCAGCCGGAGATCCTGCTGGGCATCATTCCTGGCGCCGGCGGCACCCAGCGGCTGCCGCGGCTGATCGGCCCGGCCCGAGCCAAGGAGCTGATCTACACCGGCCGCTTCGTCGAGGCCGGGGAGGCGTTGCGAATCGGGATGGTTGACGAGATGGTCCCAGCCGGGGATGTGTACCGCGTAGCCCGCCGCTGGGTCGAGCAGTTCGTCGCAGGACCAGCGCGCGCGTTGGCAGCAGCCAAGGCGGCAATCGACGACGGACTCGATGTCGACCTGGACCACGGGCTTGAGCTCGAGGCACAGGTGTTTGCCGCGCTCTCGGGCACCGAGGACCGTGCGGCCGGCATACGCTCGTTCCTCGACCACGGTCCAGGCAAGGCGACATTCATCGGGCGCTGAAAGCCCGCTAGCCGGAGTCACCACGGACGTGTCATATTGATAACCGTCTGTCGCATTTGTGGTTACGATGACTCTACGTAGCCTGGACCATGGGAGGGACCGCCGTCATGATGGCTGTGATCATCGCGTTGCTCGCCGTCGGGTTCTTTATCGGTGCCGTCGGGATTGTCAAGGGGCTGGTGTGGTTGGGGGTCATCGGGTTCGGGCTGTTCGTGGTCTCTCTCGTCTTCGGTGCGGTTCTCACGACCAGGTGAGGTGCTCGCCGGTGCCGACCCCTCGCTGAGTCGGGTGTCCGGCTCCCGGCGGGTCGGCTACCGTGCGCAATGTGTTCGACCTCGACCTGCACTCCATCCTTTACTTGACGGCGCAGCACCCTGAGATACCCGCTGCCTTCGCCGCGGCATCGCTGTTGCTCAGCGGTACAGCCTGGTGGCTTGCGCCGCGCTGGGGATGGGCCCAGGTGCCAGCGGCGCTCGCCGGGTGCGGGTTGGCGCTGGCGCTCGCCGTCACCTTGGTGCGGCCCGTCGGGCTATTCTCGCCGAGCGGTCTCAACCCGCTGATCGTCCTGCGCGAATGCGGGATCGGCAGCCTGTCGTTGGCCCGCACCTACGAGAAGCTCAATGTCGCGATGCTGGTGCCGTTTGCGTTTTTCGCGACGCTGGCGACACGCCGCCCGGCCATCATCGCCGCAGTCTGCCTGCTGATCAGCGGGTTGGTGGAGTTCGTGCAGGGCGCTACAGGCGGCGGCACCTGCCAGGCCCGTGACGTGATGCACAACACTGCCGGCAGCGTGCTCGGGGTGGGGCTGGCCGCGGTGGCACTACGGCTGTTGGTCCGATCCCGCGATGTCACCGCAGGCGTCGAGAGCCCGCTGAGGGCGTTGCGGTAGCTCAGTCGTCGTTACAAGGTCATCTGCCACTTTAGGGTGATTATCGCCAGGTAGTACAACCGTCTCGGCTGATTTTCCGAAACACTGAGTGATCACGAGACACATCAGTGTAGAGCTAGCCGGCCACGGCTAGGGGTCAGCTGGGGGGCGGGTAACGTGAGTATTCAGCCCGTCGGCGTGGACGCCGAGCACCACGACGGCACAACGTCGGTCATGGCGTGCCATGACCCGACCCCGCAGGTGTTACGTACCTGGGATCGGCTTGTGGACGCCACCGCGGGCAGCGACGTCACTCAGCTCACCGCCTGGGCACGCCTACGCGGTCGGGTCGGCTACGCGCCGCTGTACCTGTTGGCCTTCCAGGCAGGAGAACTCGTCGGCGGTGCACAGATCATGCACCGCCGAGTGCCGGTGCTCGGCAGTGTCGGTTACCTGCCCTACGGCCCGGTGATCTCCACAGTCGCCGCCGATCGTAACGGGATCTGCCGCAAGCTTGCTGACGGGCTGCGGACGCTTGGCCGGCGCCGGTTGCAGATGCTGTTCGTCCAGCCGCCCGAAGGTGCTGATGACCTGAGCCGCGAGCTGCTCCGGCGCGGGTTTCGCACCTCATCCGCCGGCATCGCACCAGCGGGATCACTGCGCATTGACCTCACCGCCACCGAGGACGAGATCCGCCGCCGTTTCGCTCGACGGCTGCGTTCTTGGCCCAACAAGTGGGCAGCACGAGGCGTCACAGTCCGCATGGGTGGCAGTCAGGACATCGCGCTGCTCGCCACGTTGATGACTCACTCCGGGCGGCATCAGGATTACCAGCCGCTGCCGGTCGACTACCTGCAGGCGATGTATTCGGAGCTGGCGGCCACGGGGCAGGCCGCGCTGTTCGTCGGCGAGGTGCATGGCGAACCCGTCGCCGCGGATCTGGTCACCGGATGCGGCGCGATGGTCCGGGGTCGGCTGGCCGGGTTCGACCGCACCGGCGAGGCCGGTCGGCTCAGTGTTCCAGCCGCCATCAGATGGGAGATCATCCGGTGGGCGAAGGGGCGCGGCTACAAGTGGTACGACCTCGGAGGGCTGCACGAAGAGGCGTTACGAGCCCTGCTGGCCGGCGACTGTCACCACAGCGACAGCTGGCCGAGCTCCGATCAGGCCAAGGTAGCGTTCGGCGGTAGCGCATACCGGTATCCCGACGCCGTCGAGATGATCAATTCGGCGCCGGTGAGGATCGCGTACGATCTCTCCCGCCAGTGGGCCGGCGGTCGCCGCTTGGTCGCCCGAGCGACCCGGCAGTTCCGCGGCTCGCGGTAGCGCCTGCGGCATCACCCCAGGACTCGGAGCCGGTCCAGAATCATCGCGTTGATTGACGGCAGATTCGCATCCAGCGCTACCAGCACGGCGTGCCCGTCGGAGTCCTGGCCGTCGGCGGCCACCACGGCACCGCGGGTGGGTCCATGGTCACAGACCACCTCCAGCGGCATCGACGTCGTTCGCAACGTGCCCGCAACGGCGGCCTCCAACACGGCCAACGGGTCGTGTAGCGCTACCACGTCACGTCCGGTGGCCTTCCGGCTGTGCTCCCGACAATGTTCAAGGATGCCGGCCAACGTGGCGCAGCGCGGTCCTGCGGCAGCGAGCTCGGCCAGCCAGGCACCGCCGACCGCGGCGCGCAGGGTCAGGTCCAGCGGCACCAGCGTGGTGGGCACGTCCTCCTCAACGAGCACCCGGCGGGCCGCCTCGGGATCGGAGTGGATATTGGACTCGGCCGGCAGGCCACTGAGGCGACCACCCATGATCACGATGCGGTCGATCCGGGACTTCACCTGGGGATGAGTGGCGAGCAACAGCGCGATGTTGGTCAATGGTCCGATGGCAACCAGTGTGACGGGGGCAGCTGCCACGTGCAGCAGATCGGCCATCAGAGCCACCGCGCCGCGCTGATGGGCCGGTCCGATGGGTTCGGGCAGCAGGTCGGCACGCCCCCCGAGGCCATCGGAGCCATGCCAGGAATCGGTCCGCTGAGCCCGCGGATACACCAGTGGCCGAGCGGCTCCGGCCGCCACCGGCAGGTCGCCGAGGTCCGCCAGCGCCCGCAGCCGCAACGCGTTGGCGGTGCTGACCTCCACACCGGCATTGCCGAACACCGTGGTCACAGCGAGCAGCTGCAGCTCCGGGCTGGCAGCGGCCAGCATCAACGCCACCGCGTCGTCCACCCCTGGGTCAGTGTCGATGATGGTCGGCACACTCACCGGGCGAGGACCTCATCGATCTCAGCGGCGGTGGGCAGGGATGGTTGAGCGCCGGACCGGGTAGCTGCCAGCGCCCCCGCGGCGCAGGCCCGGGCGAGCATGTCGCCGTCCCGAAGTCCACTGAGCAGGCCCGCCACGGCGGCACCGACGAACGCATCACCGGCGGCAGTGCCGTCGACCACGCTGACCGGCGGCGGAGCCGCCATTGCGACCTCGATGCCGTCGCGGAACAGCACTGCGCCACGAGCTCCGTAGGTCACGGCGACGGCTCGGGCAGCGTCCAGACCCGGCAGCGCGGCGTGCTCCGCACTGTTGACCACGACCAGATCGGCGCGCCGGAGTACCTCGGGTGGCACCGGCCGGGCTGGGGCCGCGTTGAGCACGAACAATCCGGTGGCGTGTCGGGCGGCGGCGGTCACGGCGTGCTCGGGGATCTCCAGCACGGTGAGCACCGCGTCGGCGCCGGCCACATCCTCGTCTTCCACGCGTAGTTCGGCGTTCGCGCCCGGTATCACGACGATGGTGGTCTCACCCGTGGTGTCGACGGCGATCAGCGCCAGTCCGGTCGGCGCGGTGACCCGCTGCAACCTGTCCAGCTCGACTCCCTCGCGGCCCAGTACCTGCAAAGCGGTATCGGCCTCGGGGTCGGTGCCCACCGCGGCGATCAACCGGACGGGTAGCCCCAGCCTGCGAGTGGCCAGTGCCTGATTGGCCCCTTTGCCCCCGGGGATGCGGGTCAAACCGGTGGCGGTGAGGGTTTCGCCAGGTGCGGGTAACCGCGGCAGAGCCGCCACCAGGTCGAGGTTCACGCTGCCGACCACCGTCACGTCCACAAGCGCCATCCCATCACGCGGGTCTACCTTCAGGCGCCGGTGGACCTACTGCTCTGCGATGCCGGCGATGTCGGTCGGGGTCCCTGCCATCAGGGTGGCGGCGTGCGCGCTGATGATCTCGATGGGCCAGTCCCACCAGGCCGCCTGCTGGAACAGCTCGACGTCTGCATCGGAGTAGCGTCGCTTGATCAGCGCGGC
This sequence comes from Pseudonocardiaceae bacterium, assembly GCA_050700255.1. GTDB lineage: Bacteria > Actinomycetota > Actinomycetes > Mycobacteriales > Pseudonocardiaceae. The sequence goes on from JBOHGX010000028.1 coordinate 15,375, forward strand.
GGGGTTGCCGCCGACGACGGTGTAGGGGGCGACGTCGCGGTTGACCAGGGAGGCGGTCGCGATGATGGCGCCATTGGGCCGCTGCTCAGGTGGTTGGCGGCGGCCATGACGAACCGCACTCCAGCCGCGATCGCGCAGAACTTGCCGATCAGGAGCAGCTCGGGGCCGTAGCCGTAGAGCACGCGCTCGTCCTCGAAGCTTCCGGTGTCCTCGGAGGCGTCATAGTAGGTGTACTGGCCGACCCTGACCTTCTCGGAGGTGATGGTGGGGCGGAGAAACACGCAGAAACGGTTCGTGGGCAGGAAGCGGGTAGGGGTGGGTCGGGTCGGGTCGGGTCGGGTCGGGTACGGTCACGCTCCTCCTGGGCGCGGCAGTCAACACAGTGGCCAGCCGGCTCTCGCTGATGTGCACGAGACGTCAACACAGCGTGCACGAGGTGCGGACATGCCGGGAGGGCGTCATGACCGGAAGAATCGGAGCGCCTCCTTGAGGCGCTGCACCGTCTCTGGCGCAAGGACCAGCTCGATGGAGACATGCTGATTGGCCCCGAACACTCGGCCATCGATGGCCAGCGTCAGCGTCTCCTGACCGTCGGCGAGGTCGGGACTGAACACATGGCTGCTGCTCATCCGGACGTCGGTGTCGACGATGAGGCCGTAGCCGGCCAACTCGTCGCCCATCAGGATGCAGCCCTCTGACATATCGGAGCCGACGCCCTTCAACCGCCGTCCTGGCACCCACAGCCACGGTTCACCCAGGTCAATCCGCCGCATGTGCTCAGCGCACACCGGTGCCGGCCGCGGCTCGTCGACTGTGGTGATACTGCTGATAGTCACTTCATCATGCGGATTGCTCCGGTGACCGCCGCAGTGAATCACCATGCACGAGGGTGGCGGCATGGTCGACATCCTTCCGGCGCAGCGGTAGCGGAATCCCATCGTCTCACGACGCGCCGGCACGCCGGTATTTCACTGGCCGGAGTGAACGCTGTGTTCTGTAGTTCTGTAGCGCCGGAATCAACGATTTCCGGCAACGAGTCGGCCAGGTAGCGGATCGCGGTGATGCTCGGCAGGAAGCAGTAGGCGCCACCGCGGGTGGTGACGAATCGGGGGAGTCCTGGCAGGACCATCGGGCCCTCCGGGCTTGGTATCGAGAAGCTTCCGGCCCCGTCGGCCTGGGCGCCGATCACAGGATCCTTGGTGCGTCCGAGCCCCACCGTGAATATGCCGTCATTGGCCCATTCGGCCATGAGGAAGATCGCGCAGGCTGACCCCACAGTATCTACTCCTTTCAGGTCATCAGCGCGATGCGCTGGCCGCGCTGAGTATGTCGAGTACTGTCCGATCGGGGTACGCGCTGTAGAACGTTCCCACACAGCGAAAGTCGTGGTCACGGATGTAGTCCAGGAACTCCTGGCGATAGGTCTGCACCGGCAGCGGCGGCCCGTCTTCGACGTGCTCCATGAGCATGTTGAAAACGTCGCCGATTTCGTTGATGAACTCGTTGATGTAAACCTCGAAGTCACCATCGTAGGAGGTGATCACCGCGAGTTGGTCGTTGTCCAGAAACGCGAACCTGGCGAAGTGCACGGTAGTGATCTTATTCAGCGCTACCGTGACAGTGGCACCACCTCATAGGTACAGTAGTCTGTACATTACATTCACAATACATTGTCCTCGACCGCGTACAGTGTCGAGGGGGGCGGAGATGCCGCCATAGCCCAAACGGGCGTGCACCTTTCCGCTGCATGAGTCCAGCGGGTAGCGGCGAGCGAGAAGGGATCATCGTTGAACGATCAGCCGAGTACCTCTCGCGTCCGCTCCGGCCGGCCGACCTGGGTCGATGTCGACCCCAGAAAGGACTACACCCGGCCGTTGCCGCTGTCTCGCCCCCGGATTGTGCGGGCCGCTCTGCAACTTGTCGATGATAAGGGCCTTGCCGCCTTGACCATGCGAGCGCTCGCCACCGAACTGGAGGTCTCGCCAATGGCCCTGTACAACCATGTGCGGGACAAAGACGATCTGGTCGACCTCATGGTGGACCTGATGCTCGGCGAGGTGGACTGCTCTGCCACCGAAGGTGACTGGGTGACCCAGCTCCGCGCGCTGGTGCATAGCTACCACCAGGCGTTGGCCGCGCATCACCAGCTTGCCCGGGTCTACAGCGCCCGGGTCAGGATCGGCCCGCACGGCCTGTTGGTGATCGAGCGGACCATCGAACTTCTCCTCCAGGGAGGACTTTCGCCGGCCGAAGCTGCTGACGCCTTCTTCGCCCTGTACACCTACACCGCCGGCTTTCACCAGATGGGCCACATCGCCCCCCTTCGCGACACGGCATCACAAGATGAGATCGGGTACTACGCAGCACTTCCGCCTGAGCAGATTCCCTCAATTCAGGCTGTGAGCCCACACCTCAGCGGCGTGCACCGGCCGGGCAGATTCGACTATGGCCTCGACATCATCCTCGCCGGCTTGCAGACCAAGGTCGCTCACTGACGGCCTCGCGGTGCGCTCTGGAGCTACTGACCGGTAACGTTGCAGAATGAGTGGTGAGGTCCAGAGCCGGCGGGAGGGTCGAAGGGCACCATGAACATCGTCGTCCTGATCAAGCAGGTGCCGGACACCTGGTCCGAACGCAAGCTGGCCGACTCCGATCACACCCTTGAACGCGGCTCGGCGGACCTCGTCCTGGACGAGATCAACGAGCGCACGGTCGAGGAGGCGCTCAAGATCAAGGAAGCGGGCGAGGGTGAGGTCACCGTCGTCACAATGGGTCCCGAGCGGGCCACCGACGCCATCCGCAAGGCGCTGTCGATGGGTGCGGACAAGGCGGTTCACTTATCGGACGAGGGGTTGCACGGCTCTTGCGCGGTGCACACCGCCAGGGCGCTGGCCAAGGTCATCGGCACCCTCGGCGACGTCGATCTGGTGCTGGCCGGCAACGAGGCCACCGACGGCACCATCGGTGCCGTCCCGGCGATGGTCGCTGATGTGCTCGGGATACCGGAGCTGACCCACGCTCGCAAGGTGACCGTCGAGGGACGTACCGTGACCGTCGAGCGGGAGACCAACGACGCGATCACGGTCTTGCAAGCCGATCTGCCTGCGCTGGTCAGCGTGCACGAAAAGATCAACGAACCGCGCTACCCGTCGTTCAAAGGCATCATGGCCGCGAAGAAGAAGCCGGTCAGCACGTTGTCGTTGGCCGACGTGGGTATTGAACGCAGTGATGTCGGGCTGGCCAACGCCACGTCCACGGTGACCGAGTCCACACCCCGCCCGCCGCGCGAGGGTGGGCAGGTCGTCACCGACGAGGGTGATGGGGCGGCCAAGCTCGCCGAATACCTCGTCGGCCAGAGGCTGATCTGACCTCCGGAGGGGAGAACTCCAGTCATGGCAGAGGTCCTGGTGCTCGTCGAGCACTCAGCGGGCGACATCAAGAAGGTCACCGGTGAGCTGCTCACCGCTGCGGCAAAGCTGGGTGAGCCGTCGGCTGTAGTGGTCGGCACGCCTGGCACCGCGAGCAAGCTCAAGGACAGGTTGGCGGCCTACGGCGCGGTCAAGGTCTACGTCGCGGAATCCGACAAGGTGGACGACTACCTCACCGCTCCTGCCGTCGGTGTGCTGGCGGCGCTCGTGGAGTCGGCCCAGCCGATCGCCGTGCTGATCGCCACCTCGCCGGACGGCAAGGAGATCGCGGGTAAACTCGCCGTGCGCACCGGATCGGGCCTGCTCTCCGATGCTGTCGACCTGGCCGACGACGGCACCGCCACCCATTCGGTGTTCGGCGGCTCCTACCTGGCGAAGTCCAAAGCCACAACTGCGGTTGCGGTGATCACAGTCCGGCCCGGTTCGATCGACGCGATCGAGGCCCAGGGCGCGGCTGCCGAACAGACTGTCGAGGTACCCACGGTCAGTCCGGCGAAGGCAGCGAAGATCATTGAGCGTAGGCCCATCGGGGGCGGCGACCGCCCGGAGCTCGCCGAGGCCAGCGTGGTGGTGTCCGGCGGCCGGGGTGTCGGCTCGGCGGACAACTTCCAGGTCGTCGAGAAGCTCGCCGATTCACTCGGTGCTGCTGTCGGGGCGTCCCGGGCGGCGGTCGACTCCGGCTACTACCCGCATCAGTTCCAGGTCGGGCAGACCGGCAAGACGGTCTCTCCGCAGCTGTACGTCGCGCTTGGCATCTCCGGCGCCATCCAGCACCGCGCGGGAATGCAGACGTCCAAGACGATCGTCGCGGTCAACAAGGACCCGGAGGCGCCGATCTTCGAGATCGCCGACTTCGGTGTGGTGGGCGACCTGTTCACCATCGCCCCGCAGCTGACGGAGGCGGTCACCAAGCGCAAAGCCTGACTCCCGCGTGTCCGGCCCTCCTGCCCAGTGTGTCGCGCTCTCTTGCACGGTGTGTCGGCCTCTCCTGCACAGCCGGCACGGTTTCCGTGGACCAGGCCGGGGACGCGCGACGCGCGCGGCGTAGCGGCCCGCGCCTTCGCCACCGCGGGCGCCGTTTACGCTGGTGTCTCGATGACCTACCTCGACCATGCGGCCACGACGCCGATGCTGCCGGAGGCGGTAGCAGCGATGAGTCAGGCGTTGTCCACCCTGGGCAATGCCTCCTCGTTGCATGGTTCCGGCCGCCGAGCTCGTCGCACCGTCGAGGAAAGCCGAGAGAGCATCGCTGATGCACTGGGTGCCCGTCCCTCGGAAGTGGTGTTCACCGGGGGTGGCACGGAGGGTGACAACCTCGCCGTCAAGGGGATGTTCTGGCAGCGGCGTGCCGCCGACCCGCGCCGCAACCGGGTGCTCGCTTCCGCCGTCGAGCATCACGCTGTGCTCGATGCGGTGTCCTGGCTGGCCGAGCATGAGGGCGCCGAGGTGCTGTGGCTGCCGGTGGATGCCGACGGCCGGGTGCATCCTGAGACGCTGCGGGCCGCGCTGGCCCGTGACCCGAGCTCAGTCGCGCTGGTGAGCGTGATGTGGGCAAACAATGAAGTGGGCACCGTGGCACCGGTGCACGAGTTGGCCGAGGTTGCCGCCGAGTACGGGGTGCCGCTGCACACCGACGCGGTCCAGGCGGTGGGCCAGCTGCCAGTGCACTTCGGTAGGTCCGCAACCGCGGCGATGACCCTGACCGGGCACAAGCTCGGTGGGCCCTACGGCGCCGGCGTGTTATTGCTGGGCAGGCAGGTCGCCGCCACGCCGCTACTACACGGCGGCGGCCAGGAGCGTGATGTGCGTTCGGGCACGTTGGACGTCCCGGCGATCGTCGGGCTGGCCACCGCGATCCGCCACGCGGTGGCGGCGCAGCCGCGCAGCGCGATCCGGCTGGGCAAGCTGCGCGACGAACTGGTGGACGGGATCGTCGCCAAGGTGCCCGATGCGGTGCTCAACGGGGACTCGGGCGACGGTGTGATCGACGGCAGCCTCTCGCGGTTGCCGGGCAATGCTCATCTCACCTTCACCGGCTGCGAGGGTGACTCGTTGCTGATGCTGCTCGACGCTCGGGGCATCGAATGCTCGACGGGAGCCGCCTGCACTGCCGGTGTGGCGCAGCCCTCGCATGTGCTACTCGCGATGGGCGCCTCGCCGGCTGCCGCGCGGGGCTCGCTGCGCTTCTCGCTGGGACACACCTCCACGGCGCGGGACGTTGCGGACGTGCTCGACGCCATCGAGCCGGTGGTCACCCGGGCTCGCGGAGCGGGGATCCGGAGGGCCAGGGCATCGTGAAGGTTCTGGCTGCGATGAGTGGCGGGGTGGATTCATCGGTTGCGGCCGCTCGCGCGGTGGACGCGGGGCACGAGGTCGTTGGCGTGCACTTGGCGCTGTCGGCACAGCCGGGCACGCTGCGCACCGGCGCCCGCGGATGCTGCACCAAGGAGGATGCCGCGGACGCTCGCAGGGTCGCCGACAATATCGACATTCCATTCTACGTCTGGGACTTCGCGCAGCGGTTCACCGCCGACGTGGTGGACGACTTCGTCGCTGAGTACGCCGCTGGCCGCACCCCTAATCCGTGCCTGCGGTGCAACGAGCGGATCAAGTTCGCCGCGTTGCTGGATCGTGCGCTGGATCTGGGCTTCGACGCGGTCTGCACCGGGCACTATGCGCGGCTGTCCTGGATCAGAGGGCAGGGCGTGCTGCGCCGGGCGGTGGACGCCGGCAAGGACCAGTCCTATGTGCTCGCGGTGCTCACCGCCGACCAGCTGGCACATGCGATGTTCCCGGTCGGCGACACCTCGAAGGCCGGCATTCGCGCCGAGGCCGCCCGGCGTGGGCTGGTCGTCGCGGACAAGCCGGACAGCCACGACATCTGCTTCATTCCCTCCGGCAACACCCGGGCGTTCCTCGCCGACCAGCTGGGATCCCGGCCCGGAGAGCTGGTCGATGACGAGACCGGTGAGGTCCTCGGACACCATGACGGGGTGCACGGCTTCACCGTCGGCCAGCGCCGCGGGTTGGGGTTGCAGCGGGCGGCACCCGACGGCCGCCCGCGGTTCGTGCTTGCGCTCGAGCCGGTGACCGGGACCGTCCGAGTCGGCTCAGCGCAGCGCCTTGAGGTCGAGGTGATCGAGGCGGATCGTCCAGTGTGGGCTTTGGGCGTTCCAGAGGGTCCGGTGGAGTGCGTCGCGCAGGTCCGGGCGCATGGTGGGTGCGCGGACGCCGTGGCCGACGCTGTTGACGGTCCCGGGGGTGGCACCGTTCGCGTGCAGCTGCGCCAGCCGCTACGCGGAGTGGCGCCCGGCCAGGCCGTCGCGCTCTACCGTCCCGACGCCGCCGGCGACGTTGTACTCGGCAGCGCCACCATCACCGCTACCAGCTGAGCTACCACGGAGGGAGGGGGCCGGCCGGAACGCGGCTACCCCCTCCCACGTCCGCCAACGGCACCGTGCTCCCAGCGGCGCGAGTGGACTCAGCTATTTGTCGCTGGTGCCAGCAGCGCCGTCAGTGCTGCTGCTGCCCGTCGAGTCGGAGTCCAGACCGAGGGCCTTGGTGAGCTGGGAGAAGAGGTCGAGGTCCTTGGGGATGACGCCGTCACCGCCTTGGGGGCTAAACATTGACAGGACGGTGCGGGCCGGTAGCAGTTCCACGTGCTGCCCGTCGAGCTCGGCGAAGCTTACTGTGTCAGACATCAAGTCCTCCTAGCGAAGGTGGTCGAGGTGGTCCCGGACGGAAATACCTAAGCGTTTGCATTGCTGATTCGCTATCACATACCGTGCCCGTTAGAAATGTCCTGTGGCAATCGGTAGCCGCACGTAATTATTTCGGGTGGGCTACTTAGCCGTGGAGTTGCTTTTCGAATACGTAGTGGGCCAGCGACATGCTACGGAGATTGCATACTCCGGTACCTGATAGAAAGACCCGGTGACTGACCGACCTCCTTGGCCTCCCGGCAGCGCCACCGGGATCGGCTCGATGCCCGGCACCGACACTCTCGAGGCCGCCCGCACCGTGATCGGCGAGCTGCCCGACCTACCGCACTTGCCGGAGCTGCCCGATAGGGGCGCCGGGGCAGACCTGATCGGCCGCACCGCGGCGCTGCTCGTCGACCTCGCCGTCGAGCTGGTGCCCTCCGGGTACCGGGTCACCGCGCGCCCCGGTGGCGACCACCGCCGTGGCGTCGATCTGTTGCGCACCGATCTGGATGCGCTCGAGGAGGCGGTCCAGGTCGCCGGGGTCCGCCCAGCAGTGGTCAAGGTGCAGGCCGCCGGGCCGTGGACGCTGGCCGCCGAAGTGGAGCTTCGCAGTGGTCACAAGGTCCTCACCGACCACGGCGCGCTACGTGAGTTCGCCGCGTCGCTGGCCGAAGGGCTACGAGCGCACGTGACGGAAGTATCCAGCCGGCTGGGGACGAAAGCCGTTGTGCAGCTGGACGAACCGGGGCTGCCCGCGGTGCTCGCCGGCAGCGTGCCCACCCCGTCCGGGTACGGCACCGTGCCCGCAGTGCCCGACAGCGCGGCGGTTGAACTGCTGCGCGGAGTGCTCGACGCGCTGCCCGTGCCGCGAATCGTGCACTGCTGCGCCCCGCGGCCACCGCTGGCTTTGCTGCGCAGCGCCGGGGCCGACGCGCTGGCCGTCGACGCCGAACTGCTCGCCGGCGCGCCCCGGGCCACCGTCGACGCCCTCGGTGAGGCATGGGACTCCGGGATGTCGGTGCTGCTGGGGCTGGTGCCCGCATTGGAGCCGGTGGCGCAGCCCACTGTCACTGATCTGGCCCGGCCCGCACTGGCTCTGGTGGATCGGCTCGGCTTCGGCCGTGCGCTGCTCGCCGAGCAGTGCCTGCCCACCCCGTCCTGCGGGCTGGCCGGCGCAACCCCGGGCTGGTGCTCGCAGGCGCTGGTCTTGGCCCGCGAGCTGGGACGGGCATTCGTCGACCCGCCCGACTCCTGGTCGACATGACAGTCGCCGTAACAGTCGCCGTGACAGTCTCCGTGACAGTCGCGGTGGCAGTGAAATTCGGTGGCGTGGGCCGTGCTGGTCGTGCAGGAATGGGAGCATGACCACGGTCCACCTGAGCGGGTTGTCCCTCGCGCCGGTCGAGCCGTCCGACGAGCCGGCTATCCAGCAGTGGTACGAGCTGCGCTGCTCGCTGGTACGCGCGGACCTGCCAGGCGACCCACCGCCGTGCCGGGTACACGAGCTCGGTCGCTTCCGGTACCCGTGGCCCGGCGAGATCGAGACCGGGTGGCTAGCCCGCGATTGCGGCTCGGTGGTCGGCGGATGTGTGCTGTACCTCCCGACGCTGGACAACCTGCACAACGCCGCAGGCGAGATCCTGGTCGCCCCCGAACACCGGCGGCGGGGTATCGGTCGGGCGTTGCTCGATCACTTACGTGCTGAGGCCACCCGGCAGGGCCGGATCCGGCTCACTGGTTCGGTTGACCAGCCGCTGGACCCGGCCGCCGCCGATCCCGGCGGACGATTCGCGGCAGCGTCGGCAGCAGTGCCGGCTTTGATCGAGACGCGGCGGCGGCTGGACGTCGGCGCGGTGGACCCGGCTGTGCTCGCCCGGCTCGACGAGCAGGCGCGGGCGAAATCACAGGGCTACTCGCTGATCCAGTGGGTGGGTGAAACGCCGCAGCGGTGGCTCGACGACATCGCCTATCTCACCGGGCGCATGTCCATCGATGCCCCGCTGGATGATCTGCAGTGGGAGGCGGAGGCATACGACGCGGGGCGGATGCGGGCACGGGATGCCAGCTGCCTGGCCTGCGGCCTGCACATGGTCACCACCGGAGCAGTGGCTAGTACCGGGCAGCTGGTCGCTTTCACTCAGATCGTCGGCGACTCCACATCGCACTGGTACGCCGATCAGTGGGACACCATCGTCGCGCCGGAGCATCGCGGCCACCGGCTGGGCACGCTGATCAAGGTGGCCAACCTTGAGCACGCTCGCGCACAGCGCCCCGAGCTGCGGGTCATCGACACCTGCAACGCTGATACCAACCCCTACATGGTTGCGATCAACGAGGCGATGGGTTTCCGGCCGCACCGCCGGACGGTTGAGTGGCAGCTCGACCTATAACGCGGATGATCTCGATGCCGGCGCGAGCCGATGGGCGCTGACCGCCGGCCACACGAGTGCTGGTGTTTCGCTGTATCAACGAATGGCGCTAAGCCCCTCTTGGTAGACGTTCCGCCGCCGGCGGACGCCGAACGCAGACCTACCGAGACGATCTGAGCGTCGTGATCCAGCTCTGAACGTCATAACCTGACGGGGCGCATGCCGGCAGGAGGCTCCATGATCAAGGTCACCGGTATCGAGTCGTTGCGTGCGGTGCTGTCCGGCGTTGCGCTGATGTCGGGCGATCAGGGCTACGACGAGGCACGCTCGGCGTGGAACGGCGAGGTCGACCGGTATCCGGTGGTGATTGCACGGTGCCGCAGCGCTGCCGATGTCGGCGCGGCCATCGAGTTCGCCCGGCAACGCGATCTGGAGATCTCGGTGCGCGGCGGTTTCCACAACACCGCGGGCACCGCGATCTGCGACGGCGGCGTGATGATCGACCTCAGGCCTATACACGAGGTCACGGTTGATCCGGTGACACGCCGCGCGCGGGTCGGCGGCGGCGCAACGCTGGCCGATCTGGACGCAGCCACGCAGCTGCACGGCCTGGCGGTGCCGGCCGGGACCGTCAGCCACACCGGAGTGGGCGGTCTCACGCTGGGGGGCGGGGTAGGGTGGCTGACGCCGCGATACGGCTTGACTGTGGACAACCTCATCTCTGCTGAGTTGGTGACCGCCGACGGGCGTCGGCTACGGGCCGCCGCGGACGAGAACCCCGACCTGTTCTGGGCGCTGCGAGGCGGCGGTGGGAACTTCGGCGTCGTCACCGAGTTCGAGTTCCGGCTGCACCCGGTCGGTCCGATGGTGCACGTCGGCTTGTTCTTCTGGGGGCTCAACCAAGGCACCGAGGCGTTGCGGCTCGGCTGGGAGGTGTTCGCCACGCTGCCTGCCGATGCGAATGCCATGATCATCAGCGGCAACGTTCCGCCGGCGCCGTTCGTGCCTGCGCAGTACCATTTCACCGCCGGCTACGGGCTAGCGGTCGTCGGCTTCGGATCGGTCGAGGAGCATGCCCACGTACTGGCTCCGATCCGCGAGGCGCTTGCGCCGCTGTTCGAGTTCGTCACCCCGATGCCCTACACCCAGCTGCAGCAGATGTTCGACAAAGAAGCACGGTGGGGCGTGAAGTGCTATGAGAAGGCTCTGTACCTGGATGCGCTGCCCGACGAGGCGATTGCGGTGATCACCGAGTATCAGGTGCGCAAGACGTCGCCGCAGTCGATGTTGCACCTGTTCCGTCTCGATGGAGCGTACGCGGAGGTCGGCGAGGCCCAGACGGCGTTCGGCGGCAGCCGTGCAAGCCGTATCGCCGTCAACATCGTCGCCCTCACCGATGACCTGGAGTTGCTCGCCGCCGAACGTGCTTGGGTCCGGTCGTTCTGGGATGCGCTGCGACCGTACGCTACCGGGGCCGGTGGCTACATCAACACCATGGCTGACATCGAGGAGGATCGGGTGCGGGCCTCCTACGGGCCGGCCAAGTACGAGCGGCTGGCTCGGATCAAGGCCAAGTACGACCCGGACAACGTCTTCCACCGCAACGCCAGCATCAAACCCACGCTACAGCCGATCTAGCGAATGTCGGGTGCTGGTGGCGGGACCGGTAGTGCTAGCCTGGCGCCAGGTTGTGGTCGTGTAGTTCCCCGATCGTTGTGAAGCGTCCGTGGAATGTCTGACTACGGGCTTCGCGCTCCCGTCGGGGATCTCTCTCCCATGGGCGTGCGTGATCCGCGCAACCGCGGGCCGGTACGGTGCCGGCCCAGGCATCAGATTCCACAGGGAGAGCAACATGTCACAGGGCGTAGTGAAGTGGTTCAACGCGGAGAAGGGCTTCGGCTTCATCTCCGTCGACGGGGGTGGCCCCGACGTGTTCGTCCACTTCTCCGCCATCCAGGGTGACGGCTACCGCAGCCTGGACGA
>JBOHGX010000029.1:0-24437 GCA_050700255.1 Pseudonocardiaceae bacterium
CCGGTATGCCACTCGAAAGTGGCTGGTCAGACGTGGTGTCGGCGGGTGGAAGTGGAGCGGACGGACCGCAAGCTACACCCGCCCGAAAACTCTGCTCAAGTGTCGAGCTTCTAGGGACCGAGGGGCTTCTAGATTCTCCATCATCGGTCCGGGCCGCGCCTCCCGGTTCGCCAAGCCGGCCGGCATCCTGGCTGATGAGATGGCACGCGACTCCCGTCTCGACGAAAGCCAGCTTGGGTGTGCCCACGGCTCGTTGGGTCTGTCCGGAGGACCATGCCGGGATGGTCTTGATGAGGAAGACGGACGACAGCAGTTCCAGATAACGCACCAGGGTCGTTCTCGGGATGCCGGATTGGTTGGCGAGGGCAGCTGGGACGAGCAAACCGCCAGCCCGTCCGGCAAGCAGTGCAAGCAAGTCACCACGGCGCTCAATGCTTGCCAACTCCAAGACGTCGTGTTCGATCAGGGTAGTCAGATAGGAGTCGAAGAACGCTGTTCGGCGACGGGAAGCACGGCGTACTGCTTCGGGAAAGCCGCCGACGACGAGGCGATCAAGGTAATTGCGGCGGCGCAGCGGCGATGAGTGGTCGATCCTGGGCCGTGCTGGAAGGCGGCATCAACGAAACGGTCTGGTTGGCCGCTGATCTCACCTTGCGAAAACGGCCACAACTCGATCACCTCCATGCGGCCAGGTAGTGCGTCGGGCAGGGTTCGCAGCGCGAAAACCCGGGATGACCCGGTCAGCAGGAAACGGCCGGGTGTCGGGTCCAGGTCGACCGAAACCTTTGATCGGCCGGAGCAACTCCGGCGCGAGTTGGATCTCGTCGATGACCATGAGCACCTCGTAGTCCACGAAACCCGTCGGATCATCCTTGGCTGCATACAGCGTTGCCGGGTCGTCCAGCATGCGAATCACTGCGCCCGGCCGGCAGCCAGTAGCCAACCTGGTCAAGGTGTGCTCTTGCCGGCCTGCCGGGCACCGTTGACGAGGACGACACGTGTGTCTGCCAGTGCCTCGGTCACGAGGGACTCGGCATACCGTGGCACCAGGCCCGGAGGGTCGATCACGGGTCAATTGTGCCGTACATGCAAGATCACTGGTCAGGTGGACGCACAGTGCGTGGTCATATAGACGGTCCAGCTGTGGTCATATGGCCGGTAGGTTCATGGTCATTCGACCAAGTCACCAGCCCGACGCCAACTTCCGTTCTACTTCCATCAAACCACCCGACTTGACGGTGAGAAGGGGGCCGTGGGGCTGGTTTCCTGCTTAAACGGGACCCGTCAGTGTGCTGCAGGGGCGTAGGTGGACGGGGATGGTCGGGCCAGGGGACGGCGTAAGTCGGGTCGCTCTCGGCGCTGGCACGGGCGAATCTGAGCAGCTCGCGGATGATGCCGGCGTTGCCCATCGCCCATCCGGTTCGGGGTTCGAGCGTGCTGGGGGTGATTCGGTGCTCGTGGTTGGACCAGCGCACGCCGTTCGCGTCGATGGTCGCCCGTGCGGCGAGGTCGTCGACGAGCACGTTGGCAAAGTCGAGCTGTTCTGCCTGCTCGATGTACCGATCGCAGGCCAGCGCCAGCACGCCTGCTGTTCCGCAGCAGCGGCCGTTGTTGTCCCAGAAGCCGGGGCGTATCCGTTGGGGCAGGCCGGAGTGGGGCACGGTGTACCAGCACTGGTCGGCGAGGTCCGACCAGGCGGGGTCGTTGGTCACCGCGCCAAGCAGCCGGAACACCTGCGCGTCACCGGCTAGGCCGTTGCACCAGCCGTAGCTGTATCGCTCGATCAGCTCGGGCCTGTGAGGTGGATCGGAATGCGGGACCAGGAACCCGACGGGTTCTGCCTCGTTGCGGGCCACGACATCGGATGCGCCAGCCAGCGCTACTTCAAGCAGCTCCGCGCGCTCTGTGGCGGCCGCGACGGCCGCCAGGGCGTACACGATGCCCAGCGTGCCGTGCGCGACGTGATGAGACCGAGCCGGGCTGGGACGAACCGCCCAGTTGACTCCGCCTGGTGTCGGGTCTGCGGTCTGTAGGTAGGGAGTCACCGCAAGGACGGCCAGCTCGACGTCGCCGGCGTGTAGCGCCCCCAGCGCGATGCCGGCGTCGCGGTGGGGGCCCACGTCAAACCGGTCTGGGTGTCCCGGGCCGAGTCAAGAAGCCAGTCCACCGCCCCTGCGGCGAGGGTCTCCGCATCCTCGACTCGCGGCACACTCAACCTCCGCGCTGCCGTCAACTTCGATACGCCCTGACGCACCTTGATCAACCGGGGGTGCATATCGTCGTGTTGAGTCCGAGTGAGCACTGATCCGCCGCTGGTGTCCTTACTCTGGTCGTCGCTGCCGAGATCGCTTCCCATTGTGACCACTGACCGTGGCCTGGTGGGGTTGGTAGCCCACGGTGAAGCCGAAAGCGGGACGTGCGTCGTGTCGACCTTGCGTAGCACGCCCGGCGCGGCGCCGTCGACGATGCCGTACTCCTGCCAGCCACCAAAGCCGACGACCTTGTCGCCGCTGTGGTAGCTGGCGTGTTTGGACTCGACCACTTCACCGACCGTGCCGCCTTGCATCACTGCGTTGAGTGGCTGCGGCGGGGCGTAGCTTTTGGCGTCGTTCATGCGCCCACGCATGTAAGGGTCCACGCTGATGAAGTGATGACGTACCAGCACCTGCCCGTCCCGCAGTGCAGGCAGCGGCGCTTCGATGAGGCGAAAGTTCTTGGCCACGGCCGGGCCGCTCGGACGGGACACAAGAAGGATCTGAGAGTTCATGGTGATCATGTCGATAAGCCTTCAATCGGAAGTCTCGCGCGGGACCATCGAGCTCGGATCCCTACGTTGACCGCGGCCAAGGCACCAGGTGATCCGCAAGCGACCGAAATGACGGTTTCGGACCTGGTCTGTCGCGAGGTCTCGGGCTAATTGGCCGCGGATGGTGTGTTCGGTGGACGCGGACCGTGGGCTATCGCAGGTAACTTCCCGGTCGTTCGCAACCACCGCATCCGAGGAGGTTCGGGCCGCGGGCTCCTCATGCTGTGACACAATATCGAAGCGAATTGATCACCTGGCGGCTGACGTAGAGGAACTGCAACGGGAGGTCGCCAGGATCAAGGCCGAGCGGGAGTGCACCTGCCCGGCGTGCACGGGACCCACCAGGCGTCAGCTGATCTCGGTGAGTGCCCTCTGGTACTCCGCCGCCTGCGCTGGGGTGAACGACCTTGATACCCACAGCAACACCGGACCCGAGGTGTAGTCGTACTCGACAGCTGCAGGCAGCCCGGCCGCGATGTCTCCTGGATGAATTGCATCCGCCGCTGCGCCCTGCTCGTCTGCGAACATTTCCACCGAGCCGCCCCGCCCAACCGCTCCCTCGCTAGTCGCCGTGACCTCCTCGGCTGGAATGCGGGTGTCGGTGAATGAGGCCTTGGACCGGTATCCGTTGGGGGGCCGAGCAGGCGGTTTCGGATCCGTCTCAGCGGTGAAGACGACCCGGGTTTCACGGTGGGGATCCGCTGCGCCAGCTCGGTCACGATCTGCTCGGCGGTGAGCAGCGCCGTAGCAGCTGCTACACCGGGAGAGGAAGGGCCGCCACCGGCGCAGACCGCTGCGAGCACCGCTGCGATCAGGGCGACCACGATGCGGCTCACGGCAGCACCTTGATCATCAAGCGCCCGGTGTATTCGGACAGGGATGTTCATTCACATGCGACACCGTCGCCGTCGCGGTCAAGCCCTGATCGATAACCGGAGTCGCCCCGGTGGAGCGGTGCGGCTCCTGCGGCACGAGCGGCTGCACAGTTGGGGTAGTAGGGGGATCCACCGGTGGAGTCACCAGTTGACTCACTTAAATCACGTGAATCCCTGGGCGAGCTGTCGGCGGGCGGCGCTGGTGCAGCCGGGGGCAGCGGCTCCGGTTCCGGTTCCGCTGGCGGGACGACTGGTGCCACCGGCTCGGGCTTCTTGGTTACAGTGATCATGATTGTGCCGGTGGTGAACACCGCTGTGCCAGGCGCAGGTTCTACTTTGGTCACGGTCCAGTTCTGGAGCGGTGGGGCAAATGTGTTATCGGCATCCTGAGAGGCGTAGCTGATATCGCTGATGCCAAGCTTGCGAAGTTCGTCATCGGCAAGCTGCGCGTTGTTCCCGACCAGATCGCCGGGCACGGTGACCTGAGTTGGACCGGCCGGTGCTTGCGCTTTGGGTGTGGGTGTTGTGGTGGTCGGTAGGGAGTTTTCGTTGCCGCCAGCGATGCTGATGATGAAAAGCAGTAAGACGATGGCCCCGACGATCCATGGCCATTTCCGGTGGGGCTTTCCCGTTACAGCCGGCGGCTGAGTGGGTGGTGGGCCATGGGCCTCGGGACGCGCTGTGGTGGAATTCGCTGGCGCACGCTGGGGTGTGCGTGGGAGTTGGCGCTGCTGTGCTGGTGCCGGGGGATCGCCGCCGGGTGGGTCCGTGGACCGCGCGACGGTCGCTGGGAGGGGGGCCACCGGGATCGTGGGAGCTGGCCGCGTGGGCGCGTCAGGTGGTTGCGCGGCACGCGGCGCCGCTGGCGCAGTCGGGGCGAGTTCCGCGGTTCCGATAGCTACTGCTGCCGATTGTGTGCGTGGGGTGGGGCGGGCGCGGTGAAGGGCTCGCGAGCGTGCGTCTTCATCAAAGCATCCGATGCAGTCCTCGATGTGCAGCTCGTAGGGGCGCCAGTGTTCGGTCCAGCGGACGATCGGTTCTCGCTTGTAAGCAGGCTCGTGGGTAGGCGGCGCCGGTGTGGTCGCGCGGATCGCGGCGAGCAAGTGCTCTCGCGCCTCAGCGGGGTTCAAGACGAGCTTGCCGTTGTCCTCTGCGCGGCGCACCCGTGGCAGTGCCCGATCGGCGTCGTTGACGACGACCAACCGGGTGCGGGCGCTGATGGACGTTCCAGTGGTTGCCGCGTGGTCAGCCGCGAGATCCAGGACGTCGGCAACGTCGTCATCAAGACCGATACCGACGACCCGCCACTCCACGAGGGCGCGTCGCGTCGCTTTATCTTGCCGCCCGAGTTCCTCCTCGGCGGCTACTTGCTCAGGTAGGCCGATGAGGCTAGCTATTTTGCTTAAGGCACTGGCTTCCTGCCAGGTGATGATTCCGTCAGCGTGCACGTCGAGCCGGTGCCTTTCGAGCAGCTCGCGGTGGACCTGCTCGACCGCGGTGCGGGTGAGCCCGTCGCATCGGATTAGCTCACCAAGCTCCCGAGCCTCCTCAATGTCGATCTTGCGGTCGTCCATGGCCCGGTGCAGGGCAGATCGGTAACGGTCGAGAGCGGCTGCGTCCACCGGTCGGAGGACGCGGGTGACAGGGAGTTGCTCAACGAGGTGCGCCAAATCCCATCGGTCGGCCATCACCCGGTGTCGGGTTGACACACCAGGCGCGGACAGTCGAGTCCAGACGGGTGCTGCCGGCGCCGACAGCCGCAGCGGTTCCGGCGCATCGTGCAAAAATCCGTGGAGCAGCTGCGCTGTAGTCCGGGCATCGTCTAGCGCGGTGTGCTCGAAGTCCGGCCATATCCCGGTAACCCGCCCGGCCACCGAGCGCAGTCGATATCCCCACAGGTCTAGTTGGGAGCGTGCGGCCAGCAAAGTGCACAAAGTCGGGATCGCCCCGATATCGATCCCCACTCGGCGGAACTCCTGCGATAGGAACGCATGATCGAACACGGCGTTGTGACACACCATCACCGTGCCACTTAGATATGACAGCAACGTTGGCGCGACCTGCGCCCAGGTCGGCGCGCCATCCACGTCCGCCGTCGTGATCCCGTGGTGTTCGGTGTTGCGGACCTGCCGGCCAGGATTCACCAGCGTCGCGAACTCGTCGATCACCTTGCCGTCTCGGATCCGGACAGCCGCGACCTCGATGACACGCTGCGAGACCGGGTCAAACCCAGTCGTCTCCACGTCGACCACGACAAAGTCGACACCAGCGTCGTCGGTCCCACGGTGGCGGGACAACACGGCCGGTCTTACACCGCCGCTCACCGACGAGCCATCGGCGTGTAGGTGAGCTGCGGGCTGGGCAGCGGGACAGGCGGCTGTGCCGGTGCCAGCAGAGCAAGCTCGGCGACCCGTGTCCGCAGTTCCGCGACTTCGTTGGCAAGAGCAGCGTTCTGCACCCCCGCCTCTACGCGTGCCGCCTCAACTTGGCGAAGCTTCTTACGGGCCGCAAAAAGACCCACGCGAACGCCTGTATCGGCCCCGTCGACCCGCGACAAAGGTTGCGCCGCCGACATAGCAGCCTCAGGCTGCGGGAGCCAGAACTGCCACCCCCGGGGTGGAGGCGGCCAGTCCTCCGACGGCTCCCACCCAACCGGGGGAAGCCAACTGCCGGCTCTGGCTAGCCACCTTGGCGAAGAGTTATATCGGAAGCTCACGAAACCCCCAGACAGAGTAATGTAGTCCGCTATATATCGCAGAACATGGCTTTCTGTTACCGGAAGCGGTGGGTTGCTCTCTCAAGTTTTACCTACGGTTAACTCAACGTAGGCAAGGCGGTAACCACCCTCTCGCTACTGTCAGTCCCATGGCCACTACTCATCTGCACCTCCCCATGGTCTGAGTGTGCGTCCGGAAGAATCGGACCCAGCGGCAATGCTGTGTCGAGTGCTGATGCTTGTCGCAGCGATCGTGCCGATAGCTGCCCTGGCGCTGCTGTGGTGGCTGGCGTGATCAGCGCCGCGTTCGAGACGGGTCTATCCCCGGAGGGTCAACGATTACCTCGGAGGGGTGTAGGGCTCCGGGTGGCGGTGCTGAACAGTCGAATACTTGCCTAACGTGCACAGACATGACTACGCCTCTGCTCACCGAGGGCGACCTGGACCGCGGGCGACCTCCCGAGCTGAAAAGTCCGCACTGGCCTTATGGCATCGTCGCGACATGCTTAGCGAAAGCTTTCCCGAAAGAAACGGGGAGAGTGGATGACTCGTGAGCGATCGTGATAATCGAAGTCGAGCGGACAAACCATCGCCGCGAATCGATGACACATCGAACCCGGAAGTGGTGCGAGAGATTCTTTGCTGCGGTGCACTGGTCGCATCGTTTCCCGTTGGGCGCATCGTGCAGGGTGGTGATGACCATCAGCCGGTGGCCGCATTGCGCGATCAGCACACCGATCGGGTGGTCTGCCGTTCGTCGATGAGGTGACTGCGCCAATCCAGCACGGACAAGCCCCACTTCATGGCGCTCACCCCAGCCACTCGGCGAGGGCCTCGAACAGAATGCGGGCGCCGTCTTCGTCCAGCGTGATCACGCACGAACGGTCGACGTGGGGATCAAGCTCGATCTCGCCGCCGCGCTTGATTACCGCCAGGTTGGTGAATCCCGTTGGACCGCGGTGCAGCGTGCACGTGGCGGAGATTACGCGTCGTGGGTGCGCATCGGCGGGCGTGGCGCCGTTGCGGTCATGATCGGTCACGTGCCCACCGTCGCGCCTGAGTGGAACAGGTGGAACCCTTTCAGTGTCGTCCTGGTTGAGGCGACACTGGGCGGGCGACATGAGGCGGCGCATGGACGGGCACGAGCGGGAGCGGTTTGCAGCCGAGCTGCGCCGGTTGCGTAACGGTGCCGGCCCGTCCCTTGGTGAGCTGGCCGGGCGGGCGCATGTCAACCGCGGGTACGTGGGGCACATCGAGCATGGCCAGCGGTGGCCGTCTCGTTCGGTGGCCGCAGCGCTGGATGACGCGCTCGACGCCCGGGGCGCGTTGCTGGCCATCTGGACTGCGGGAGACAACGCGGTCCCACCGGCTGGCGTGAAGACCGGATCTGACGAGACGCTCCCACTGCCCCTTGACGAATGGACCGCGACGGATAGCGCCATGCTGGCCGAGTGGCTCGCCGTCGGCAGCGATCAGGCGCTCACCGCGACCGGCGCGCGTCGGTTGGTGCACGAATGGTTGGCAGCCGAGGCACCACAAACCGTCGAGATTGCCGAAGGGCGCCGGATCGGCGTGGGCATGGTCGACACGGTTGCCCGCCGGGTGGCCCAGCTGCGTCGGGTCGACGACTTCATCGCTGGCCGCGAGTTACAGCCCCTGGTCGAGCGGGAGCTACGCGTCACGGCCCGATTGCTGCGCGAGGCCGCCTACACAGACCGGGTCGGCCGGGCGTTGCTCAGTACGGTTGCCGAGTTGTGCCAGCTGGCCGGATGGGTGACCGTCGACGCGGGGGCACCGGAGCGAGCGGCCCGCTACCTTGCCCTGGGCGTGCACGCGGCGCACGCCGCCGGTGACCGGCCCACCGCGGCCAACCTAGTGTCGACGCTGGCCTACCAAGTGGCGAATCTCGACGACCCGTACGAGGCCGTCTTGCTAGCCCGCAGCGCCGCCGCTGGTGCCCGAGAACACGCCAGCGCCACCACCCGCGCGCTGCTCGGAGAGCGGGTGGCCTGGGCGCACGCAAGGGCGGGCGAGATCCGCCAGACTGAGCGGGCGCTGTCCGCCGTGGACGCCGAGTACGACCGGCGCCGTCCGGCCGATGACCCGGAGTGGGTGTACTGGCTTGACGAGGACGAGATCGCTGTCATGGCGGGCCGCTGCTACGTCGAGCTGGGCCGTCCCAGCCGGGCGATCCCGCTGCTCACCGAGGTTTTAGAACGCTATGACGAGCGCCAGACACGCGAGTCCGCCCTATACACGTCGTGGCTCGCCGAGGCGCACGTACAGGCCGGGGACATAGAGCACGCCACGGCACTTGCCGAACGCACGCTGGAACTGTCCAGCTCGACGAGTTCGTCACGCGGAGACCACCGGGTGACGTTTCTCGCCCAGCGTCTCGCCCCGTACCGGGCGGTCGGCGCCGTGGGCGACTTTCTTGATCATGAGGCGGAGCGGCGCGCGGCCGGGTAGCCAACGCGGGCCGCACGCCCCTACACGCGAAAGCGGCGCTCGGTCAGTGCCGGGGCCGCTTCGTGGCAGGGTGTGTCGAGACCGAGGCGGCCTGCCGGGAGTACGCGACAGTGCGGCCACGTGCGTCACCGGCCGCCGGGCACGGCCGAGCTTCTCCTTCCTCCAGGGCACAATGTGTCGTGGCTACAGTGCGTCGGGGCGCCTGTAGATCGGCGGGCCCTGCCCGTGTCACCAGCCCCGTGCGCGCCACTCCGCCAGATGCGGCCGCTCAGCGCCGAGCGTGGAATCGTTCCCGTGCCCGGGGTAGATCCACGTTTCGTCGGGGAGCTGGTCGAACACCCGGGACTCCAGGTCGTCCATTAGCGACCGGAAGTCCTCTGGGCTTGTTGTCCGTCCAGGACCGCCGGGGAACAGTGAGTCGCCGGTGAACAGATGAGGAGTGCCGTCGCCGTCCCGGTGCAGCAGGGCGATCGAGCCGGGGGTGTGCCCGCGCAGGTGGATCACATCCAGCACCACCCGCCCGACCGTCACGGTCTGCCCGTGGGTCACCAGGAGGTCTGGGGGCACCGGCAGCTCGGGGGCGTCGACGGGGTGCGCGACGGTCTGCGCTCCGGTGGCGCCGGCGACCGCACCAAGGGCCTGCCAGTGGTCCCCGTGCCGGTGAGTAGTGACGATCGTCCGCAGATCGGGCCGGTCCGGACCATGGCCGAGCAGGTCCATCAGCCGTTCGGCTTCGTTGGCCGCGTCGATCAGCAATGCCTCGCCGGTGCTTCGGCAGTTCAGCAGGTAGGCGTTGTTGTCCATCGGCCCGACCGAGACCTTGGTGATGATCAGTGCTTCCAGGGTGCGCCGCTGCGCAGGTCCGCCCGGTGTCACTGCGCCGTCGTAGTCCTCGAGGATGTCCACAGTCGTCGACCGTATCGCGGTCCTGGAACCCTCCAATAGGTTTCAGACGCCGGTTCGTAGCCGGGCCCGAGTGCCACGAGGTTCCACTTGGCGCTGGATGATGGTGCCAGGGCGATAGGGGACAGCTGAGTCCGCGACTGTCAGTGCCCCCGCATAACATGGGTGGGCCCGTCCGGTCCCCCGACACGCCGGATCCGAAGGGAGCACCGAATCCAATGGAGCGCAGTGGCTGACCGACTCGTTGTCCGCGGCGCGCGCGAGCACAACCTGCGCAGCGTCGACCTCGACCTGCCGCGCAACAGCCTCATCGTGTTCACCGGGCTGTCCGGTTCGGGCAAGTCCAGCCTCGCGTTCGACACGATCTTCGCCGAGGGTCAGCGCCGGTACGTCGAGTCGCTGTCGGCCTATGCCCGCCAGTTCCTCGGGCAGATGGACAAGCCCGACGTCGACTTCATCGAGGGTCTGTCGCCTGCGGTGTCGATCGACCAGAAGTCGACCAGTCGTAACCCCCGCTCCACCGTCGGCACCATCACCGAAGTGCACGACTACCTGCGTCTGCTGTACGCCCGGGCCGGAGAGCCACACTGCCCAATCTGCGGCGAGCTGATCTCCCGGCAGACCCCGCAGCAGATCGTCGACCAGGTACTGGCCCTGGAGCCGGGCACCCGGTTCCAGGTCCTGGCGCCGGTGGTGCGGACCCGCAAGGGCGAGTTCGTCGACCTCTTCGCCGAATTGCAGTCCCAGGGTTATGCCCGAGTGCTCGTCGACGGCACTGTGCACCCGCTGACCGACGCACCCAAGCTCAAGCGGCAGGACAAGCACGACATCTCAGTCGTGGTCGACCGGCTCTCGGTCAAGGACAGCGCCAAGCAACGGCTCACCGACTCGGTCGAGACCGCATTGCGACTGGCCGACGGCCTGGTGGTGCTCGATTTCGTGGACCGCGACGAGCACGATCCGCACCGGCAGCGCCGGTTCTCCGAGCGGATGGCCTGCCCGAACGGCCACCCCATCGGCGTCGACGATCTGGAACCACGGTCGTTCTCGTTCAACTCGCCCTACGGGGCCTGCCCGGAGTGCACCGGGATCGGGGTACGCAAGGAGGTCGATCCCGAGCTGGTGGTGCCCGACGAGGAGCTCTCGCTGGCCGAGGGCGCGATCGCGCCGTGGGCTACCGGGCAGACCTCGGACTACTTCCAGCGGCTGCTCGAGGCGCTGGCCGAGACCGTCGGATTCCGGATGGACATCCCGTGGCGGCGGCTGCCGGCCAGCGCCCAGAAGGCGGTGCTGCACGGCACTGGTGAGCAGGTGCATGTCCGTTACCGCAATCGCTACGGCCGCGAGCGCGCCTACTACGCCGCCTTCGAAGGCGTCATCCCGTTCCTCGAACGCCGGATGAGCCCGACCGAGTCGGATTACATCCGCGAGAAGTACGACGGCTACATGCGGGAGGTGCCTTGCCCGGCCTGCCGCGGCACCCGGCTCAAGCCCGAGATCCTCGCCGTCACCCTTACTCACACCACGGACGGCAAGAAATCCATCGCCGACGTCTCCGCGCTGTCGGTCCGCGACGCCGCGGCCTTCCTCGACGGCCTGCTGCTGGACACAAGGCAGGCGATGATCGCCGGTGCGGTGCTCAAGGAGATCCAGGCCCGGTTGCGTTTCCTGCTCGATGTCGGGCTGGACTACCTATCCCTGGACCGCGCCTCAGCCACCCTGTCCGGTGGTGAGGCGCAGCGGATCCGGCTGGCTACCCAGATCGGCTCCGGGCTGGTCGGGGTGCTCTATGTGCTCGACGAGCCGTCGATCGGCCTGCACCAGCGGGACAACCACCGGCTGCTGGCCACCCTCACCAGGCTGCGCGACCTGGGCAACACGCTGATCGTGGTCGAGCACGACGAGGAAACCATCCGCACCTCCGACTGGGTCGTGGACATCGGCCCGGGCGCGGGGGAGCACGGCGGTCAGGTGGTGCACAGCGGCCCGTTCCACGAGCTGGAGAGGCACGACACCTCGATCACCGGCGCCTACCTGTCGGGCCGGCGCAGTATCCCGGTCCCGACCGTCCGGCGTCCGGTGGACCGGTCGCGACGGCTGACCGTGATCGGGGCGCGCGAACACAACCTGCGCGGCATCGATGTGTCCTTCCCGCTCGGCTGCCTGATCTCGGTCACCGGAGTATCCGGCTCGGGCAAGTCGACGCTGGTCAACGACATCCTCGCGACCGTGCTGGCGAACCGGCTCAACGGCGCCCGGCAGGTGCCCGGACGGCACACCCGGGTCACCGGCCTCGACGAGGTCGACAAGCTGGTCAAGGTCGACCAGTCACCGATCGGGCGTACCCCGCGGTCCAACCCCGCGACGTACACAGGCGTGTTCGACCGGATCCGCAAGCTCTTCGCCGCCACCACCGAGGCGAAGGTCCGCGGTTACCAGCCCGGGCGGTTCTCCTTCAACGTCAAGGGCGGTCGCTGTGAGGCCTGTGCCGGCGACGGCACCATCAAGATCGAAATGAACTTCCTGCCAGATGTCTACGTGCCGTGCGAGGTCTGCGGAGGTGCCCGGTACAACCGGGAAACTCTCGAGGTGCACTACAAGGGCAAGACCATCGCCGAGGTGCTCGACATGCCGATCGAGGAGGCGGCGACGTTCTTCGAGCCGATTTCGGCGATCCACCGCCACCTCAAGACATTGGTGGACGTCGGGCTGGGCTATGTCCGGCTCGGTCAACCGGCGCCGACGTTGTCCGGTGGTGAAGCCCAGCGCGTCAAACTGGCCAGCGAACTGCAGAAACGTTCCACAGGGCGCACCGTCTACGTCCTCGACGAGCCGACCACCGGCCTTCATTTCGAGGACATCCGCAAGCTGCTCGGCGTCATCAACGGGCTGGCCGACAAGGGCAACACCGTGATCGTCATCGAGCACAACCTCGAGGTGATCAAGTCGTCGGACTGGGTGATCGACATGGGTCCAGAGGGCGGGGCAGCGGGTGGCACCGTGATCGCCGAGGGTTCGCCCGAGCAGGTCGCCGCTATCGACACCAGTTACACCGGCCAGTTCCTGCGCACCGTCGTCAACGTGCAACACGCATTGCCGCCGCGCCGCCGCCGAGCAACCGTCGTCGCTAGCTGAGCAGCCGGAATTCCGTTTTAACCCTAACTCCGGTGAGGACAAGGCGGACGCCCGGCGGGAATTCTGCAAATCTGTGAGGCTTGTTGCGCCGCACGTAAAGCTTCCGCCATGGCCACCCGAGCCGCCAGTAGTGGTAAATAGCCACGGAATCACCGGTTAATTGATTCGGGCGCAGCGAGGAGTGCTGCGTCACAGATCGCGGTAGATCTCCCGTCGGTGGCCAATATCGACCACCAGCACTACTAATCGGCTGTCGTCAACCGTGTAGATCACCCGATAGTCTCCCACCCGGAGGCGATATGCGCGCCGAAGGCCCTGCAGAGCGATCATACCGGGTGGCCGGGGCTGCTCGGTGAGTCCGTCAATGGCAGCTTGCACGCGGCGGCGGACCGGTTTGTCCAGCTTCGCCAGGACGCGCAGGGCATCGCGGGTGATCTCGACCCGGTACCGACTCATCGGGCCCGGGCGCCGGTTCCCGCGTCGCCAGCCTCTAATTCGGCGACTGCCTGCTCCCAGGGCACGGTGGGCTCGTCACGTCGCAGCACCTCGGCCGCTCGGTGTGACCAGTAGGCGTCCTCCCACTGTTCGAACCGCTCGGCGATCTCGGCTGGCACGACAGCGCCGACTCGCCGGCCGTAACGAGTGAGGTACACCACTCCGCCGTCGCTGACCTGAGTATCAATCAGTTCGGGCAGCTTGGCCCGTGCGTCAGTCACGGTAACCTCGACGTCGTGCGATGTCCCGTGCGGCTGAGCAGCAGTCATGTACGTAAGGTACATGTTTGGCGGTAGCTGTACGAACACCAACTTGGACCTCCCTGGCCGCGCTGCCCGTAGACCGGCCGCGGCACATGTCGATTGATACTGGTCGCAGGCAATACTGAGGCTGGACCTGCTAGTCTGTCTGCGCGACCAGCTTCCGCTGCGGCGGAGGCGGCAAGTGGAGCCCGCTCCCACCCGAACCGCCGCGAGGCGGGCGGGTCCGGTCCCGGAATCCCAAGGTGGATTCCGGCGTTTACGTCGTGTGTAGACAACACACACGCGGCGTCGATCGGTCGGATTTGCGGGCCCCGTACGCCAGGAGGCGTTCGGGGCCGCGTTGCGTCCGGGGGGTGCCACT
The DNA here is from genome assembly GCA_050700255.1 of Pseudonocardiaceae bacterium. Classification (GTDB taxonomy): domain Bacteria; phylum Actinomycetota; class Actinomycetes; order Mycobacteriales; family Pseudonocardiaceae. The sequence continues at coordinate 14,024 of JBOHGX010000029.1, forward strand.
GGCCGGGGGTGTCAGTGGGCACGGTGTCAGTGGGCACAGTGTCAGTGGGCACAGTGCCCGCATGCTCGGTCGCGCCGGGGGCATGACGACTGAGGAGGCCACATCACCGTCGAAACACGCATCAACGAACGCATCCGCGTTCCCGAGGTCAGGTTGGTTGGTCCGAATGGCGAGCAGGTCGGCATCGTCCGCATCGAGGACGCGCTGCGGCTAGCTCAGGAAGCGGACCTTGACCTGGTCGAGGTCGCGGCGCAGGCCCGCCCACCGGTCTGCAAGCTCATGGACTTCGGCAAGTTCAAGTACGAGACCGCGCAGAAGGCCCGTGAGTCCCGCCGCAACCAGCAGATGACGGTCATCAAGGAACAAAAGCTCCGCCCCAAGATCGACTCCCATGACTACGAGACGAAGAAGCGCCATGTCGTACGGTTCCTCGACGCAGGGCACAAAGTGAAGGTCACCATCATGTTCCGGGGCCGCGAACAGTCCCGGCCGGAGCTGGGCTTCCGGTTGCTGCAGCGGCTCTCCGACGACGTCGCTGAGCTCGGCTTCGTGGAGACCTCCGCCAAGCAGGACGGCCGGAACATGACGATGGTGCTGGCTCCGCATCGCAATAAGCCACGGGGAGTCAAAGCCGAACGGGATACCGCCCAGCCGGCGGAGCACTAGCCGGTGCAGTGACCGGCGGCCCACCCGGGCCGCCGAAGCAAGCCCGTCGGTGTGCGGGCCGGTCGTCGCGCTGCTGGTCACGCGCCGACGAGCAGATGACCGCCGCCCCACCGGGTGGCAGGACAAGGACGGACATGCCGAAGAACAAGACCCATCGGGGTACCGCGAAGCGCGTCAAGCTTTCCGCTACCGGCAAGTTGCTGCGGCAGCGGGCCGGCAAGCGCCACCTGCTGGAGAAGAAGTCCTCCAGGGTCACCCGCCGGCTCGACGGAGTGGTTGAAGTCGCTCCGCAGGACGCCAAGCGGATCCGCCGGCTGCTCGGTCACTGACCGCCCGCCTTCTCCGACCTCTGACCCTGGGCGATCATCCCCGCCCCCGACCGACAGGACGAATCCAGTGGCACGCGTCAAGCGAGCGGTCAACGCCCAGAAGAAGCGCCGTAGCACCCTGGAGGCCGCCAGTGGTTATCGTGGCCAGCGCTCCCGGCTCTACCGCAAGGCCAAGGAGCAGATCCTCCATTCGTTGCAGTACGCCTACCGCGACCGGCGGGCGCGCAAAGGCGACTTCCGCAAGCTCTGGATCACCCGGATCAACGCTGCCGCCCGGCAGAACGGGATGACGTACAACCGGCTGGTCCAGGGGCTGCGCATCGCTGAGATCGAGGTAGATCGCAAGAACCTCGCCGAGCTCGCCGTCTCCGACCCAACCGCGTTCACCGCGCTGGTCGAGATCGCCAGAGCCAGCCTGCCGGACAGCCGAGGGGCGAGTGCCCCGGTGTCCAGGGAGGGCGACGCCGCCTGAGCGCAGCGGACCCCACCGGTCCCTTCACCGAACGAACTCCCCGGGTCACTGCCGCACGCGGTTTGCTCCGGCGACGGGACCGGGAACGTGCTGGGCGGTTCCTCGTCGAGGGGACCCAGGCCGTGCGCGAAGCGGTCAGGTACGGATCGGTTCAGGAGTTGTTCGTCACCGAGCGTGCCGCTGTCCGGCATCCTGACCTGCTCGCCGCCGCAGGTTCCCGGGTGTCTCTGATCACCGAGCGGGCCGCCGCGGGGTTGTCCGAGACGGCCACTCCGCAAGGCGTTGTGGCCGTGTGCACCACGCTGGGACGGCCTGCGGCCGACGCGCTGCGCAGCACCCAGTTGGTCGCGGTGCTGGTGGACGTCTCCGACCCGGGAAATGCCGGCACGGTCATCCGGGTAGCCGACGCGGCCGGGGCCGGCGCGGTGCTCTTCGCCGGGAACACTGTCGATCCGCACAACGGAAAATGCGTGCGGGCCTCCACCGGTAGCCTGTTCCACCTCCCGCTGGGCGTCGAGCCCGATCCGCAGCGGGCCGTGGCGGCGTGCCGGCAGGCCGGGTTGCGGGTACTGGCGGCCGATGCCCGCACGGGCTGTGACCTCGACGACGTGGTTGACGCCGGAACTCTGGCGGCGGCGACTGCATGGCTGTTCGGCAGTGAGGCACACGGGCTGGACTGTGGACTGCTCGCGGCCGCCGACGGCGCCGTCGCGGTCCCGTTGCATGGGCCAGCGGAGAGCCTCAACCTGGCGTCCGCGGCGGCGGTCTGCTTGTACGCCAGCGCGCGGGCGCACCGTCGGCGACCGGCCCCCGACCGGGATCACCTAGGATCTGGCGAGAACTGACCGAATACCGGCACGGCAGGCCCGACGTCGCTGGTCCGCCGGAAGCCCAGGAGTTCCTCTCATGTCTGGAACCAACGACTCCTACGATCCCAAGCAGGTCGCTGTGCTGGCTCCAGAAGCACTGGCCCAGGCCGTCGAGGACGCCGAGAAGGCCTTCGCCCAGGCCGCCGACCTCGACGAGCTGGCCGCGGTCAAACCCGTCCACCTCGGTGACCGGTCGCCGCTGCTCACCGCCCGTCGCGAGATCGGTGCGCTCCCACCGCAGGCCCGCGCCGAGGCCGGCAAGCGGCTCAACTCCAGCCGCACGGCCGTGCAGGCAGCCTTCGATCAGCGCCGCGCCGCATTGGCGGTCGAGCGCGACACCGACAAGCTGCGGGTTGAGGCCGTTGACGTCACGTTGCCGTGGGATCGGGTCCCGGAAGGCGCCCGGCATCCGATCACCACGCTCTGTGAGCGCATTGCGGACGTGTTCGTCGCGATGGGCTACGAGGTGGCCGAGGGCCCTGAACTCGAAGCCGAGTGGTTCAACTTCGACGCGCTGAACTTCCCCCCCGATCACCCGGCCCGCACCATGCAGGACAGCTTCTACGTGGCGCCCGAGGGGTCGGGCATGGTGCTGCGCACGCACACTTCCCCGGTGCAGGTGCGCACCCTGCTCTCGCGGGAGCTACCGGTGTACGTGGTGTGCCCGGGACGGACTTTCCGCACCGACGCGCTGGACGTCACCCACACTCCGGTCTTCCACCAGGTCGAAGGCCTGGCAGTGGACAAGGGCATCACCATGGCCCATTTGAAGGGCACCCTGGACGCCTTCGCTCGAGCGATGTTCGGCCACACCTCCCGGACCCGGTTGCGGCCCTCATTCTTCCCGTTCACCGAGCCTTCCGCCGAGGTCGATGTCTGGTTCCCGGAGCGTAAGGGCGGTGCCGGCTGGGTCGAGTGGGGCGGCTGCGGGATGGTCAACCCCAACGTGCTGCGCGCCTGCGGCGTCGACACCGCGGTCTACTCCGGTTTCGCCTTCGGCATGGGCATCGAGCGCACCCTGCAGTTCCGCAACGGCATCGCCGACATGCGCGACATGGTCGAGGGCGACGTCCGCTTCACCTGCGCATTCGGAATGGAGGCCTGAGCCGATGCGTGTTCCGGTGTCATGGCTGCGCGATCACGTCGCGCTGCCCGACGAGGGCTCCAATGTCGCCGCCGCTCCCACTGTCCCGGAGATCGCTGATGCCCTGGTGCGGGCCGGCCTCGAAGTCGAGGCGGTGCACCAACTCGGCCCGGTGAGCGGACCGCTGGTGGTGGGCCGGGTCCTGGAGATCGAAGAGTTGACCGGTTTCTCCAAGGCCATCCGGTACTGCCTCGTCGACGACGGTGAACTGGCGCCACGCGGGATCGTCTGCGGGGCCAGCAACTTCATCGTGGACGATCTGGTGGTGGTCGCACGTCCGGGGGCGGTGCTGCCGGGTGACTTCGCGATCGCGGCGCGAACCACCTACGGCCGGACGTCCGACGGGATGATCTGCTCGGCTGCCGAGCTCGGACTCGGCGAGGACCACACCGGGATCATGGTGCTTCCCGCGGGCACCGCGATCCCCGGGGGAAGTGCTGTCGAACTGCTCGGCCTGGATGACGCAGTGATCGAGTTGGCGATCACCCCGGACCGCGGTTACTGCCTGTCGATGCGTGGGTTGGCCCGCGAGCTGGCCATCGCCTTCGACGCTCCCTACGGGGACCCCAGCCTGCTGGAGGTACCGCAGACGTCGAGCACGGCCTGGCCGGTGCGCATCGACGACGAGCACGGTTGCCGCCGGTTCGTGGTTCGTTGGGTGTCGGGCGTGGACCCCGCCGCCGCGTCTCCGTGGTGGATGCGCCGGAGGTTGCAGCTGGCCGGGATGCGGCCGATCTCGCTGGCCGTCGACGTCACCAACTACGTGATGTTGGAGCTCGGGCAGCCGCTGCATGCCTTTGACGCCGCCAAGCTGGACGGTGACCTCGTCGTCCGGCGTGCTGCCGAGGGCGAGAAGCTCACCACTCTGGACGGGGTCTGCCGGGAGCTAGATCCCGACGACATGGTGATCTGCGATAACAGTGGCCCGGTGTCTCTGGCGGCGGTGATGGGCGGGGAAAGCACCGAGGTCGGTGCACAGACCACCAGCCTGCTGCTGGAGGCGGCGACTTGGGATCCGGCCTCGGTGGCCCGTAGCGCCCGGCGGCACAAGTTACCCAGCGAGGCCGCCCGGCGTTTCGAACGTGGGGTGGATCCTGCCCTGCCGCCGGTGGCTGCCGAGCTCGCTGCGACGCTGCTGAGTCGCTATGGCGGCGGCGAGATCGAGCAAGGCCGCACCGATGTCGGAACACTTCCACGGCCCAAGCCTGTGGCGATGCCGATCGATCTGCCGGATCGGGTGGCGGGGCGGCGCTACGAGAACGGTGCCACGGTCCGCAGGCTGTCCCAGATCGGCTGTGCCGTGACGCTCGGCGGGACCAACGGCACCACGACGGTCACCGTCATCCCGCCGTCCTGGCGGCCCGATCTGTCCCAACCCGCCGACCTCGTCGAGGAGGTGCTGCGGCTGGAGGGCTACGACACCATCCCCTCGGACCTGCCGCCGGCGCCACCCGGTCGTGGCCTGTCCGCCGAGCAGCGCCGCCGCCGGACGATCGCTCGGGCGCTGGCCGCCGCTGGGTACGTGGAGGTGCTGACCAGCCCGTTCGTCTCCGCCGGGGCCTGGGACGCATTCGGTTTGCCCGACAACGATCCCCGGCGGCATACCGCGACGCTGCTCAACCCGCTGGAGACCGACCGCGACCAGTTGTCCACCATGCTGCTGCCCGGCCTGCTCGAAGCCCTGGTGCGCAACGTCGCCCGTGGCCAACGCGACGTGCTGCTCTACGGCATGGCCCCGGTCGTGCAGCCGCGGGTTGCTACCACGCCGATGCCGCACGTGCGGGTGGACCGACGGCCAAGCGACCACCAGCTCGCCGCGCTGACCCGTGCGTTGCCCGTGCAGCCGCTGCACGTGGGTGCCGTGCTCGCCGGGCAGTGGGAGCGTCCCGGTTGGTGGGGCACGGTCCGGTCCGCGACCTGGGCCGATGCTGTACAGGCCGCGCGACTGGTCGGCCACGCCGCGGGAGTTGAGATTGCGGTGGGTGCCGCCCAGACCGCGCCGTGGCATCCCGGCCGGTGCGCGCAGCTGGCGGTGGATGGTCGTGTGGTGGGCCACGCCGGGGAGTTGCATCCCGCGGTGATCGAGGCGTTCGGGCTACCAGCGCGGACCTGTGCGATGGAGCTCGACCTCGATGCGTTGCCGCTGACCGAGCGGCGGCCCGCACCGGTGGTGTCGCCCTACCCGCCGGTGTTGCAGGACGTCGCATTGGTGGTGGACGCGGCAGTGCCTGCCGCCGAGCTGACCGCCACCCTGCGCCGTGGCGCCGGCGAACTGTTGGAGGACATTCGCCTGTTCGACGTCTACACCGGTGATCAGATCGGTAAGGGCAACCGGTCGCTAGCGTTCGCGTTGCGGTTCCGCGCTCCGGATCGCACTCTCACCGTCGCCGAGGCCAGTGCCGCCCGAGATGCGGCGGTCACCGCCGCCATCGAAACCCACGGCGCCACCCTGCGGGCGTGAACTCCGTAACCCCCCGCAAGCCCGGCGTGTCAGGCCCTGGTGCCCGGTGTGTCGCGCTCTCTTGAACGGTGTGTACGGCGCCAAGGCCCGCGGGCCGTAATGTGCTAGCCGTAATGTGCGGTGGCACCGCATACCTTGCGGCTCTGCCGCACGTCTTCCCAGGTGAGTGGCCGGTTGGCCGCCGGAGGTCGCCGTGAACACGGCTCTGCACAAGGTTCGTTCAAAGGACGGGACGTCGATCGCCTACGAGGAGGTCGGAGCGGGGCCACCGCTCGTGCTTGTCCACGGTAGCATCTCGGACCGCACGTACTGGGCCTCGGTCGTCCCGGCGCTCACGCAGCGCTGCACCGTCCTGACCGTGGACCGGCGTGGCCGCGGGGCCAGCGGCGACGCCGCGTCCTATGCGATCGAGCGCGAGTTCGAGGACGTCGCCGCGGTCGTCGATGCGATCGATGAGCCGGTGCACTTGCTCGGGCATTCCTATGGCGGGATCTGCGCGCTGGAGGCAGCGCTGCGAACCGAAAACCTCGTGACGCTCGTGCTGTACGAGCCGGCGCTCGGCCTGAACGGTCCGGCGGGTATCCCGGCATCGTGCATCGAGCCACTGGAAGCGCTCGTCGCGGCCGGGGAGCGCGACCGGGCCACCGAGCTGATGATGCGCGAGATCGTCGGCATGCCCGCGGAGGTACTCGCCGAGCTCCGCGCTGACGCGGCGGCGTGGCAGCCGATGGTCGACTGCGTGCACACGCTGCCCCGCGAGCTGCGAAGCGTCAGTACGTTCGCCTTCGACGCCGCTCGCTACCGCGCGCTCGACGTACCGACGGTCCTGCTTGCCGGGACGGACAGCCCGCCGGAGCTGCACGTGGGCGTCGGGCTCGTGCGCGACGCGGTCGACGGCGCGCGGGTTGTGACGATGCAGGGTGTCGACCACGAGGCGGTCACCACCGGACCCGACGTGCTGACGGCCGCGCTGATGGATCTGCTGGGCAGGGTCGAATCGTGACGAACGCCTGATGCAGACCTGTGTCGGGGCGCTCGAGCTGTTCGGCGCATGCCTGGACACTACGGATCGCCTGACGAGCGCCCGCCAACGTTGAATGATTTTGCACAGAAGTGCATAATCATTCGAATGGCACTCAGGGTCGCGGTAGCCGGCGCGAGCGGGTACGCGGGTGGGGAGCTGCTGCGCCTGCTACTGGGCCACCCGGAGATCGAGATCGGCGAGCTGACGGCGGGTGACAACGCCGGTACCACGGTCGGTGAGCATCACCCCCACCTCGTTCCACTGGCCGATCGCGTCCTGTCCGACACCACGGCCGAGCGACTCGCCGGGCACGACGCGGTGTTTCTCGCCCTACCGCACGGCCACTCCGCGGCGCTGGCGGCCCAGCTACCCGAGCACACCGTGGTGATCGACTGCGGCGCCGACCACCGGCTCGCCGACGCGGCAGCGTGGCAGCGCTGGTACGGCAGCGAGCACGCCGGCACCTGGCCTTACGGGCTGCCCGAGCTCCCCGGAACGAGGGACAAGCTACGCGGAGCCCGCCGCATCGCGGTGCCCGGCTGCTACCCGACGGTGGTCAGCCTGACGCTTGCGCCAGCGCTCGCAGCGGGGCTCATCGCTCCCGACGTCGTCGTGACGGCGATGTCAGGCACCTCGGGGGCCGGGCGTTCCCTCAAGCCGCACCTGCTGGCCTCAGAAGTGATGGGTTCGGCCAGCGTCTACGGGATGGCCGGCGCGCACCGGCACACCCCGGAGATCATCCAGAACCTCACCGGTGTCGCTGGCCGAGCAGTCACCGTATCGTTCACTCCGGTGCTGGCGCCGATGCCGCGAGGGATCCTGGCCAGCTGCATCGCAACGTTGCTTCCAGGCACCGACCACGAGACGGCCCGCAGCGCATATCACGCCGCATATACTGCGGAGCCATTCGTGCACCTGCTTGCGCCGGGCCGCTGGCCGGCCACCGCTGCCGTGCAGGGCTCCAACTCCGTCCAGTTGCAGGTCGCGGTGGACACCGACGCCGGCCGGCTGGTTGCAGTGGGCGCGGTCGACAACCTCACCAAAGGCACTGCGGGAGCGGCTCTGCAGTGCTTCAACCTGGCGTTGGGACTTCCCGAGGCCACCGGCCTGCCGGCCTGGGGAATCGCGCCCTGATAGGTCGGACACCGGCAGGGAGGACATCGCGATGAGCGTCACTGCAGCCAAGGGGTTCCGGGCGGCCGGGGTGGCCGCCGGCATCAAGATCAGCGGTGGTCTGGACCTGGCTCTGGTGGTCAACGACGGACCGTCCAGGGCGGCCGCGGGGACGTTCACCCGCAACCAGGTCAAAGCGGCGCCGGTGCTGTGGTCGGCGCAGGTCCTCACCGGGCGACGGCTGCGCGCGGTCGCACTGAACTCCGGCGGCGCCAACGCGTGCACCGGTCCCAGCGGGTTCCAGGACACCCATGTCACCGCCGAGCGGGTCGCCACGGTGCTGGATTGTGGAGCGGTCGAGGTCGCGATCTGCTCTACCGGGCTGATCGGTGAGCGACTACCGATGGACGCCGTGCTATCCGGAGTCGACAGCGCCGCCGCAGCACTGGCCGCGACGCCGGAGGCCGGCCTGGCCGCTGCCACCGCAGTGCTCACCACCGACACCGTGCCCAAGCAGGCCGCCGTCGCCGGCACGGGCTGGACGGTGGGTGGATTCGCCAAGGGAGCCGGCATGGTTGCGCCCGGCTTGTCCACCATGCTGTGCGTACTCACCACCGACGCAGCCGTCGATGATGTCACCTTGGACGCCGTGCTGCGCTGCGCCACGACCGAGACCTTCGAGCGCCTGGACATCGATGGCACGTGTTCGACCAACGACACCGTGCTCTTGCTCGCATCGGGCGCATCGGGCGTGATGCCAGACCGCGCGGAGTTCGCCGCCGCAGTGCAGCGGGTGTGCCACCAGCTGGTCAAGAGTTTGCAGGCCGATGCCGAGGGCGTCACCAAGGAGATCGCGATCACCGTCTGCGGGGCGACCAGCGACGCCGACGCGATTCTGGCGGCCCGCGCGGTGGCCCGGGACAGCTTGGTGAAGACAGCCTTCTTCGGTTCCGACGCCAACTGGGGACGGATCGCCGCCGCGGTGGGCGCCTCCGCAGCCACCGTGACCGCCGACACGCTCGACATCCGGATCAACGGACTCCTGCTCTGTCAAAGTGGCACGGTGGCGGCCGACCGCTCGAAGGCGGACCTGTCCGGCCGGGACATCACCGTCGAGATCGACCTGCACCTCGGCGAGGGCCAAGCCACCGTGCTCACCACGGACCTTTCACACGGGTACGTTGACGAGAACAGCGCGTACTCGTCATGACGACAGTGGGCATCGATGCGGCGGCGCAGAAGGCCGCGGTGCTCGCCGAGGCGTTGCCCTGGCTGCAGCGCTTCCACGGGACCACCGTCGTGATCAAGTACGGCGGCAGCGCGATGCTGGATGATGAGCTCAAGCGCGCATTCGCCCAGGACATGGTCTTCCTGCGGCTCGCCGGGCTGTGCCCAGTGGTGGTGCACGGCGGCGGGCCGCAGATCAGCGCCATGTTGGACCGGCTGGGGATGGCTGGGGAGTTCCACGGAGGCTTGCGGGTCACCACTCCCGAGACGATCGACGTAGTGCGCATGGTGCTGTTCGGCCAGGTGGGCCGCGAGCTGGTCGGGATGATCAACGCACACGGCCCGTTCGCCGTCGGCATCTCCGGCGAGGACGCGCACCTGTTCACCGCCGCCCGGCGTACCGCTACCGTGAACGGCGAGCAGATCGACGTGGGGCTGGTCGGCGATGTGGTCGCAGTGAACCCCGCTGCGGTGCTCGACATCGTCAACGCCGGGCGCATCCCGGTGGTGTCCACAGTGGCCCCCGACGTCGACGGCGTGGTGCACAACGTCAACGCCGACACCGCGGCCGCGGCGCTCGCCGTCGCGCTGGGCGCGGCGAAGCTCGTCGTGCTCACCGACGTCGAGGGCCTCTACACCGAGTGGCCGGACCGCGGCAGCCTGCTCTCACACGTCACCGCCGACGAACTGGAACGGCTGCTGCCGGGGTTGGCCGCCGGGATGGTGCCCAAGATGGAGGCCTGCCTGCGCGCGGTCCGAGGGGGGGTGCCGCGCGCCCACGTGATCGACGGCCGGCTCGCGCATTCGGTGCTCCTGGAGGTCTTCACCAGCGAGGGGGTGGGCACCATGGTGCTGCCAGGGAAGGAGAGCTAGGTGCCCACCGAGCTCGACCGGCAGCGGTGGCAGGCCGCGCTGATGAACAACTACGGCACCCCGCCGCTGGCCCTGGCCCGCGGCGAGGGTGCCCAGGTGTGGGATGTCGACGGTCGCCGGTATCTCGACCTGCTCGGCGGTATCGCCGTCAACACGCTGGGTCACGCGCACCCCGCGGTGGTCGAGGCGGTGAGCACCCAGATCCGCACGCTGGGGCACGTCTCCAACTTCTACGT
>JBOHGX010000030.1:0-2868 GCA_050700255.1 Pseudonocardiaceae bacterium
GAACCCGGCACTGCGCGCGGCCCTAGCGGGCCGTGCTCGGCCGGGCCGGCCGCCATCGCAACTGGGTACGCGCCGCCACTCGTCGCGGGGACCCCTCCCGAGCCACACGCGCCGCAAGCCCGGAACACACAACCAGCGGCGGCGGCACCGCCAGAGGTCTCTGTCCCCCCAGACCCCGGAATCGCCCCACACCGCCTCGCGGCTACGGCTAGATCGGCCTACTTGATTCCGACGACCATCGAGTCGGGCCCGACCAGGTGCTCGACGTAGCTTTCGCGAAAGCCCGTGTCCTGCATCCAGGTACGGCAATTGGCGCCCGTGTAGTCGAACCCCCCGGGCGTTTCGATCAGCATGTTGAGGCTCATCAGCAGGCCGAACGCGTTGTTGCGCCGCTCGTCGTCGATGATCGCATCGTAAACGATCAGCGCGCCGCCCTCGGGGAGGGCATCGTAGGCCTTTTGCAGCAACAGGCGTTTCTCGTCGATGTCCCAGTCGTGCAGGATGTGTCCCATCACGAGCACATCTGCCTTGGGTAGTGGGTCGGTGAAGAAGTCGCCGGCGGTGAAGCTCAGCCGCTCGCCGAGCCCGAAGCCGGAGACGTAAGCATCGAAGATCGGCCCGATCGCAGGCAGATCGAAACCGCCGCCGGTTATGTGCTCGTGCGCCAGGGCAATCTGAACCGGCACGGCGCCTTCGGCGCACCCGATGTCGATCACGCTGCTGTGATCCTGCCAGGGAAACTTGGCCGCGATCGCCCGCGCTGTGTCGGCGCTGATCCCGCTCATCGCCCGGGCGAACTGTGCCAGCCTCACCGGGTCGGCGTAGAGCACGTCGAAGAAGTTCTTGCCGCCCTTCGCCTCGTTTTGCAGGAGTCCGGTTCGCAGACCCTCTGTCAGAGACGCCCAGAAGCCGTAGAGACGTGCGTTCGCCATCTCCAAGATGCCGCCCATGTAGGAGGGCTTGGCCGGGTCGAGGAACAATTCGGTCGCGGGCGTGTTGGCGTAGCGACCGCCCTCGCGCTCGAGCATGCCCAGCGCGACCAGCGCGTCGAAGAAGTCCGTCGCGCTCCGCGGATGCAGACCCAAGCGCTCGCGCAACGCCTCGCCATCGAGTGCGGCCCCGCCCGCCAGCTCCGAGAAGACCCCCAACTCGACGGCGCTCAGCAGCGTCTTTGAACCCCAGAACGCCATCCCGAGTTGCATAATCGCGGCGGGCGTCACTTGTGTAGCCTGCTCGACCGCTGACGGCTGTACTTCGCTCACAACTTCACCCCGGGAACAGATCTGCGGCCTACCCTACAACGGCCACCGCGATCCGCACCCTATCAACGGAGGCAGCGGAGTTGCTGCGACGAACGGTGATGGGCGATTGCGCTCTCCGACAGTATCGACTTCTGATCTCCTCTGGGCGCCCAGGTCCGGTGCCGGCCTTGCCAGCATCCGTGCAAAACCCACCGCTGCGTGGCGCAAGCTCTGTGGGTGTCGCAACCAGGCACAGGGCCTCCGGCGGGCCTCAGCTCCGGGATGGTTCCCAAGGCTGGACACGAGGGTGATGGGTATCCCGTCCCGTCTGTCGTTGACAAGGCGTAGCAGACCAGGGGCAGGCGTCCATTAGGTCGTTCATCGCATGCGGTGCTCCACCTGGACGCCTGCCTCTGGCCCGCTCCGAGACAAGCTCGCCGACGTGACGGGATACCCGCTTCCGGCCCCGCCCGTCCTCCGCCAGGCCAACACCCTCGGTCGATCTGCTTGAACCCAAAGGGGAGAGGCGAGGGCGCTATTAAGTAGCCCGCCCTGAACTTACCGGCATTCGAAGAGCGGTCATCTCCGCGCGGAACAAGCGTGACGATTCAGACCCGTTTGCGGCTGTCTAGTAGCGGACGAGCCGTGTGCGTCTCCGAAAATCGCGGGTCTCGCCGCTCTCTGACAGGCATCAGCGCGAGTCAGTCCAAGGAGGCGGCGAGACCCCTGCCGTCATACACCCCGTTGCCCGTCGTGCACAACGCCGCGTACCGGGCCCGCCCGGTCTCGCTGAGACTCCGGCGAGCTGACCAAGTGGACCCTGGTCCGTAACGACATGTTGACCTCCCCTGCGTCATCGAGACGCGCTCGTGTCCCAGGTAGTCGGCGATCTCCCGCGCCGACAGACCGGCTCGGTCGAGTCGAGTGGCGACCGGGTGCCGGAACGCATGCAGGTGCAGGCCTTTCCCACGGCGTCTCCCGGACGACATCGCGCGCCTGGCCCGGGTGTTGTCCGGGTCGCGCAAGGTGAGCCTGGTCGTCGGGAAGACTCCACGCACAGTGCAACTTGGTGTGCCGCCGCTTGAGGAGGTCCAGGATCCAGGCGGAGTGATCGTGCGCATACCCGCCTTCCACTTGGTGTGCGGTCGCACGGTCAACCCCTGGCCGGGAATCCGGATCACCGTGCCCTCGATGCGCAGCGTGCCGGCGTCCTCGCGGCCACGCACCCGTATTGGTATCGATCGCGTCATGACGCACCGCCAAGTCAACCATGCCGGATAGCACGATCTTGGCGTGCCGGACGCCCTCGGCACCCCGGTGCTCGCGGATCTCCCGCACCGTCCGATCCACTCGGGACACGCGCACGTCGCCGATCCGCAGCTTCCCCACCGACGCCGAGAGGCATCGTTACCACGCATCGCTATAGGTGAGCTTGGTGTGGATGGCACGATCGGACTCGTTGATGTCCCGCAGCCACTACTCAGCGAGCCTCGTGACCTTGGTTTGAGGCGTCGTCAGCAGCACCGGCATCGTGAACTGCACCGGCATCATCAGCAGCACCGGCATCGTGAACTGCACCGGCATCATCAGCAGCACCGGCATCGTGAACTGCACCGGCATCATCAGC
>JBOHGX010000031.1:0-7857 GCA_050700255.1 Pseudonocardiaceae bacterium
GTGCCGCCCTTGCTGGACGGCGAAGGTCGGGTTCAGCGCGAAGTAGCCTTCCTCGAACTGGCCCAGGTGCTCCCTCCATTCGGGGCTGCCGGCGGTTCGTGTGGCGCTTTCGGGCGGCGGCGCAGCCGTGGTTTCGCAGCCACAGGCGAGGACGGCGAGCAGCATGGCGATAGCACGGACGAAGCGCCGTACGGGTACCGAATGGCCCATGGGATTCCCCCGAGAACGACCGGACTGGCCCCAACATAGTTGCAGTGAAATGGAAACGCCACAACGATTACGAGTTGGTGATGGCCTGGGGGAAGGTGAACAGCCGGTTGGGGTCATAGTGTTGCGCGACCTGGCGCAACCGGGGCAGGTTGTCGCCGTAGTAGGCCTGCGCCCAGTTGGGCATGCTGTCATCGAGGTAGTTGACGTACGCCCCGTCGCCGACGATGCCGGTCAACTGATCCCGCACCTCGGTCACCGTCGAGGCCGCGGCCGCCCGGTCGGCCAGGGTTGTCTTCACGTAGATCTGCATGGTGGCCAGTGCCCCTCGGTGTGGAAACGCCGTGTCAGCTGATGCGACTCTTCCCACCGCGCCGCCGAGACCGTCGATGAGGATCAGAACGGTCCGGCCGTCGCACGCCGAGGTGATCTGGGCAGGGTCGGCCACCGGTGCAGTCATCGTCCGCGATGAGGCCACGAATGCCTCGCGGTTCCAGCGCCTGCCACTGGCCTGGTCGTGGCACTCGGCGGCCGATTTGGTCGAGCAGCCGGCGAAGTAGTGCATCGCGTCGAGATAGCCGTGCTGGGCCACGGTGTGCGACATCGGCCGGCTGCCGATCCGGTCGATCAGATCGGTGAGCAAGGGATTCAGCGCGCTTGCCGTGCCGACATAGCAGCCCAGGACAGTGCAGCTCGGTGGACTGGCGCCGATGATGTGGCAGTTGGAGCACAGCTCGTCGGGCATGCCTGTGATCCACTGCTGCCAGCCGCCGAGTACCTCGGGCACCGAGCCCGCAGGGAAAGCGAGTGCAAAGGCAGTCAGCTGCGGCGCAGGCACGGTATCGAAGGACAACGACGTGACGATGCCGAAGTTGCCGCCACCGCCGCCCCGCAACGCCCAGAACAGGTCCGGCTCCGCCGACGCAGACACCGTGCGTGACGTGCCGTCCGCCGTGACCACGGTCGCCGACACCAGCCGATCGCAGGTCAGCCCGTACTTGCGGGACAGCACGCCGACCCCACCGCCGAGCGTGAGACCGGCAATGCCGACTGACGGGCACGAGCCGGCCGGCAGGCACCGCCCGGCCTGAGCGAGGGCGGTGTAGACGTCGATCAGCCGTGCGCCGGCACCGATGACCGCCGTGCCTTCGGCGTTGACCTGCACGCTGGACATACCGGACAGATCGACGATCAGCGCGCTGTCCGGGGTGGAGTAGCCGGCATAGCTGTGACCACCGCTGCGAGCCGCGATCGGCATCCCTCCCGCCGCGGCGGCTGACACGCAAGCCTGCACGTCCTCGATGCGCCGACACTGCGCGACAGCAGCCGGCGTTCGGTTGTCGAACAGCGGGTTGAACGACCGGCGAGCAAGATCGTAGCCGGGCTGGCCGGACATGATCACGGGGCCAGACACCTTCCTGGCCAGCCCACGAAAGTCGATCGGCGCGTGAGCCGCCCCGGCCGGCGGACGTTGGGTAGGCGACGTGGTCTGCGTGCCACTGCAGCCGGCCACCGTGGCCACCGCGCCAAGGCCGGCGGCATGCAGAAACGCGCGCCGGTTGATGGGCACGGTGCCGACACCTCCACACTCAGCGACAGTCCGCAGCAGGCTAATTGATCAGCTTAGAGCTGCACAGAGCCCGATGAATGGGGTGACGATCTGCTGCGGCTTGATTTGCGCTCAAAGCGCCGGCGCGCCGCTCGGTCGTTGTAGAGCCGCCTCCGGTGGGGCCGGACGAGTATTCGCCGCCGTACTGATCTCGTTGTACCGGGGTGGAGTGCTGGTTGCCGCGACCCCCGACGGACTTCCGGAGGCAACTTAGGGTGGAGGATCCTGAGACCGCTAAGTTGCTGCCGGGACGCTCCTGCGCGTCGCGCTAGTGGCCCGGCTCCTGGTGGTCCTCCCAGCGCCTGACGAGTGCCAGGCCCAGGTCAGCCAGGGCCGCGTCGGCCTCGCGCAGTAGGTCCGCTTGCAGCTGGAAGCAGTGCCACAGACCGGCGTAGCACCGGTAGCTCACTGGCACACCGGCAGCCCGCTCAACGACCCGATCCGCGTCGCTGACGATCAAGTCGTTCTCGGCAGCCTGGATATCCATCGGTGGCAACCTGGTCAGCTCGGCGTACAGGGGTGAGATTCTGGGGGGTAGTCGCCTCGCGGCTGGCCCGGTATTCGTCGGCCGCGACGGCCGGCCACCCGGGGTGGAGCATCGCGTCCCGGGACGCGTACGCGGCCAGCGTGTCCATCAGCGCCGCCGGGTACGGGTGTTCTGGGGCCAGCCGGTATGCAAGCAGGAACACCGGTGCTGCTGCGGCCCGCGACACGTGCGCCGCTCGCGCCGTTCGAGTCGGCATCCCGATGCGCGATCCGCACACCGGGCACGTCGCCAAGCCGGACCAGCCGTACTTCGGTGCCGCGTGGTACCGAGGTGAGCACCGAACAGACGTCCAGCCACCGGCGTCTGACCGCGTTCGGCACCCGTGATCTCAGCGCCGGCCGGATCAGGGCCCTCACCCCGGCTCGTACTGCGACTTGCGGCAGCCTGACGTTGATGCCCATGGCCGAAAGATCGCGAACGATCTGACCTAAGCAGATGGCCGTCGCAGGCGCAGTGCTTCGTTGCACCAGGCGCCGTCCCGCGCCCCTGTTCGCTCTTCCTACCGGGCATTACAGTTCGGGATGATTCCCGCCCTGCTCGAGCTGCTCCACGCCAGCTACGTTGCCGAGGAGGCGTGGCCGCTGATGCGCACCGAGTTGGTTGGTCGCGAACGGGAGCTGGCCGCGCTCGTGGAGCACCTCGAGTCGGCTCTCGGCGCACATCCGCGCGTCGTGCTGTGCCGGGGCGAGCCGGGGATCGGCAAGACGCGCATGGCGGAGGAGCTGACCGGGCTGGCGGCGACGCGGGGCGTGCCGGCGGCGTGGGGGCCGGCGGCGGAGTCGAGCGGTGCGCCCCCGTACTGGCCGTGGCGGCAGGTGCTGCGCGCGGTGTCCGCCAGCGTCGACATCGTCACGATCGCCGACGAGCTCGGGCTGACCCCCGACCTCGTGCGGCTCGCACCCGACGTGTTCGACGCCCCAGGCGGCGATCGGGGTGGCAGCGGCTCGAGCGAGGACCGGTTTCGGCTGTTCGACGCGATGGCCCGGCTGCTGAGCGATATCACCTCGAGCGCACCGTGGGTCATCGTGCTCGACGATGCGCACCGGGCGGATTACGGCTCGTTGCTGCTGCTGCACCACGTGGTGCGCACGCTGGCTCGCCAGCGGCTGCTGGTGATGGTGAACCACCGCGACACCGAACCCGTGCACGACGTCCTGGTCACGGGACTTGCTCGGGAGCCGGTCACCCGGCTGATCGATCTCCGCGGCTTGGCCGCTCCGGCCGTCGGCAAGCAGCTTGCCGCGCTGGTCGGGCGCGCCATCGCACCGGCGCAGATCGAGCGGGTGCACGCGGTCACCGGTGGCAACCCCTTCTTCGTCGGTGAGATGGGACGGGCGCTGGCCGACGCAGGGGCAGCCGCATCGGCCGTCCCGGTCCCGCCGAGCGTGCTGCAGACGATCAACGAACGGCTGGATCGGCTCCCACCGAAGTCCGTGTGGCTGCTCCGCGCGGCGTCGATCGTCGGCCGGGAATTCTCCGTCGACGTGGTCGCCCGGATGGTGGGCGAGCCTGTGCTCGGCTGCCTGGGCCAGCTCGATGAGGCAGCGGCCGCCGGCCTGGTCGAGTCCATCGCGACGCCCGGCCAGCACCGATTCGTGCACGTCTTGATTCGGGACGCGATCGAGGCCGGCCTGGGCACAGCGGAGCGGGTACAGCTGCACCGGTCGGCGGCCGAGGCCGTGGAGGAGCTGTACGCCGGCCGTCTCGAGCCGCATCTGTCGGATCTCGCCCGGCACTGGGCGGCCGCGGCCGTGCTCGGCGAGCGGGGCCGCGCTAGCGGTTGGATCCGGCGGGCCGCGGGTGAGGCGGTGAGCCGGCTCGCCTACGAGGAGGGCGTGCGGCTCTACCGGCTCGCGCTCGACGTCGGCGTCCGCGAGCTCGACGATCTCGACCGCTGCCAGCTGCTGCTCGCACTCGGCGCCGCGCAGAGCTTGTCTGGGGATCACCCGGGCCGGCTGCACACCTGCCGGAGTGCGGCCGACCTCGCACGTTCGATGGCGCGGCACGACCTCATCGCCGAGGCAGCCCTGATCTTGGAAGGTGGCGACGGCGCCGAGGCCGATCGGCTGGTCAGGCGGCTGTGCGAGGAGGTCCTGCGGTGGCTGGGTCCGGAGGCGACCTCGCTGCGCGCCAGGGTTGCGGCCGGCCTGGCCCGGGCGTGCATCTACCTCGATGACCTCGATGCCGCCGCGCGGGCCAGCGAGCAGGCACTGGCCGTGGCGAACCAGTGCGACGATCGGACCGCAGTCGTGGCGACGTTACGAGCCCGGCAGCTCGTACGCAGCGGTCCGGACGGGACCGAGGAACGATTCGGCCTGGCCGCGCAGCTGCTGGAGATCGGCCGGGAAGCCTCGGACCCCGAGACCCAGATGTGGGCCCACCTCTGGCGGATCGACGTGATGTTCCAGCGCGGCGACCTCGCCGGCGTCGGTCGGGAGCTCGATCCCCTGGCCTGGTGCGTCAACGAGATGGGCGGGCCGGTCGCGCGCTGGCAACTGCTCCGCTGCCAGGCAGCGCACGCCCAAGCGCAGGCACGCTTCGCCGACGCCATCCGGCTGGCCAACGAGGGCTTCACCGAGTTGATCCCGCTCTCGGCGTGGGTCCGGGACGGCGTGTTGGGGATGACGGGCCACCACATCGGTCCCGAGGCGAGCGGCGGGGCGAGTGCTTACGGCCTCGATGGACCTGTCGGTGCCCGAGACTTCTGCCCGGCCTTCGGCGTCCTCTACTCGCTCGCGCCGGCTGTTGTGCTGATCTCAGCCGGGCGACACGCCGAGGCGGCCGGGCTCTACCGCGCGCTGGGGCCGGTCGCCGAGTGGCAGCCGACCACGCACGGGGCGACCATCAGCTACGCACTCGGCATCATGGTCGCCGCGGCGATGGACGCCGCCGAGGATGTCGCGGCGCTCCGTGGGCTGCTGGCCCGTTACCGCGGCCACCATGTCGCGGGCGGGGCGGGCGCCGCAATCTACCTCGGGCCGGTTGAGCTCTACCTGGGCATCGCGGCTCGGCATCTAGGACTGCTCGAGGATGCCGTCGCCGACCTCGACCAGGCACGGCGGGCGTGCGCGGCGAACGGGGCGGCTGGTTACCACGTCGAGGCCCTGTTCGAGCTCGCCGTGGCGCTGGCCCGCCGGGGAGGGGACGGTGATGTGGCACGGGCCCGTTCGTTGGCCGCCGACTGTGCCCGCCGAGCCACGACCCTCGGCATGCCGCCGTTCGCGGCGCGATCCCAGGAGCTGGCCGACCGGCTCAGCCAGGCGCCGGCTGAGCCGTTGACACCAAGGGAGCGCGAGGTCGCCGAACTGGTGGCGCAGGGGCTGACCAACCGGGAGATCGCCGCCCGGCTCTACCTCTCCGAGCGCACCGCGCAGAACCACGTGCAGCACATCCTCACCAAGCTCGACCTGTCGAACCGGAGCCAGATCGCGGTCTGGATCACCAGTCGCAGTTGAGTAGCGGGGTGAGTAATTCGGCGGACGTGGCGACGCCGCGCGCCGCACTATCGTGCAAGAATCAGCGGGTTGTCATCCACACGGAGGAGCAGTCATGTCCGATAACGTCGCAATCGTCAAGGGAGCCTATGAGGCGTTGGCAAACGAGGACATCAACACAGTCCTCGGCGCCCTAGATGAACAGGTCGAATGGCACCTACTGTACCCGAACACCACCCGCTATGGCCCGGCAAGGCGTTCGTGGGACCGCAGGCCGTCCTCGAGGGTCTCTTCTCGCAGCTCCCTCAAATCTACGATGGTTTCCGGATCGACATCCAACGGATCGTTGGGCTTGGCGACACGGTGCTGGTCGAGGCACGGTATCGAGGCAAGGGGAAGGCGACCGGCCAGGATCTCGACGCGCAGGTCGCGCACGTATGGGACTTCCGTGACGGGAAGTGCGTGCGTTGGCAAAGTTACGTGGACACGTGGCAGATAGCGCGAGTCTTGAACTTCACGCCATAGCTATGCGGATCCGTCATCTGACAATTCAAGAGGTTGACATGGTCGCAAGCGTATCGACAAGTGAATGGCAGCAGAGCCAAGACGCGCTCCGCGATGAGGTTCGGCGGGTGACGACCCTGATGCGGTCCATCACTGATCCGGGAGTTCCCGCGGTGGGTCAGTGGAACCTCGCTGAGGTTGCCATGCATCTCTCGCAGAACTGGATGCTGGTGCCTGGGCTGGCACGGAAAGACCTCTCCCGATATAAGGCAGTAGTGCCCGGCATTGCTGAGGTGGCCGGCGACTCGATGATCCCGGACATGTGGGACAACGCCGACATGAACGCGCTCGCGTTGAAGTCCGACGCCGAGCGCGATCTGGCTGTCCTGGCTGACCGCATCGAGGAGCGGGCCGAGGAGTACCTCCGCGGGTGTGCGGGACACTCTCCCGATGAGCCGCGCCCGTGGATCGTTGAGGGCACCACGGTGCCCCTCTCGGCCCTGACCTGCAACCTGCTGAACGAGACGATCATGCACGGTTACGACATCGCCCATGCCGCCGGGCGCAAGTGGAGGATCGAGCCAACGCATGCGGCCATGGTGGTGCGGCAATTCTTCGTCCCGGTGGTCCAAACTGCCGATCCTCGGACGTTTGTCAACGCTGAGCAGGCGGCCGGCCTGCAGGCAACCTACGGGCTGCGCCTGCGGGGAGGCGGCCGGCTCAATTGGGTTTTCGACGATGGGTCGCTCAGGGTCGAAGAGCCGTCGGCCCGGCGGGTGGACTGTCACATCTTGGCTGATCCCGCAGCGTTCTTCATGGTGTTCTGGCAGCGCCAGAGCCAGTGGAACGCGATCGCCAAGGGTCAGCTCATCGCCTGGGGCCGCAAACCCTGGCTGGGGTTGAAGTTCAGGTCCCTGATGCGCAACCCTTGACAGACCGGCCTCATGAGCAACCGTCAGCACGGCGGCGAGCGCGGAGCGCGGGCTACTGGCCGTCAGGGTGCTCGATGTGGGCGAGCACGTCGGCGGGCACCCACCGACGCCGCGACCAGGTACGGGCGACGCATCCCGTGCTGTCCACGAAGAACAGCTCGATGCTGTGGCGGTTGACCACCGAGGCGGTGTAGCCGACGCGCAGCGCGAGGTGCTCGCGCAGCAGGTCATACCCGGCGACCGCGCGGAACATCCGAACCGTGGGTCCAAACGGCAGGCCGCGGTCTCGCCCGTACCGCAATAGCCGGGCCGGCAGGTCGTAGCCGGGGTCGTAGGTAATAGCAGCCACCTGAACGGAATTGAGCCGGTGGGCAGCGGCGAGTTCGCGGCACAGGCCCGCCAGCGAGGTGATGCTCAGTGAGCACTTTCTCGGATTTGCGCACCGTGTGTAAAAGAACGCGAGGACGGTCGGGCCGCGTGCGACGAAGTCCGCGAGGAGGAGGCGCTCGCCTTGCTGGTCCTCGACCTCGATGCCGCGCGGGAGGGGGAGCGTGCTCGCGCGCCGACCGTCGTCGCGCGCCGGCTCGCGAGCAGCGTCGCCGCCGCAGCAGCGGGGGCCTGGGC
>JBOHGX010000032.1:0-2532 GCA_050700255.1 Pseudonocardiaceae bacterium
ACCAGCAGCGGCGGCAGCACCAGCAGCCCGACGACCCCGGTCAGTGCGGCCATCCCGATCACTGCGGCGACCGAGCTGACCACGAAGCTCCTGGTGAGCAGGAGCAAGCCGGCGAAAGTGTCCCGCACCACCTCGACCTGGTGGGTCAGCCGGGCGACCGCGCCCGAATCGGGCCGGCCGCCGAGCACCGTGGACCGCTGCAGGGCACCTCCCACGACCCGCTCCACCAGGTCGTCGCGGAACGGCTCCACGATCTCGGCGAGGATCCGGTAGACGTGCCGGGTGGCCAATGCCCCTGCTAACACCGCCACAGCCAGGACGCCAAGCCACACCAGCCCGATCCCGGGACGGCCGGCCAGGAATCCGTCGTCCAACGCGTGGGCCACTCCGTAGCCGGACAGCAGCAACGGCAGCATCTGCGGCACCGACCACGCAGCCAGCCGGGCAAGCGCGCCAGGATGGCGGCGCAGCGTTGTGCGCAGCACTCGGGGCACGGTGTCCACGGCTGGGACCATGTCGGTTGTCATTTCGGGGGTCATCGGACGGCCGCCGATACTGCGGGCAGGTGCTGCGTTTCAGATCGGCTCTGGCTTTCGGTCGTTACGGCTTCGGTGCCGAAGAGAGCCCGGTATTCCGGGTCGCGCCACAGGGCGGTATGCCGACCCAGGCTGCGTAACTTGCCCCGATCGAGCCAAGCGACCAGATCCGTGCGGGCGGCCGTGGTCACCCGGTGCGCGATGATCAGCCGGGTTTGTCCCCCGCCGCCGGTGGTCAGCGCGGCCCCGACCTGCCGCTCGGTCACCGTGTCCAGGCTCGAGGTGGCGTCATCGAGAATCAGCAACCGGTAGGGGTGGGCAAACGCCCGGGCCAGGCCGAGCCGCTGCACCTCGCCTCCGGACAGTGGGGCTGCGGCCAGCTCGGTCCGGTATCCCTGCGGCAGCCGCTCCACGAAGGTGTCCGCACGAGCGGTGGCGGCGGCTCGACGGACCTTTTCCTCGCTTTGGCTGCGTGAACCGAAGTTGATCGCTTCCTCGATCGTGTCACCGACCAACGCGGGACGCTCGAAGGCAAAGCCCACCGCGCCGCGCAGTTGTTCCCGGGACAGCTCGGGCAGCGCCACGCCATCAAGGAGCACCTGTCCGCGGTCTGGATCGGTGAGCCGACCGGCCAGTGCGGCGAGCACCGACTTGCCCGCGCCGGACTGGCCGACCACAGCCACTGCGGCACCGGCCGGGACGGTGAGGTCCAGGCCGTTGATGACCGCTTCACCAGCGATGGACACCCGGACTCCGCGGAACTCGAGCCTGCCTTGGTGAGAACCACCAGAATCACGGCCGCCTCTACCAAACGTGTCAGGCAGTGTCGCGGCGCCGTATGGGGTCACCGGCTCGGTGAGCACCTCAGCGGCGCGCCGGCCACCAGCCCGGGCTCGGGTGAGCTTGTTGAAGAAACCCACCGCCGAGCCGATGCCGGCGGCCATCACTGCATAGCGGCTCGCGGCGTAGAGCTCACCAACGGTCAGGTGGCCGGCGACCACACCCAGCCCGGCGACACCGACGACGACCAGCTGCAGCAGCGGCCCGATCATGGCGGATTGGCTGGCTACCCGAACCTGGTTGTGCCACATGCGGGCGCCGTGGGTGCGCAGCCCGCGCAGCGGCTGCAGGATCCGTCCTCGCTCCCGCTCGATGCTGCCCGCGGCGGCGATCGTGCGGGCACCGGCCAGCGCATCGAGCAGCCGCGCAGCGATCTGTCCCTGGCTGTGCAGGTAGTCCCCGATGGTCTCAGAGTTGTCGCGGACGAAGACCCGCAGCATCCCGGCCATCGCTACCAGTCCGACCAGCGCGGTGAGCCCCACCCACGGATCGATCAACGCCAGCGCAACGATGCCGCCGACCGGAGGGATCAGGCCGGCACCGATCATGACCGCGGTCACTCCGATCTGACCTGCCTCGTTGGCGTTGCGGGTCACCCTGGTGGTGAGGTCTCCGGGTTCGAAGCGGCGAGTGGCTGCCGGGCCGATCGCGACCAGGTGCCGGACCAGCGTCATGCGCAGCCAGGCTGTGCAGCGGGCATTACTCGCTCCGACGGCGATGTCGCCGATCACCTTGCCGCCCACCATGATGACGATCAGCCCCGCACAGGCGAGGAGGGTCCAGGTGATGTGGGCCCCACCGGGCAGCGCATCGAGAGCTCGGCCGATGGCGGCGGGGAGCAGGAGTGCCGCGCCTGAGCCGACCAGAGTGGCCAGTGCCAGCACCCATGTCCACAGTCCGCCGCGCCGACCCGTCGACAGCAGCAAGCGGTCTGCTTGCCTCCAGTCTGTTCGTCTCGATTGGGCTTGTCTCGGCCGGGCATCGTGCGAGCGCGCAGGCACCCCGGCCGGATCGCTGTTCACGCGGCCTCCGCATCGTCGCTCCTAGCCCGACATGGAGACATATCGGGGTCCGAGACGCCCACATTGCCCCGATATGTCTCCATGTCGGGATTCAGACGTGAGCTCTTCTGGTCTAGTGGATCATTGGGTGGTCC